>JAHLLQ010000001.1:947790-1263720 GCA_020444065.1 bacterium | reverse complement strand
GCGCTCTCCACCGGCGCAAGCACTTCCAAGCGTGTGCCTCACAGGACGGTTACACAAGCTCTTCAGAGGGTGCCACAAGACCCTGCGGAGGGGGCGGCTCGTCAGAGAAGCATGAATCGTTGGTTGCGCTTGGCGAAGCTCTGCGGGCGCGTCGGGTCGAGCTGGGGATGACCCAGTATGAGTTGGCGAGGCGCTGTGGGATGCACCGGACCTATGTCGCTGCCGTTGAACGGGGGGAGCGGAATATCTCTATCCTGACGCTCCTGCGGATCACAGACGCATTGGAGAGTACTCCGGGTGATGTCCTTGCCTAGCGGGTAGAGTGTGCTGATGCATTCTGTTCCGGTGCGCCGAGACCTTCCTCCCCATGGCCGAAAAGCGCCAGCCGTACCGATGCCAACCCCCTTCAAGACCTGAAAGGTTTCTTTCTACGCCTGCTAAGCCACAGCATCAAACTCCTCGAAGAACTCCTGCCCGATCGTCAACAGTCTCCTTGATTGAGCCGGGACGACCCTCCGCCCAATCGCAATTGACCATTCGACTCTCTACGCATTCCTTCTTCGCCTATGGGATGAGCAACTTCCAGACGTGGGCAATGCAGGACGGCTATTCACTCACGAATCCGCGGAAGCGGTGTTTAAGCGGCACCGAGTATGTCTCCCGCTGCTGCCCCTTGGCCCGTGAAGATACTTGGGTAGACTAAGGTACCTCCACGCTGTCCTGAGACATGTGGAACGGCACAGTGGTCAAGGTGACTACGCGGCCATCGGGATCGTCGGACATGTCAAGTGCGAAAACTAACTCGCACGGATCGGACGATACAACTGAATCACCTCGCACCCATAGAATGGGCTCTTTGTTCTGAGTGAGTGGAATTACAATTCCATCGCCTGCCCTCACAGCCAGGGGTTCTGCCAGAGTAAATCTTCTCACCTCGATTTCTCCGCAGAGGAGCCTGCCACTGTGAATGTAATCAATCTCATTCTCATAATGGCTCCAGCCAGTCGGGGTCGTATGCTTGACTCTCCACTCAACGGCAGGACCGTATTCCGCCGAACTGAACGGCCTATATATCTCTAGTGGAGCACATCCGACTGCTGCGAGGCCGAGCGAAGTAATTAGCATGGCCTGAAGGAAGCGATGAGTTCGAGAAGTCCTCAGGATTCTCATACAGAACTCCCTCCTGTCTCGGAATCAATGAACCCCAGATTGAGACTGGGTTGCTTCTTTCTCCACGGCGGGGTCTCGGATCCCCATTCAATCATGACTTCTCTGGCTCTCCGATTCGCATCTTGCTCGAGCCATGTGCTGTTAGTACCATTCAGAGCATTGAGAAAGAACCCCGGGACCCCCGCCGGCAAGTACAGAGGCCCCAATTCCCTGCTCTGGGGGACGTGCGAATGCTCATGGACTTGAGTAGGGATTTCGCACCAACGTGCATCACCATATCCCCTCCGGATGTAACTATCTCGGGCAATCTCATCCTCGTACCAGATAAAGGGAGGCAGAGTGATGGCGCCGCCGCTCAAGGGAAGTCCCCCTCCAACTATCTCGATCGTCCCATCATAATCGATAATGTCGACCTTCGCCAATTCCCCATCTCCCAAAGCGAGATTGTAGAGGTTCCCGGCTGATAGGACGAGTCCAGCATAGATGGTCCCAAGCGCAGCCTGGGGGGCACCCCACGTATAGTCTCTCTCCCATTCCGAGAAGGATTCGAGTCCCCACGGATCTCGCCGCATCACCGGATTCCCGCGAACATACACATACTGATTCAGCCCCCCGCCGTATCCGATCGGGTCCCGACTCACAAACCGTCCCAACTGCGGGGCGTACCAGCGGTGGCGGTAATTGTAGAGCCGTGCCGCAGCGTCCCACTCCCGGCCCGTGTATAGCATCCGCCAGCCGACGCTGGATTGCGAGGCAAATCCTTCTCCGGCGGAAGGCTCGGGGCCGAAGCGGGGTTCGAGTTCAGTCTGAGTCGTCAGCGTTCCAGTGAGATCGTAGCCCGCGCCGGAGGTCACTTGCACCCATTGGTCGTTCGAGACAGCATGAACCATCGGCTCACCGTACGGGGAGTACTCGTAGCGCTCGACCGGCTCCAGCGCGAGGAACGGCGTTGTGATCCCGACCGGTGGCCGGACGAGTCTGGTCAGGGGAATGATGCCGCCGGAGAGGACTGAATCCTCGACGACGCGGTACATGGCGACCGGCGATCCGAGGTGATCTCGAATCACGACATAGTCTTCGGGACCTTCGGCGCCAATACGCGATCCGCCAACGGCACTGTCGAGGCCTCCTTCGTGGTAGTACAGCCAGCGCACTGCGGCCGGAACGGTTGGCGTTTCTCCTGTGCCGGGATCCAACTCCGCAGCCAGGTTCCAGCCGTTGTAGATGAACTCGGTGCGATTGAGAACCGTGATTTCGGGTATGGAGAGCGCGACAATACCCTCAGATTGTGCCACAAGCTCTTCAGATGGTGCCACAGCACCCTCAGGAGGGGGCGGCTCGGGCAGAGCCATACGAATTGTCTTCTCGGCGATTCGGCGTCCCGTTGCATCGTACATCCAGCGGTGGATCGCAGGGTCCCCGTTGTCTCGATTGGAGACGGCTGACAGAAACTCTTGCGATAATCCATGGTAGAATTCAGCGCCCGTGGCGGGAACTTGACCAGCGGCCCCGAGCAGATTGTACGAGTACCCGGCATTGGAAATCTGATCGAATGATGGCTCGTCGATCGTAAAGCTTGTATTCAGAGGCAGATACGAACTCGATCCAGTCCACCCGGCATCAGGCGATGCTGGGGCTTCTGAGATCTGTTCCAGATTGCCCTCTGTTCCGTACGTGTAGGTCCAGGTGCGTTTGATCCTATAGGTGGCCTGTGCGGGATCAGTGTATTGCTGGCCATAGCCTGTGCGGTAGTATGTGCGTGTTTCGCTGAGCAAGTGTCCGAATGTGTCGTATTCGAACTCGCGGAACATGCCGTTGATTCGCTCGTCTTCCGCGGTTGTCCCTGGAACCGAATCCGGGAACGTCTCAGTCAGGATGGCACGTCCGTTGGTCGCGTCCCAACCGACGGATGGACCGCCCTGCTGATTGACCGTGCTGATCATCCCCATGCTGTCGTAGGTGTATTCAAACGTGTAGAGGGGGACCTTCACTGTCGTGACAACCAGCCGATCTGAGACGAGCTTCCAAGAGAAATGCTCGACTTTCACGGGACGCCCCGCGCCATCATATTCCGTTTCAGTATTCAGAAGGCCATCCAGATCGCCAGTGACGCTGAAGGTCGGGGAACCTGCAAAGGCTGTCGTGTTGTACTTCTCCAGATGATGCGACTTCCCAGTGGTCTGACCGGCGGCGTTGTAGTGGTACTCTGTATCGCGACCGAATTCAGAGAGGTTCAAGACCGTGGGATCGCTAGGATAGAAGCCAATCTTCTCGAGACGCCCGGCATCATCATAATCGTGCGTTTGGAACAGCAATGTGTCCTCGCCTGCCATCGTCGCTGGCAAATTCGGGCGACGGATGATCTCTGTCGAGAGACGCTCATAGACATCGTAGAAGTAGGCCACAGTCCCAATCTTGCGGGGAGCAGTTGGAGAGCCCCAATCGGAGAGGAGATACGTGCCGACAGCCTCCAGAATGGGATTCGCGGTATTGTAAGTCTGTGCACTTGTCGGGGGCTCGATTCCTGCTGAAACCTTGCGATTCGTCTCAACTCTTGCATCATTGTAGTAGTAGTGCATCCGAACGGCACCTTGCGGTCCGCAGATGATGCGAGGCAGCAGACCGAACTGAGGAACGGTCTCGAATAGCGTCTCGATCAGCTCGACCGTCGATTCTGAATAGCTGGCTCCAAAACGCGTCACAGAGTTCATGGCGCTGTTCAGTCCCAGATTGCTTATCAAGGCCGTCGGAATCACCTCGGGCGTCACGACGCTGCCGGATTGGCAGGACTGAGGCATCGGGGTGAGCGAAATCGTAGAGCCATCCCGACGCTGGATCCAATGCGGCGATCCCAGGGTCGTCGGATGAACGACCGTGTCGACGACATTTGCGGGTGCCTGATAGGCCAACTGTTCCCGATCCTTCACTGCGCGAACAAGACGATCGGTGCGATCCTCGAAGACCGCCTCTTCATACGGGGTGTGGAGCAGTGGATCCGCGCCTGTCTGCGTCTCGCCGACTCCCCACGATTCAAGATTTCCATAGTCATCGTATTCCGCCTCGACGCCGAGTGTTCCCTGAGTCACAGTGCTCGTGAGTCCTTTCCTGAGAACCGACGAAACGCTCTTCAAGAAACCCATGTCGTCGTACTTGTACCGGGTTTCGCTGAGGAAATTCGCTGCGGGTTGGTCACTCGTGCGTACCTCGCGAATTCGTCCACGGCCATCTGCATCAAACTCCGTCAGGGTCGAAACGGCTGGCTGATCAGGGCTCAAGATCACCGTCAGTATGTTATCAAGCTGATCCAGGCCTTCGTAGCTGAAATTCGACGAGAATTGGGAAACATCAGGAATTATGGGGGAGTTCACAGAAACGATACGACCGAGGGAGTCATACGTTGTGACGGGTGATTTGTAGTAAACAGTGCTCTCCGCCTGGTTTGAAACCTGATAGGACTCCAAGCGACCGAGAGTGTCCCACGTCAGACGAATCCTCAGCGAGAAGTCGGTCGTGTTGTAGCCCATGATGTCGATGTCGTAGTAATCTGGAAGGATTGGAGTCCAGTAGTGCGTCTCCAACACGGCCCTGGTCTCTCCCATCTGGCTGACGGTGTATCTATTGGCATGGACTTCTGGTATTTCCGTTGAATCGATGACGACTTCGGTGGTCGAGGCGCCGATAGCGGGACCGCTCAAGAGCTGCTCAGGAGAGGTATCTATCTCGTAAGCCAGTGGGTAAGGCGCGGTGCCTTCCAGGTATGCTGTCCATTCGGTGATCGTGTCGGCATAGCTCTTTGGTACGTAGAGACTCCCCCAGTCTACATCGGCCTTCTGCCCAGTCCAGGTTTCGAACTGGGAGGTACCGATATACGGAAGGGTTCCCGTCACGTAGAGAGAACTCGGGGCAATCCGCCCCAGGGATGGGGAAACGAATTCCGGGTAGAATGTATCAGTCGCGACATCAGTGAGCATCCCACTCACAGTTTGTGTGAGACGGGGCTGATTGTCGGGGCCGCCCTCTGCATAGAGATAGCGTGTCACGAAGATCCTCGGGCGATCTTGCGCGGCCGAGATCGGGGGATTCACGTTGATCGTATCGGTGATATTGAGCGGCTCCGGGTCCACCACGGTGTACATGGCCTCAAGCCTGTCAGGATCATAATCACTGTAATCCAGGTATGTCGCGACCCCGACGGAGTCAGCCCATCCCGCCGCAGAGTCCCTCAGGACAACCTTGCAGAACATTCTGTTGTAGTTCGTATCGTAGTAGCGAATCTCGTTGAGTACGCCATTCTGCTGGCTTACCCGGACTTCAAGCAACTGATTCGGTTCCTCGCCAACAACTTGCCGATCTGCAGACCAGTAGTCCCGTGCATTTCCGGAGTTGGGACCGATCCAGGATTCCGTGTATTCCAGGCCGACACGAGTATCCAATGGACGATCCGTCGTGTCGATATCCTCAAGTTCAAACGACCATCCCATCTCAGACTGAGTCACATCCACATCTTCTTGCAGAGTCGTTTCGTTGTAGATGTAGCTGTAATCCAGCTCGGTCCTGTGGCTCAGGCCGGCGCCATAGGTGTAGTGAATTGACGAACGAAGAAGCCACTGGCCGTTGACGTAGTCTTCACGATAGACGTCATTGACGGGGATGTTTTCCGTGAAGAGCGGAGAGGAGCCGCCACCATTGTAGACCACTCGAGAGATCGGCAGGCCACTCTCATCATGCACCGTGATTCTGTCCACGTACTTGGCTCCGACAGGGCCCATCGGATCCACACCGGCATATTCGTAGTCCAAGTAGGGCCGTGAGTGGTCATTTGGATTGTCGCCAGCGTAATAGACCTGATCGATGTCGCCATTGCTATCGCGCTGAATCACGATGCCCTCAAGAACCGACGGCTCAGTTCCGGAAACCGGCGGAGAGAGCAGTTGGATGCTCGAAAGCCGTCCCCAATCGTCGAAGAGATAGCGGATATTCCCATTGGTTTGATAGGCGCCGCTCCCGACGCCATGGTACGGATTTGTCGAATCGTTGCGACTCTCGAAATTGTCCCAGTAGGGAACAAGGTCCCCGACTACGATACCTTCGCCTGAAGTGCTTACTGCCAGGAGCCCGGCATCCTCGTTGAATATGGAACACTCAACGTCATCGACTGTCTCCGTCCCAGTCTGCATCCCCAGGTTCTTGTTTCCTTGAAGACGGAAGTACTTCCAGCCTGCGGATTCGCCATAGCCAGGTGCTGGCTGGCGCAGAGCGAATGTGGACTCACCACGAAAACACGCACGATTGTAACCATCGTTGTCCTCATCGGGATCGTGCCAGAAGAGCGTTCCGGGAGCGTATAGCGTCGTTTCATAGAAGTCACCCCACCCTGCACCGAGACCCTCGCCACCAAGGCGAATGGGTACCATGTGCACTGGATCCTCGTCGGAGCGGATGTAGATCGGGTTCACATTATTGTCGCAGTCCTCCCCGACGAAGTATGTGCCGCACCATGAATCTGTCAAATCGTAGACACCTTGTGTGGGGCCTCCCACCTGATTGAGCGGCATTCCCATGTACTGGCAGAACGTGTACGAGTTGTAGACTTGGTTTATCGGGTCATATACGGTCGTGACGTGCGATTGGCAATAGGTGCTGGGGTCAAAACCGGCACCGAAGTCCGTTTCTGCCTCCATGCCTGCAGCAGAAGCGAATTCCGGATACATCCAGTTGGCGCTCTTCCGGAAGGGCATCTCTTTGATCGGTCCTGCCGAATATCTGCGAGAAACAATCAATGGAAGCAGCCCCGCGTCCACGTAGAGGTCCACTTCGTCATGATACATCGTACCAGTCACCGGATTGATCGGCTGCCCGATGTTGCAGGCGCCTGGCGAATCGCAGCGCTGAGTGAGATCCCAGAAGTGTTCGAGATTCCATGCACAGCCCATCTCTCGATAGCCGCCGCCGTGCGAATCATCCACGCCCCCGAGTGCGATTTCATTTGAGACGGTGTTGTATGGATCGAATGCATCATTCAGATTACTTACACCGCTGCCGGATCGAATGACTTCGTATGCGTATGCTTCATCCGTCATGCATGACCACTTAGGCCCGGTCGCCTCCCCCCGTTGCACTAAGGCGGTTAGAAACCCTAAAGACAAGCACACCAACGCGGCAGTGGTAAGTTGCTTCTTCATCGATCCCCTCCTGGAACGGCGCAGATTGCAGATGTAAACTGGACGAAATTGAGCGGTTGTTTATATTGAATGCTTGGAACAGCAGTAGATTTTGCTACGGGATGACGCAAGCGGAGAGTCGAGCCTGGGCCCAATTGGCATAAGTTGTGAATTATCAGTTGTTTGAGAAGATTGTTGGACAAGTGCCTATACTTCAAGCGTTGCCTGTATTCCGACTGTAACATGACAGACTTCAATGTCCCGCGCAGCCGTAAGCAGATTTCGATGATCTCTCGATCGTTTCTGAGATATTGGTTCTCTTTCTCTCGTCAGATGGGAGTCGGGGAGAATCTTGAATCGAGCATCTCAGGCCCGCATGTTCATCCCGCGACATTTTCCTGCAGAAATCTCCGTAGGAGGTTCATGGCATCAGGATCCGCCTCCCCTCTGAACGGTACCATTCTCTTGTCCGGAATATGTCCGGACTGCGGTGGGGAATGAGCAGAACTCGTGGGGCTCTGTGGGGTGAACCCAAGTGTCATTCCCGGATAAATGGGGCCCTCTGTGGCGCGTGGATCACTGCGTTTCGCCAATTGGGGGAATTCCAAATCCTGGGGTCGCAGGTTCGAGTCCTGCTGGGCGCGCCACTCAAGATTTACTCCTAGCAGTCTGATGCCGGTGATCGCAGGGGATTGGAACCATCCTGTGCTCGCCGCTTCTTCTTCGCCTACTAGCCCAATGTCTTCGTCGCAACCTCGCTTCGCCTTTCTGCGTGACAGATCGGAGCGGTTCGATGATGACTGTACGAGCCCCCGCAGGGGCGATTTGATGAAGGGGAAGAGCGTATGTCTCGTGAAGCCTTCGACATGTCCCAACTGCCCGAGGATGCGCTGACATCCTATGTTCCTCGCGCAACCGATCCAGACAGCACAGATTCAGATGCGATGACCGCTTCTCTCCTCGCATCCGTCTGGACGCTTGCGCCTGCCACAGCGATGCCTGCGGGCAGCGCCTTGCCCAGTGACGTCCCCCCTGGGGCAGTCCCACACCAGGGCCCTGCAGCGCCGGTCTACGAGCTCGAGTGCGTCATCGGGCGAGGTGGCATGGGAACGGTCTGGCGTGCAGAACAGCGCAGCCTCTCGCGGCCTGTCGCCATCAAGAGGATCACACCGCCCCCCGGGAGCTTGAAGGCAACCCCGATACAGCAGGACCTCTTCCGTCAAGAGGCTCTTGTGGCCGCGCGTCTGGAGCACCCCAACATCGTTCCGGTCCATGACTTCGGACTCGACGAAAATGGCGATGCCCTCATGGCGATGAAGCTCGTGACGGGAAAGCCTTGGCACAAAGTACTCGAAGACGATTTCGAGACGATGCCGGTGCCCGAGTTCCTCGCAAGGCACCTTCCCATTCTCGGCGATGTTGCGCAGGCGGTCGCTTTCGCCCACAATCACGGAATCGTCCACCGCGACCTCAAACCCTCCCAGGTCATGGTTGGAGATTTTGGTGAGACCCAACTCATGGACTGGGGGCTGGCACTCATCGCCCCTGATAACGCCTCTGAGCAGGAGGCGGGCAGGATCGCAAACCTTCACCTGTCTGGCCGCGATTCGGCCACGAACCCAGGCGGCACTCCGGCTCTGATGGCACCCGAGCAAACCGTGTCTGGGGCTCAGGGAATCGGACCTTGGACCGACGTTTATCTCCTGGGAGGCACGCTGTACTACCTTCTGACCGGCACTTATCCCCACCAGGCGGCGTCAGCGGCCAAGGCCTTTGCCAAGGCCGCCCGGGGTGAAATCGTGCCTCCTGAGATTCGGTGCCCGGAACGCCACCATCCACCGGAACTCGTGGAACTCTGTCTTCAGGCACTCAGCTACGAAAGAGAGAAGCGTGTTTCCTCAGCGAGGGAATTCGCCCGGCGCCTGGAAGACTACTTCTCGGGCGCATCGAAACGCCGTGAATCCCAACACCTCTGCGTCACGGCAAGAGAACGACTGGAGGAAGCCAACGGGTCCTACACAAGCCTCAGCCTTGCCCTGGCCGACCTCGGACGCGCCAGGGGTCTGTGGGATGACAACCCTGAGATCCCGCCCCTCTTACAGCGCGCCCTCTCCAACTACACCCAGGCTGCATTGGAAAACGGGGACCTTGTTCTCGCCCGTTTGTATGCGGAACGCATTGCTTCATCACCGGCAGCAGACAAACTTCTCTCGCGCGTCACCGCGGCAGAGAAGCATGCCATCTCTCAGGCAAGGCAGCGCCGCCTGGCGGTCCGTACATCCATCGGCGCATTGGCAGCCATCCTTCTGGGGGGAACGATTTTCTCCCTCCTTCTGTTCCAGGCGAATCGCTCCCTTGCGGACCAGCGCGACCTCCTCGTGCATGCACGAGGCGAGTCGGAGTCTCTCATTCAGTACATGATTTCGGATCTTCGCGCACGCATCGCTCCACTCGATCCAGAGCTGACCGCCCTCCAGGATCTCGCTGCACGCGCCACCGAGCATTATGCGGGGCTGGATATCTCCCTTCTGGCGACCGATGAACTTGAACAGGTTCACGATGGTATGCTCGATCTGGCGCTCGTCCTGCTCACGCAGAGCGCCCTGGACGACGCTCTCTCTGTGGCGGAGCAATCCCTGGAGCTCGCACGGCAGGAGGAGAACAACCAACCCGACGATCCGACGTGGCGCGGACGAGAAGCCAGAAGTCTGCTGATTCTCTCGCGCATTCATCTTGCCAAGGGCGCCGTCGATGCCTGCTGGAGCAATCTGAAGGCGAGCCTCGAAATATACGAGGCTCTCTCCAAACAGGAACCCGCAAATCTGACATGGACAGAAGGGCTCTACCGAACCTGGCGCCTTGCAGCTCAGGTCTCTCTCGACCATGGAGATGACTGGACCGGTATCACCCAGATTCACAACGCCGTTGAGCAGGTGGAGAAGCTGGTGGATGCTTCACCCGAAGACCAAGAACTCCAGAGGGAGTACGCCACGACGCTCTCCCTCGAGGGCTCCCTCCACGTGAGCCTGGATCAGGAGGAGGACGCACGCTCGGCCTATGACGACGCGAACGCGGTCCTGCAGGGGCTTGCCGAAACGCATCCGGAAAGCCCCGAGATTTGGGGCGCATTGGGTGATAACTCTTCGCAACGCAGTTGGTTCGAATGGGACGTAGCCGGTCCCCGCGTCGCGATGGATTTCGCAGAGGACGCTGCCGACCAGTACACCCACGCCCTGAATCTGGATCCATCCAATCTGCCGATTCGGGCCGAACTCGTTGGTGTCTACAGCAAGCTCTGCCGGATGCACACCCGTGTCGACGAGCTGGAAGAGGCAGTCGCCTCAGGAGAGACCGCACTTCAGTTGGCGGAGGAACTTCTGCAGCGCAGCCATGACAACGCTTCCTTCAACGAAAGGTATGCCGAGACTCTCACCAGTCTCAGCCTCGCCCTTGAAGAGAATGGCGATTGGGATCGCGCGGAAGACTTGCGTGAGAAGAGGATCGAAGTCGCAAAATTCCTGCTCGACCAGGATCGATCTGTGACCGATTGGGAGGAGTTGCTCGACCACGCCTACATCGAGCTCGCTCAGCATTTCTACGATCGCGAGATTACGGATCGCGTCGACGAATTCGATGCGCACCGTGCGCGCATCGCGGAGTGGAAGAGGAGAGCAGAGCTTTGGCCGGATGATCCTCGCAGCCGCTCTCGATTGTCGGACGCTTGCCAGAGACTTGGATTCTTGCTCCTCGATTGGGGAGAGATCGATGAAGGGACCAGGTACCTCGACGAATCAGTTTCCGCGTGGGATGGCTTCCAGGGGCAACTGAGCCCCTACGATCAGGTGCGCACGGGCCCAATCCGCGCGCGAAGAATGTGCGCGTGGACTTGGGAGAAGGTGGGTCGCCGAGACAAGAGCGATCCGCTCTGGGATCAATTGGACGTCGACCTCCAGCGGCACTTGGAAGAGGATGGTGAGAATTCTGCCTGGTGGATTGCCGAATACGATGTCCACGATGACCGGAGCGAACTGGCCTTTGAGCGGGGTGAGGATGAGACCGCATTCGATCATGGGAATCGAGCGCTGGCCGCTGCGGCGAAGCTCGTGGAGCTGACGAATTCCGTGCAATGGAAGGCCCTCCTCGCAGGAGAACAGCGACAGCTCGCAAAACGCTATCGTCTCGCGGGGCGAATGGAGGAGGCCCTCGAGCATCTGGAGGAAAGCTACGTCACGTACGACAAGCTCATCGAGGAGAACCCCGAGTTCACCGATTTCCGCCGTGGGCTGGTTGAAAGCTATACCGAGGAACTCCTGGTACGGATGGGGCAGGGAGACTTCGATCGAGTCCAGGAACTGATGGTCCTCTCAAGGGAGGTGCAAAGCACAATCCAGGTCGCCCCCGGGGAAGAAGAACTCGCCGCCTACAACACAGACCGCCTGACAGCCTTGATTCAAGGCGGGGTGGTCCTGGTGAACCAGGGCAACCTGGAAGGTGCGGGCAAAATCTTCGATGACCTGGTCCAGGAAATCCGTCCCCACGCCATCGGAGCCCGCCGCGCCGCGTCGGCCACGACATACCTGAAGGTTGCTGCCATGCGAGCCGGTGGCGTTCACCTTCTGATGGGTCAGACCGAACGTGCCGATGAGACTCTCGGGCTGCTCGACTCCCTATTGAACGACTATGGGGATGATGATCTGGCCCTCTACGAGTCCCTCATCCTGGCAGTCTACGTGCGGCGCACAATTGCGAAATGGCAGCTATCGAGGCTGGAACTGGATCAGGTTGTCCGAAGAGGGAAAGAAATCGAACAACTGCTGGAGGAATCCTCGTTTGCCGCAGCGGGCGATCCGGTTCTCGAACGCCCTCTGGCAGAGATCGCGGTCGACCGGGCTCATGCTCTCTTGCTCCAGGGAAGACTGGATGAGACTGGATCGCTGATCCGGGAAGCCACGGATCGCATCGATGCCGTCCTCGAGCGGTTCCCCGAATCGGCAAACCTGATTCGTCCGCGAGCCCAACTTCTCGCCCTCGATGCCCAGCGGTTGATCAGGCAGGGAGAAACGGACGAGGCAATCGCTGTGGCGCGCCGTGCCCTCGACGATCGCCACGGGATGGAGTCATTGCCAGGGGCCTCCACCCTGTGGCGGTCCGATCTGGCTGAAATCGGCACCGTGCTGGCCGAAGCGCTCCTTGTTTCCGGCGACTTGCAGGAAGCTCTCAAAGAAGCCTCCAAGGCCGCAGAGTTAGCACGAACCAATCTTGAGGAATACCCCTTCCTCGAACCGGCAGAAACCGCCTTGGCCGGCGCCCTCGAACTCACCGGACGAATCCAGTCGCAACTAGGCGATTCCGAAGCGGCGACGGCGACATGGAAAGAAGCTCTCGCATCGCTTCCCCCGCTCGATACCGACCGCCTTTCACTGCGCGATCCGCTTCGACTTCGCCTGCTCCGCCACCTCGGGAAGGATGGAGAAGCAGATACACTCGCGGAGCGTCTTCAGGATAGAGCAATCAGTGTCGAAGAGTGAGAACGAGGAAGCCGCCCTTTCACTGCTTGGAGTGCTGAAGCCATGCTTCAGCCTTCAGTCGTGGCAAGCCATGCTTGCCACGCAGCGCGGCATCGCACTCCAAATGGGTGCTTGTACCAGCAGAAACGAGGCGCTGAATAAGAATCTTCTTTGTGTCAGGGAGGACAAACTCAGATAACGCGCGGCGGTTCTTTTTGCGGGTCGCGGCGGCCGGCCTGAAAGTCGCGCTCTTCTTCCTGCATGGCGCGATCCAGCAGCAGTTCGCTGTCGGAGACGATGCGGGCGCGATCCTTTAACGGAGCCAGCCAGTAATTGGGGATCTGAGCCAAGCCGTGTCGTGCGCCCATCAGTGCACCGACGACGGCGCCCTGCGTATCCGAGTCCCCGCCCAGGCGGACGGCGCGGCTGACGCCCTCCTCGTAGCTGTCGGAGTTGAACAGCATCCACAACGCCATCTGCATCGTGTGTACGGCAAATCCGGTCGTACGCAGATCGGAGATGCGCATCTTCGCGATGCTCTTCAGCGCATTCACCGTCACCTCGGGCTCGTTGTCGTACGGCGCGAAGGGAGAGAAATTTGAGAATTCGTGCAAGGTTTCGGAACTATAGTTCAGCGCCATCTCCTTGAAGGTTGGAGACTGGCGGGTTGCCTCGGCAAACATAATGGCCTGGTCGAGCAGATTCGACGAGAAGCGCCTGTGCAGGCACTGCGCCATGACGAAGCACAACACGAGCGCCGACTCGACGGCTCGCGGATCGAAGTGTGTAATCTGGCTCGCCTTGATGACGTTCTGGACCATCTTCTCCAGGTCGTTCCAGAAGAAGAGGCCAACCATCAGGCAGCGACAGAGCGCCCCGTTGCCGGCCGCGACGCCGCTACTGCGATACCAGATATCGCGAGCGACAGTTTCCCACTTTTCGGGGTCGCGAGAGAGCCGCGCCAGGACTTCATCGGTGTGCGCCCCGAGACCTTTGGGCTTCGTGCGCCACCAGTCGATCAGGCCGCCTGTCAGGTCTGAACCGTCGAACCCACGGGTCGTGACCAGGGACTCGGCGGCGCGGAGGGCCTGCGCGGCATCGTCGGTCCATTCGCCCGGCGCCAGCTTCCAGCGTCCACCGCCCTCCATCCGAGTCGGCTTGTCGCCGAGGCTCATTTGGATGTACGTCGCCGTGCGCAACTCGAAGGGGGCACCGACGGCCTCGCCGACCACCAGTCCGAGCACGGTGCCGAGGAATCGATCGCGAATCTGTTCTGCCAGCACTTGCTACCCCTTCGCCCGCGGCGCGATAGTTGTTCGTTCTCTGAGCAGAGTGGCTTTAGACAGAAGCAGGTCTGCTCACACCTGCAACGAAAAAACGACTGTCTGCATCCTCAATAGACCGCTGCAATCCTGCCGACGGCCCTTCCCGACCCACCATTTATGCTACATATAGTATTCTTGGGCCTCTTTCGGCCCGACGTCCACCTCTTTTGGAGGCTGGTAGTCTTTCAATTCTCCGGCCATGAACGCTGCCAGGGAGGCCGCGCGGCGCTCGTAGGCTCGTTTCTCCTTTTCGCGACGCTCGACTTCCAGTTCTTCGCGCGCTTTCCGAAGAACTTCATCCACATAAACGCCATAGGACAATTTCTTCTCACGCACCTCGAAGTTCGGCTTCTGAGTGATCGCTTTGACGACTTTGTGAACCATGTCGCCTTTGGTTACAGCCGGAATGATCGGATTTCGAGTCATTCGCTGTGCGGCGCGCAATTGCGATTCCGGCTCATTCCGATGGGAGATGAAGACGACTTCCGTATGGGCCAGGCGCGCATTGCCCTGGAGCAGCGAGGCAATCTGCACGCCGCTGTATGTCTTGCCCTGAATCCGCATGATTACGATGTCGGGCTGGAAGCGTGCGATGATCTCGACGGCCTCGACCGGATCCTCCAACGGAAGGTACTCGGCGATACCCTTCAGCCCCTCGGAGAAATGCGCGAGTTCCGGCCGCTCGTCGATCATGCACAGCGTTCGGGGTCGCTGCCCCGATGACGCACTCTTCTTCAGGGCCTCCGCCGGGATCGGCCGGGGAGGACGAAGCCGGGGCGCGGGCTCTGGCTTCTTGGGCTCCTTCGCCTTTGGAGTGGGAATCGGTTCCTCGCGCGGCGGCATCACCCGCGGCGGGGGAGAGGCGGGTCGCTCCGCATCGAGCAGCGGCTTGATCTTCTTTGTGGGGGCGACGTCTTCCAGTTCCTCACCCGAAGACGGCTGAATCCTTCGCTCCTTCTCGGCGCTGCCGGCGCCGAAGACCCGGCGTTTCTTCGATTCTTCGGTCTTTGGCTTTGGCGGCTCGGGCGATGGAGTCGGCTCACGGCGCTTCTCCTCCTCGTGCCGTGCGCGTTCTTCCTTCAGGCGATCCTGAGCGCCCGCGCCGATGGTGATCGGTCGAGAAGCTCGCAGCGGCGTCGAGTCGATCCGTTTCAGCTCCCGCATGTTGAACGTCTTGAGCCTCGGGACGCGGCGGTGGTCGGTGAAGAAGCTGCGAATCTCCTCGACCAGTTCCTGGGTCTCGAAGGGCTTCTCTACGAAGCCCTCGGTGTTCATGTCCGAGGCTTGCTCGCGGACATCGTCGGTCGTCATTCCGGTCAGGAAAAAAACCGGGGTATCGCTGAACTGGCTGTGTCGCCGGATGGCTTTCAGCGTCGCGAACCCGTCCATCACCGGCATACGGACATCCAGCAGGATCAGATCGGGTTCATAGCGCTCGATCTTCTCGAGGGCGTCCAGGCCGCTTTTTGCCTGGACCATCTCGAAATCGAGCTGCAGCAGCCCGCAGATCACGAACCGAATGTCTGGATCGTCGTCGACAACCATGATGCGGTACTTCGACATGAAACGCGCTCACCTGCGGAATCGGCCCGGGCGCGTGCTCTCTCCCGGGCGGTGCTCAGTTCTCGGAACGCATTGATGAAACCCTGAAATCGCGAGAGCCTGCAAGCGTTGATTAGCGCACCAGCGTCCCAGCCGCATTGCGCAGCAGTTTCATGGCGCGATTCATGACGCCGGGCTCTTTCTGGGGCAGCGGGGTGGGGGTGGTTTCCGGACGACGTCGATTTGCCGGAGCAGTCTCATCGCGGGACCAGCGTGGATCCTGAGCCCGAGCGTCTGTTCTCACAGAACTCGGCTCGGCGCCGGCCCGAATGGTCAGACCTGTGTAGTTGACCCCCAGGCGACCGCCCGTGCCGGGAATCAGCTCGTTGGCGGCGTCGGCAGGCAGCGCATCGAAGGCATTCCGGATGCCGTCGCCGTCGATATCCTCATCGCAGACGTCGCCGATCCCATCTCCATCTGTATCGGCCTGATCGGGATTCGCTCTCCGGAGACAATTGTCCAACCCATTCTCAACTCCGTCGCCGTCGATGTCGTGATCGACCACGTCGCCCTTGCCGTCTCCATCCAGATCTTCCTGACCGGGATTCGGAACGTATGGCGCGTTGTCTTCCCAGTTCGGGACATTGTCGCCGTCGATGTCGTTGTCACAGGCATCGCCCGTGCCGTCGAGGTCGAAATCTTCCTGGTCCGGATTGAAGATTTCGGGGCAATTATCAAGGCTATCGACGACCGTATCGGCGTCGCGATCCTGTTTCACTCGCTCAAGCATATCCACCGTTTCGGGCTCGCCGAGGGAAGCGGCGGCCCAAAAGACCAGCAGAATCAGTAATGGTAATCTTTTCAACAACATAGCTAGGACGCTTCTACTTCTCTTCGTGGTCCACTGCAACTGCCAAAGCCGCCCGCCGCACGGCCTTGGCTCGCCCGTTTGTCTCTCACGTTCTTATACGCAATGTGGGGGGTGTTATTCACGCCAATTCTGAGTTTTTGCGATAAATCGCAAAACAAATTATTAGGATACCTAATTGTTCGCTTGACGAGGCCTGCCTGATGTCCGAAAGCTGCCCGCGAAAGCGATCGCGAGGAGCGAAAGATGGCTCGAAAGAAACCACAGGATGAATTGCTCGGAAAGGCACGCGTCGTGCAAGTCAGCACGCAGCGAATTCGCACGTTCTTGCTGCGCGGCTCGCACATGGATCGCGCCTGGAAGGGGCTCCCCAAAGAACCCACATTCGGGCAAATCCGGGCCATGCTCGCGCTGCACACCGTGGGCCCTTGCACGTTGAAAGTCTTCGCCGAGGCCATCGGTGTGAGCGGACCGACCGCCTCGGAGAAAGTCGAGCGGCTCGTCGAAAAGGGGCTCGTGAAGCGCTGGCGGAATCCGGACAACCGCCGCGAAGTCCTGATCGAGCTGGGAGATGAAGGGCGGAAGCGAATCGCGGAGCACGAGAAGATCGTGCTCGGACACATCTGCCAATTGCTGGAAGCGATTGGGCCGGAGGATGCGAACTTGATGGTAGAATTGACCGAACGGATTGCTGCGGCGATCGATCGACTTCCTTCTCGCGGAGGTAAGAAGGCATGAGTAGCGAAGAACCCCGCACGAACGGGACGCAGCATCCCGTGGAGGAAGTGCCCCATCACCCCCTCTGGGCTCGAATGGGGCTTGTCGTCATCGTCCTGATTTTCGGGATTGGGGCGATGGCCGGTCTTTCGGCTCTGCGACAGGAGCCGGAGTCGAGTCAGCCGCCGGAGCATCGTCTCGCCGCCAAGGCCTTCCAGGCCATGCCGCAGAATGTACAAACAGAGATTTCCGGATTTGGAACGGCCCGGCCGATCCGGACCGTTGCAATCAGTGCCGAAGTCTCCGGCAGGATCGAAAGCGTGCATCCGAATTTGGACGTCGGCAATGTCATCCCGGCGGGCGAAGAGCTCTTCACGATCGATCCGCACGACTACAAGCAGGCGCTCGAACAGGCAGAAGCGGAAGTCGAACGGCTTGAGGCCGAGTTGGATCGCCTGGGCCGGGCGCAGGTGAATGACGAGCGCCAACTCAAGATCGCCAACGAAATGGAAGAGTTCTCTCGCAACGAATACGATCGAATCAAGGATCTCGTTGCGCAGGGCGGCGTGGAGAGCAAATCGCGCCTGGATACCGCCGCGCTTTCGTTGAACCGGCAAATTCAGGAAGTTGTGCGGCTGGAGAATTCCCTGGCGATGTATCCGTTCCAGGAACGGCAGACGAAGGCACAGCTTCGGCGCGCCGTCGCGCAGAAGGAAAACGCCGCGCGAAACCTTGAACGCAGCCACGTCACCGTGCCGTTCAACGCGCGCATCGTCAGCCAGTCGATCGAGAAGGACCAGTACGTGATGCCTGGACAGCAGGCGCTTGTGCTGGCGGACGACTCGGCTCTTGAGATACCCGCATCCCTCGACAGCCGCGACGTCAGCGGCTGGCTCGGGCTGGAGATTGCGCCGGACGATGCGCACTGGTTCGGCGACGTCCCGGATCGCGAAGTGGAAGTCCGCTGGAACGATGATGCCCGAGGCGAGGTCCACACCGGACGCCTGGCGCGCGTTGAGAAGTTCAATCCGCAGACTCGGACGTTCACCGTTGTCGTGCGAGTGGATAAACGTAGCGACGCGGAGTTGGCCTTCCCGCTGGCGGACGGAATGTTCTGTTCGCTCACCATCCCCGGAATCGAAGTCAAGAACGTGTACGTGGTGCCGCGCGAAGTCGTCGACTACGACGGCACTTTATTGCTCGCCAACGATGGTCACCTGGAAACGCACAAGGTGCATGTGTTGCGCTATCAGGGCGATTATGCGCTGGTGGACAAAGGCCTGAAAGAAGGCGATATTGTCCTCACAACACGTCCGCCGCGCGTGATCGACGGATTGGCCGTGGACGTTGAACTGCAAGAGGCGCCTGCTCTATGAGAAAGATCATCAGCCTCTTCGTCACGAACTCGGTCTTCGCGAACGCGTTGCTCTTCCTGATTATGGCCTCCGGCATTTTCTCGGTGGTGACGATGCGCCGCGAGATCCTGCCGAACTTCGCCGTCGATACGATCCAGGTCAGCGTCCCCTATCCCAGCGCCGGCCCGGAAGAAGTTGAGGAAGGCATCTGCCTGAAGATCGAAGATGCGATCGAGGGCCTCGACGGCATTAAGGAATACAACACGATCGCCTCCGAAGGGATGGGCTCCGCGACCATCGAGGTCAAAGAGGGCGAAGACGTTCAAACTGTAAAGGATCGCGTGGCGGATCGCATCAATGCGATCAATACATTCCCCGAAGAGGCCGAAAAGCCGACGGTTTCCGAGGTGCTGGTCGAGCGCACGACGTTGCTGATTTCAATCGCCAGCGACGAGATGACCGAGCGGCAGTTGAAGGAGCTTGCAGAGGAGATCAAAGACGAACTCGTCGCCTTACCGGAGATCTCGCAGGCCAACGTGGGTGGCACCCGGCCGTATGAGATCTCGATCGAGGTTTCCGAGGAACAACTCCGCAAGTACGGCATCACCTTTGCCGATATCGATCGAGCCGTTGCGTCTGCCAGCATGAATCTGCCCGGTGGCGACTTGCGGGGCGAGAAGGAACGCGTGAAGGTCCGTACGCTTGGGCGGCGCTACACCGGTAAGGAATACGCTGACATTGTCGTGCTCGCACAGCCGGATGGTACGGTGATTCGACTCGGGCAGATCGCCGACATCAAGGACGCGTTCACCGAGGACGAAGTCGTCACGCGCTTCAATGGTCGGCGTGCCGTTTCGGTTTTCGTCGTAAATGGTGAGGATGAAGACGCAATTCTGATCGCCGAGGCCGCGCAGAAGTACGTCGCGCAGAAACAGAAAGAACTGCCCCCGTCCGTCACGATGACCATTTGGGGCGATAGCTCGAATTTCATCCGAGATCGTATCGATCTGCTCGTCCGCAATGGTCGCATCGGCCTCGTTCTCGTGTTCATTCTTCTATGGCTCTTCCTCGATCTGCGACTGGCGTTCTGGGTGTCGATGGGCATTCCAATCTCATTCGCGGGCGGCATCGCCGTCATGTATGGATTGGATGTGACCATCAACATGATCAGCCTGTTCGCGCTCATCATGGTATTGGGTATTGTCGTGGATGATGCGATCGTTGTGGGTGAGGCGATCTACGTCCAACGAAGAAATGGCGTGGGACCACTGCGTTCTGCTGTCGATGGCACCGTCGAGGTCTTCTGGCCCGTTGTCGCAGCGGTTATCACGACGATCGTTGCATTCATTCCGCTGCTCTTCATCAAGGGCGTCATGGGCAACTTCATCGGTGTGATTCCCACGGTGGTGATCGCGACGCTCTCCGTTTCCCTGGTCGAGGCATTGATCATTTTGCCCGCTCACCTGAATCATCTGCCCGACATGTCCCGTGGCGCGGAGAAGACGTTGCATGGCGTTCGGGCTATCCCTGTGCGCATTCGGAAGTTCTTCTCCGATGGCATCGAGTGGGTAATCCTGCATGTCTATCGTCCCTCGATGAAGCACGTTCTGTCGTGGCGCTACCTGTCGTTGGCCGGCGCGATTGCAACACTCTTCCTGACCGTCGGACTCGTACGGGGCGGTTTCATCAAGTTCATCTTCTTCCCGCAAATCGACTCCGACTTCATCACGGCGAACGTGGAGTTCCCAGAAGGCACACCGCTGGACGTGACGGGCGACGCAGTTCTTCGCCTCGAAGAAGCACTGAAGCGTGTCGACGAGCGCTTCGATACCGAGACGGGCGATTCGCTGATACTGGCGATGGAGTCGTCGATTGGTTCCAGCCGAGGTTTTGAGTTTGAGAACATCCGCACGGACGGCTCGCACAAAGGGGAGATCCGCGTGGAACTGCTCGGTTCCGAACAGCGTGGCATCTTCTTTCAAGACATTACGCGCGCCTGGGAGGAAGAAGTCGGTCCGATCACCGGGGCCACATCCCTGACGATCAAGGGCATGAACGGCGGACCGGGCGGAAAGCCTATCGAAATCTGGTTGCTTGGCGACGACATGGAGACGCTGCAGGCTGCGTCGGAAGCGCTGAAGAACAAGCTTGAGCAGATCGCCGGCGTTTATCAGATCGAGGACGATTTCCGCCCCGGCAAACGAGAGCTTCGTGCCCGTCTGAAGCCAGAGGCGCACACGCTCGGACTGACGACAGCATCGCTGGCAAGCCAATTGCGCTCCGGCTACTACGGCGCGGAGAGCGTTCGCGTTCAGCGCGGGCGTGACGAAGTGAAGGTCTACGTGCGCTATCCTGGCGATGAGCGCCGCAATCTTGGAGATGTCGATCAGATTCGCATCCGGACGCCATCGGGCGATGAAGTTCCGATTGCTTCGGTTGCAGACTTGAGCGTCGAGCCAGGCTACACGACCATTCGACGCAAGGATGGTGAGCGTCGTATCACCGTTTCGACGGAGGTCGACACGGCGCAGGTTACTCCCGGTGACGTGTTGGATCGTGTGCGGCGGGAGTACTTGAGCCAACTACCGAAGAACTTCCCAGGTGTCAGCGCCAGCCTCGAAGGCCAGCGCCGCGAGCAGGCGGAGTCCTTCGGCAGTCTGAAGCTTGGCGGCCCGCTGACGATTCTGGCGATCTACCTGATTCTCGCGACGATCTTCCGTTCGTATTTGCAACCATTGATCATTCTGTTCACCATTCCGTTTGGGATCATCGGCGCCGTGTTCGGCCATATGGCCTTGGGCTACGACCTGACCATCATGAGCGTCTTCGGTATGGTGGCGCTTGCCGGAGTTGTTGTGAACGATGCGATTATCTTGATCGAGGCAATCAACCATCGACTGTCGGAAGGGGTCCCATTCTTCACGGCGTTGCTGGATGGTGGTTGCCGGCGATTCCGTCCGATTATTCTGACCTCGACGACGACGGTTGGTGGACTGATGCCGCTGCTGCTCGAGCGCAGCATGCAGGCACAGTTCCTCATTCCTATGGGTCTGACGATCGCCGCGGGCGTGATGTTCGCCACGTTCCTGACGCTCGGCGTGATTCCGTGTTTGCTGTTTATCCTGAACGACATGCGGCGGTTCTGGGTCTATCTGAACACAGGCCGTTGGCCCGAATGCGAAGATGTCGAACCCGCCGCCGGCCGCAAGGCGATTGAAGAGGAACTCCACGAAGGCGAGATCACCGCGCATACGGTGTAGTTCTCTTCGCTCTCTGGCAATTCAAAGAACGGCGCGCCTCTGATTGGGGCGCGCCGTTTCAACTCACACCAGGTGGGCATGTGCCTCTGGGGCTTGAGCACGGAAGCTCAAGTCACCTCGCGATCAGTCTTACGTCATCTGCTCTTCAACGATTCAATCACAAAGGCCGCCATTGCCGTGGCGAGAACTCCCAGTCCACGCAGCATGGAGATGGCGTGGAGAGCTCCGAACCGGCCGCGTTCTGCATCCGGCGCAGCGGAAACGGAGCCGAACTGGGCAGCCAATTCACTCCGAAGATTATGAATGGCCGGCGTGATCAAGGCCATCTCGACAATCGTCAGAATCAGGGCCACAACCAGGAAGGCGAAAATCAACTTCGCCGCCCGGGGCCACGGCTTCCCCCGACGAATCAGGATTTCCAGTACAATCAGTACAATCGCCGAAATCAGAACGACCCAATCGAGAATACCAAGCATCTGGCCCGCTATGGTTCCCGCCATGGAAGAACCGATTTCCTCCGCGTGCGCAAAGACGCTGGTTGTGCCGATGAAGAATACGCCGATCAGGCAACCGACCAGGCAACCGAGGATCAAACGCCAGAGTGTTCTCATGCCGATTCCTTCCCGCGGGAGTTCCGCTTAACGACACTGGCCTCCGTTGCCGGAGGCCAGTGCCGCAATGAGGATTTGGTTCGGGGATAGTCTTTAGACGGTCTTGCGGTTTACGATCGGGCAGACGTTGCGCGTTTCGATCTCGTCGGCGCTGGTGGCTTCGACCGGGAATTCAATCGTGCCATCGGGCAGCGCCATCCGGATGCGGAACGTTCCGTCGCTGCTCAACTGAATCGGGCGGCCCATCAGCTTGACCTTCGCATCCGGCTCGGTTGCGCCGTAGACGATGACGTCCACGCCGACTTCCAGCCAGAAGTCGCGGCCACGCTGGCCAACGCGGTGGACGACGCCTTCGGAGTAGTTCTCGCTCGACCCGATGCCCATGGCAGCAAGCTGGCCGCTGAAGCTCGAATCGCCGACGTTTTCCATCAGCTTCTTCTGCAGCACGTGGACGAACTCTTCGCTGCCCATGTGCGTGGTGATTTCGGTGCCGCCGGACAGCTTCAGAATCTGGCGGTAGACGTCGCCACTCTGCGGCGCCCAAACGGAATCTTCTTCCTCCGAGATGCGCGGTTCTGGAATGTCCACGCCCTGCGAGCGCGTGATCGTCTGGAACGTGCCTTCCTCGGTGATTGTGCCGAGGTCGACGACCAGGCGACGGCCGGCGCGCGGCACGCGCACGTACCAAGACGACGTGTAGTCATTCACGGGCACATCGAGCGTCGACACGGCGTTGTTGCCGGAGAAGTCGACGCCGGTTACATCGTACAGACGGAGCAGCAGTGGCCGATTGTGGCGGCCGCGCTGCAGACCCAGTTCGGCGCGGGTCGCATTCGAGATTTCCCAGAACACATAGATCCATTCCGGATCGCGAACCAGGACGGAAATCTTGGTCTCGCCGTACTCGAAGGGAAGTTCGACTTCGTAGTCGGCGGGGCCGGTCTGCTCGATCTGAAGGCTGGCGCGGCGGGCATCGTCGCGCTGCTGCAGATACCAACTGCTGCCGGTGACGGGAGGAGCAACGGCGTTGCGCTTGGGTGTCGGCAGGATGGAGCCGCCATCGAGCTTCGGGGCGACCGGGGACGCCGCGGAGGCTTTCTTGGCAGCAGCCTTCTTCACCGGAGCAGCCTTGCGGGCCGGCGCGGCGGTCGGCGCCTTCGCGGTCTTCTTCACGGTGGCCTTCTTCGCAGCCGCCTTCTTGGTAGCTTTCTTGGCCGCAGCCTTCTTGGCAGTCGGCTTCGCCGCCGCCTTCTTGGCCGGGGCGGCCTTCTTCGCCGCTGTCTTCTTTGCTGCTGTCTTCTTGGCGGTCGGCTTCTTGGTTTCCTTCTCCGACGCCGTCACCTTGGCCTTGGTCTCGTCGGCCTTTGCCTTGCTCGTCTTCGAAGTGTTTTTCTTAGCCATGATCTTTCGATTATCTCCTTGGACTTGCCGAGGCGGGCCCGAGGGCCGCACCTCCCGTTACGTTTCTCTCTGACACGGTCCTTCGATCCGGATGTTTCGGAGCTGGGCATCGAAGGTGCCGGCGACGTTTTGTCCCGGATTCGTGCCCAGGAAGTAGCAAACGCCCGGCCCGGTACAGGCAAATTCGACTTAGGACAGAAACACCGGCCGGATTTGGCCGATTGAAGCCCTTTATCGTGCCTTGCATGTCTCAATCGCCATGTTTTCGTGAGGTCCGAAGTCGCCACTCTGACCCCAAAAGGGGCATCGCAGTGGCAGAAAAGTGCCCATCCGGTGCCGGAATGCATCAGAAAAGCACCCTGTTGGGAAAAGGTTTTACCGGCTTTTATAGCACGTCGATAAAGTTTTTATCATCCGCCGGAGACACCCCTTTCCCCCCGGATATCCCCAACAATCCGGGCACCCACGGGTCTTGACACGAGGCCTTAAGTCTTGCTAGCCATCCTCGTTTACCCCGGTGGGAGAGGGCCACGCCCCGACGGCCGGAATTCTTGGAAAAGAGTGGAACCCATGGATTTGACCATTCGTGAAGATCAATTCGAGGCGACGGTTCGTCGCGCTCGCGAGCGCAGCATTATTATCCCCACCTTCGAGCAGATGATCGATCCGGGCAAGATCCCGGCAGTGATCAAGGAACGCTTGAAGGGCGCGGGACTCTGGGATGTCGATCCGCTGAACCTGTTCCGGGTGACGTGGAAGAACGAACCGACGGAAACGGGCGGCGGCTACGGCGGCGTCAACTTCATGGAGATTCCGCGCGAGATCACGGGCGTAAAGGCCCGTATCTTCGGATTGGTCGGCAAGTGGTTCCCGACCGGCGCGCACAAGGTTGGTGCGACGACCGCGTGCCTTGTCCCCCGACTGATCACCGGCCAGTTCAATCCCGAGACGATGAAGGCCGTCTGGCCGTCGACCGGCAACTACTGCCGCGGCGGCGCCTACATCGCCGCGCTGCTTGCCTGCGAATCGATCGCGATCCTGCCCGAAGAGATGAGCCAGGAGCGCTTCCAGTGGCTGAAGAAGGTTGCCGGCGAAGTGATCGCCACCCCCGGTTGCGAATCGAACGTGAAGGAAATCTACGACAAGTGCTGGGAACTGCGGAAGACTCGTGACAATATCACGATCTTCAACCAGTTCGACGAGTTCGGCAACTACCTGTGGCACCACGAGGTCACCGGTCGCGCGATTCAGGAAGTGTTCGAGCAGATGGGCAATTCGCGCAGTCGTCTGGCGGGCATCGCCTCCAGCACCGGCTCGGCCGGCACCATCGCCTGCGGCGATTACCTGAAGAAGCTGCACCCGCACATCAAGATCATCGCCGGCGAAGCCCTGCAGTGCCCGACGCTGTTGAACAACGGCTTCGGCGGTCACCGCATCGAAGGCATCGGCGACAAGCACGTTCCCTGGATCCACAACGTGCGCAACACGGACTTCGTGGCCGCGATCGACGATAACGCGACGATCAACCTCATGCGCCTGTTCAACCACGAAGTCGGTCACGAGTATCTGAAGAAGCAGGGAGTTTCGCAGGATGTCATCTCCGACCTGAATCTTCTTGGCATCAGCGGCATCGGTAACCTGCTGTCCGCTATCAAGTTCGCGAAGTACCACGAACTCAACGAGGACGACATCGTCGCCACCATCTTCACGGACTCGATGGAACTGTACGGCTCGCGCATGGAAGAGCTCTCGCACATCGAGTACACCGAGGCCGGCGCGGCCGCCGATTACCATCGTTGGTTGATGGGCGAACGCATCGACAACCTGCTCGAACTGACGTACGAAGATCGCAAGCGCATCCACAACCTGAAGTACTACACGTGGATCGAGCAGCAGGCGAGCGACCTGGACGAGCTGAACGCGCAGTGGTACGACCGCGACTACTGGGATAACGTCGTGGCGCAGCGCGGCGACATCGACCGCCTGATCACGCAGTTCAACGAGACTGTTGGTCTGCTGTCCGAAATGGAAGCCGGCGCAAACGCGTAATCCAAGATCCGAGATATCTCTCCTCGGGCGGGGCCATCGGTCCCGCCCGTTTTCTCTTGTCGGGTACATCGGGCAATCTTCGCCCCCTTCGGGGACGAGTCGCCTCAGCATCCCAACCCCAGATTCGCTCCCATCCACCTGCGCGCTTTGCGCTTCGGCGGACAAGCGCGTCGGTCACCTGGGGCCCCAGAACTTCGCCCCCCAGTCGGGGGACCTCCTCAAAGAAGGGGAGTTTCTCTGCAATGTACCGGGCCGCAGAATCCTCCGAAGGAGGATCAGTTGAATGGCCCCGGGCGACCTTCGGGAGCCCGGGGATGCAGACGAGGTTCTCTCGGTCCCCGTAGGGGGCCAAGGCAGGGCCAAGATGAGCGTCCCGCCCCCAGCCCACACTAAATCACTTGCCCGAGGCCGTTGATCCTGCTTCCCTCTGAGCCCTGTGCTTGAACCGATTGGAGAATCTGCCAGCCCATGTCTCGCGTTTTTGTCGCCCTGCCCGCTTACAATGAGGAAGAATGCCTTCCTCCGTTGCTGGATTCGTTTGCGGAGCTGTTCAAGGAGTTCCCCGAGAACGCCGAGCCGTGGATCGTGATCGTTGATGACGGCAGCAAGGACCGCACGGCAGAGGTCGTTCGCGAGGCCATCGCCAAGGGAATGCCCGTCGAGCTTGTTCAGCACGAGAAGAACAAAGGGCTCGGCGAGGCGATCAAAACGGGCCTGCGGCGCGTGGCGGAGCTTTCCGAGAACGACAAGGACGTCGTCATCTGCATGGACGCGGACAACACGCACCCGCCCAGCCACGTGCTGACCATGCTGGATCGCATGAACAAGACGAACGCGGACATCGTGATCGCGTCGCGCTATCGCCGCGGCAGCAAGCAGATCGGCGTGCCGCTCAATCGCCAGCTCATGAGCTTCGGCGCGCGCTTCCTCTTTTGGCTCTTCCTTGGCCTGGAAGGCGTTCGCGATTACACATGCGGCTATCGCGCCTATCGCATGCGCATTGTGCAGCGTTCGTTGAAGGAATACGGCGACGACCTGATTACGCGCGCCGGCTTTGCATGCACTGACCAGTTGCTTGTCAACATGGCCGCGCTGGGCGCGAAGATTCGCGAGGTATCGTTCATCCTTCGCTACGATCGCAAGGTGGGGGAGAGCAAGCTGGAGCTCGGTACAACGATCCTTGAAACGTTCCGCCTCCTGGCCGCCGGCCGTCGCAAGTTGAAGGGCAAAGAATAGCCGGCAAGTTTCGCCCTACGAACTACTCTTTCTTTCCCGCCTTCCAGAGTCCGAGGCCGGCTCCGACGCCGACTGCGGCACCAACTCCCGCCGCACAGCCGAAGATCACGAGGATGTGCTCGAATGTCAGTGTCTCGCTGACATCGGTTCCCCACGTCAGGTCCCAATCGAAGATGAAGAAGACGCCGAGAATGGCCAGTGTGGCCCCGAGCAGGGCCATGAAGGCCAACACCATCACGAAGGTCCCCATGCCGCCCTCCGGGCGTTCATCGCGACGTGCTTTGAACCCCGCCCAGGGATCGCCGTTTCCAAGATCGTTCGGCATCGTGCTCTCCTTCTTCAGGATTCGTCCTTCGTGCGCCACTCCCAGATGATGAACGCGCTCAGAAAACCCAGCGCTGCTCCGATCGCAGCCACGCGTCCGATGGGTTCCAGATCGCCGGGGTGGTCGAAAACAAGAGAATCGAACAACACTGGCAGGAGATCGACGACCAGAACAAACATACCGATCGGCGCCAGGAGAATCCCGAGCAGAAACGCGCCGCGGATTCCTGCTTTCGGCAGCTTCGGCCGAGCGGTCCGGAAATCCGTCCACGGATTGCCATTATCGGAATAACGAGGGCGGCCTCTCACGATTTATCCTCCTTCTCCAGCAGGTCCAGTGTTCGCCTCCAGTCCCAGTTTCTCACGACCAGCAGCATTCCCACCAGGGCTCCGCCGCCGGCAAACCCGCCCAAGAGCCAATATGCCTCCCGGAGCGTCATTATCTCGCCAGTGTGTAACGAGGGGGCTCCGAGCAGTCTTCCTAAGGTGAAGAAGAGGACAAGCGCACCAGCGATTGCCCCAAGAATCGCCATGAAAATCAGGAGAAGGATAAACGTCTCGATGCCACCGTCGGGGATCCGCTCCCGCTCGGATCGATAGTTCGCCCAAGTCTCTTGTCCCTGCGGATAGTCCGCCACCGTCGGCCTCCTGTTCCTACAGGTATTTACGGCCGTCTCGGGCTTGTATTCAAGCAGTTATCCGACTTCGAGCGATTTCAGTCCTTCGGAGGATCCTACGGCAATCAATGCTTCGCCGGGGCGGAAGACGTGATTGGGCATTGCCGCGATGGTCGGGGCGGGTTCCGTGGAACTCGGATCGGCCTGCATTCGGATCAGCACGATGGTGACGCCAAAGCGCACGCGAACATCGAGATCGCGGAGGGATTTGTTGAGAAACGAATCCGGCACCGGGACCTCCGCCAGGCCGAGGTCCTCGACGCCCGGAATCGGGTGCATCGTGGACTGGCGAGTGATTGCCGCGGCCATTGTCGGCGCCGTCTCTCGCTTGAAGAGCGCCTCGTTATATTGGCGAATCACATCGTCGGGGCGAATGGCGCCGCGCAACTTACCGTCTTTGACGACGGGAGCTTCGTAGCGATAGTCGCCCATGGCCTGCATGACCGAATCGAGCGAATCATCCGGCGAGATTACTGGAAGGCTGCCCGATACCATCAGGTCCTCGGCGATAATGAGATGCTCGAAGCTCGAAGGATCGGACATGATGGGTCGAATCTCATCGATCGTGATCGCGCCCAGGAACCTGTCCTCTTCTCCAACGACGAAGATGCTATCGCCGGGATGATCGATGAACTTCCCAATCACGGCGGTCAGCGGATCGGAGGGCTTCACCTTGGCCTCGGCCTTTCGCATGGCCCGCTCGGTCTTTACGTTCTTCAGCAGATTTGCGGACGGTTCTTCGGTCACATCGATGCCGCGACGGAGCAGTTTCAGCGTGTAGATTGAGGCCTTCTGCAACTGCGATGAAAGCAGCGTCGCGATGATGCAGCTAATCATCAGTGGCAAAATGATTTTGTAGTCGTTGGTCAGTTCGAAGATGATCAGGATGGCTGTAATCGGCGCATGCGTCGCGGCGGCAACCATGGCGCCCATCCCGACAAGCGCATAGGCACCGGGAGACGCAACGGCACCGGGGGCAATCACCCCCATCACTGTACCAATCGCGCCGCCTAACATTGCTCCAATAAAGAGGGACGGAGCAAAGATGCCGCCCGAACCGCCCGATCCGATTGTGATGGAAACGCCGACGATCTTGACCAGCGCCAGCATCAACAACATTGTCCAGGCCGTGTTGCCACCGAGGGCATCGTCGATCGCCTCGTAGCCAACGCCGAGCACCTGAGGAAAACGAATCGCGATGAGCCCCACAAGCAGACCGCCCACCGTCGTCTTGACGGCCAGCGGAACCTTGATCTTCTCGAACGAGTCTTCACTCCAGTAGAGAATCCGAATAAAGGCCAAAGCCCCCAGGCCGGCGAGGATGCCCAAGGCTCCATAACCAAACAATTCCCACGGCGTTTCCAGGGAGTACTTCGGAACCGGGAAAGCCGGGAAGTCTCCGTGGAAGTGCCGGCTAACCACCGTTGCGGAAACGGACGCGAGAACGATGGGGGAGAACTGGGTGACGGCGAAGTCACCGAGGATGATCTCAACGGCAAACAGAGCGCCGGCGACGGGTGCGTTGAAGGCGGCGGCAATGCCTGCGCCCGCGCCACATCCGACAAGCGTTCGCATCCTGCGCTCGCCCAGGCCCAGCCACTGCCCGGCGGTCGAGCCAAGCGATGCGCCCACTTGCACGATGGGGCCTTCGCGTCCCACCGATCCGCCGGTGCCGATACACAATGCCGATGCGATCATCTTTCCGATCACGACGCGGGGACGAATTCGGCTGTTGCGCAGGATGACGGCTTCCATGACTTCGGGAACGCCGTGGCCCTTCGCCTCGGAGGCGAAGAACTGGACGATCAGGCCGACAATCAACATACCGACCGTCGGGACGACGAGTTTCCACCAGACTGGGAGATCGCGGATGTGATCCAGTGTGTATTTCGATTCTTTCCAGGCGACCCCTTGAACGAGATGAATCATCTCGCGGAATCCCACGGCGCACAGGCCGGCGAGCAGACCGACGGCCACCGCAACGATGACCATGTAGAGGTGCTCGGTTCGGCGCAGCCGGGAGTTGACCCGGCGCAGGCCGTTGGCAAGGACCGTCATCGACATGAGGCGAAGTGCTCTCCCCGTGGGACTTACTGCAGGCCCTCGACGGTGGGCCGTGACTGCGAGGGGCGGCAAGGGGAGTCTTTGCGCGAGACAAGGGGCGATTCCCCGAAAAGCCTTGAATAAAGGGCCATCTGGGCCGATATAGCTTGGGGAAGGCAAACAAACGAAGGGACCGAAGACCGATGATTCCATACGCAGCCGCCGCAGCAATTCATGCATCCGCCGATCGCATTCTGAATGCGCCGAAACAGATCGATACGCAGGCACGCGGCGGCATCGAAGAGATGAGACTGCTGCTCGAACGGCAGAACCTGCTCATCCAGACCTTGCTCATGATCTTGCTGGAGAAGAAGGTCATTCAAGAAGATGAGTTCCGTGAGTGGATGGTCTATGTCGATGAGCTCGATGGGGCTCGCGACGGACGTGTTCGCGAAGACAAGACACCACGGGCTTGTCCCAAGTGTCACCGCAACAGCCCGCGCACTGCGTCGAAGTGCATCTTCTGCGGACAGGAATTCGAAGTGGAATTCCTCGCTCGTCGACCGGAGCAACCGGAGTAATCTTTGCGTGATCTCGGCACGATTGGGTCAACGAGACACAACCTCTATTGACCTTCTAGTATAGACCTTTTTGGGCATGTTTATAAGTATCGGAATGGAGGAAAAAGAGCGGGTTCCCATTGCCACCTTCGGCAGGGAATTCGCTTAGTAACACGGGGAATAAACGAACCCCGAGGCATGATTGCTCGGAACACTTAAGGAGGAAAACATGGCAACAAAAGAGGAACTGATTAAGGGACTGAACGATGATCTGGCAGCGGAACTGGGGACGGTGATCCGCTACAGCTATCAGGCCAGCAAGTGCGTTGGACTCGTCGGCCGCGAAGCCGCTGAAATCTTCAGCAGCGAAGTGCCCGATGAACTCGGACATGCGACTTTCCTGATGAACGTCATCGTCGACATGGGCGGAGAGCCGACAACGACACCGAAGCCCTTCGAGAAGCCCGAAACGTTGAAGGAGATGATCGAATTGGATCGCAAGATGGAGCTCGAAGACGTCGAGAACTATCGCGCGCACGCTGCATTGGCAGGCGAACTTGGCCTGATTGAACTGCAGCTTCGCCTTGAAGACATGGCCGCGGACGAAGCCGGCCATGCTCGTGAACTGGGACGCGTGTTGCGCGGCCTGTAAGTTCCGATACGTGCCGAAAAAGGAGCCCGCCGACGCGATGTCGGCGGGCATTTTCTTTCTCTCGATTCTGTCACTTCACCACTCTTCGTCGTTCTTCTCGCCATCGGGCTTCTCTGCCGACACGCGGCCAATCATGAAGCCCAGGAAGAATACCAGCCCGATCGCAAAGACGTGCAGGATCCACCAGAAGAGACCGAGAAATTGCCATTTTTCCGGGAGATCCATGCTGCCGCTCCATTACTTTCCGGGAATACCTGGCTTCGTCATCGCGTGAAGATCGAGAACCTTGCGAAGCTCTTCTTCCTTCATCAGGCCCTTGTCGACGGTGACCTCGATCAGCGTCTTGCCACTCTTCAGCGATTCCTTTGCCACCATCGAGGCATTCTTGTAGCCGACGTATACGTTCAGCGCCGTCGCCAGGCCCATCGAGCCTTCGACGTAGCGCTGGCAGCGGTCCGGGTTGGCCTTGATGCCCTTCACGCACAGATCAGTCAACTGACGGACCAGCGACCCCATCACGTGGATGGACGAGATGACCTTGTGCTGCATCAGCGGCATCATGACGTTCAACTCGAGCTGTCCCGCGCCAACGGCCCAGGAAACAGCCGTGTCGTTCCCGATCACCTCGAAGCACACCATGTTCGCGCACTCGAGCATCGACGGATTCACCTTGCCAGGCATGATCGAGCTTCCGGGTGCGATCGACGGCAACTGGATTTCAAACAGGCCCGTCGTCGGTCCGCTGGAGAGCAGACGCAGGTCATTGCAGATGCGGCTGACTTCGATCGCCAGGTTGCGCAGTGCCGCACTGATCTCGGTGATCGGGCGCTGGCTCTGCATGGCCTCGCACATATTCGGGCTCAGCTTCAGGTCATTGATCTTCGAGATCTTCTTCAAGTGGACGAGCAGGGCCTCGCGATAGCCCTTTGCCGTATTCAGGCCTGTTCCGGCAGCCGAACCGCCGATGCCCAGTTCCTTGACCCAATCGCGGGCGGAAGCGATGGACTTATGGCAGCGCTTGATCGCTTCGCCGTACGCGGCGAATTCCTGGCCCAGGCGAATGGGCACGGCGTCTTGCAGGTGCGTGCGTGCGCTCTTGACGATCTTATCGAATTCTTTGCCCTTCTTGGCAAAGGCGGCTTCCAGATCGATCAGCGGCTTGTGCAGGTGATCGCGCAGCATCAGCAGAATGCCGAGCCGCATCGCCGTCGGGAAGGTGTCGTTCGTCGACTGGCCAAAGTTCACATGATCGTTCGCGGTCACGGGCGAGTTATCGCCGATCTTGCCACCGAGGATCTCATTCGCGCGGTTGGCAATCACTTCGTTGACGTTCATGTGAAAACTGGTGCCGGCGCCCATCTGAAACACGTCGACAACAAATTGTTCGCGCAACTCGCCGTTCAGGATCTCCTTGCACGCCTTGATGATCGCGTTTGCGATCTTCGGCTTCAATGCCTTGGAGTCCTTGTTCGCCATCGCGGCGGCTTGCTTCAGCATGACGTAGGCGTCGATGAACTTCGGGTGATGAGTCAGCCCGGAGATGGGGTAGCACTCCAGGGCGCGTTGGGTCGTCGTTCCCCAGTATGCCTGAGCGGGAATCCGGACCTCACCCAGGGAATCTTTTTCGATACGAATCTTGTCAGCCATGACTTGTCCTTCCGTAGAGGAGAGGTGTGGCGGCACGGGAGCGCTCCCCTCCGCCGAACGCCTTGACGCGTAGCGAATCGCAAGGCGGGGGAGCAAGGAATAGTGCGCCCCGCCGCAACTTCTTTCAGTCGGGGCGGGGCGGGATTCTGCAGGCGGGGCCGCGAGGCCTATTCTTCGACGTACAGGTTCAGCTTCTCGCGAATCTGTTCCATGTTCTGCTGGGCGCGTTTACGAGCCTTCGTGTTGCCCTCGTGCAAGACGTCTTTCCACAGATTCGGGTTGGCCTCCAGTTCCGCGCGCTTCTCGCGGGCGGGGGCGAACTTGGCGTTGATCTCGTCGGCCAGCAACTTCTTGCAGTCGCGACAGCCGATTCCCGCGGAGCGACAGCCTTCCGTGATCCAGTCGTAGTGCTTCTCGTCCGTGAAGACCTTGTGATAGGACCACACGCTGCACTTCTCCGGATCGCCCGGGTCCTTGCGGCGAATGCGCGCCGGATCGGTCACCATTACGCTGACCTTCTGCTCTACCTCTTCCGGCGGATCGGCGATATAGATGCAATTATCGTAAGACTTGCTCATCTTCCGGCCGTCGTTGCCGAGCAGCACCGGCGAGACGGACAGTTTCCACTGCGGCACCCGGAAGACGGGATTCTCCTCGCCGCCGTACCAGTGATTCACCTTCTGAGCCAGGTCCTGCGTCTTTTCGACGTGCTCGACCTGGTCGCGCCCGACGGGGACGACGTGCGCCTGATAGATCAGAATGTCGGCGCTCTGCAGACATGGATAGCCGAGGAAACCATAGGTGCGCAGTACCTCGTTTCCTTGCTCGATGACGTTATCCTTCCAACTCGTGCAACGCTCCATCAAGCCCAGCGGCGCAAACATGCCGAGCAGCAGCGACAGCTCCGCGTGCTCCTTGACGGCGGACTGCACGAAGATCGTCGCGCGCTCCGGGTCCAATCCCACCGACAGCCAGTCGATGGTCTGCTGACGAATGTTGTCCTGCAACGAGGCCGTATCGCGATAGGTGCTGGTCAGCGCGTGCCAATCGGCGATCATGAAGAAGCACTCGAGTTCATCCTGCAGAGGAACCCACTGGGCCAGGGCGCCCACGTAATTGCCGAGGTGCTGGCGGCCCGTCGGGCGGCTTCCGCTCAGGAGGATTTTCTTTTCCGGTTCGTGCAGTGCAGACATGATCGGTCCTTAGAGGTTGGTCAGGTTGCCAGGCGCAGGGCCTGGTCCAGTGCGGCATTCAAGCCGAGAGATTGCAGAGTGAGTTCGGACAATCCAAAGACGGCCACCGACAACAGCCTGATCACCGGCGTGGCCCAAAGTAGCATCAGGAGGATGAAAATCCCGAAGCGCCGATAGGAGTCCCACGCTCCATAGCGAGCGGCGTGGCCGCGAATGAAGAAATGATAAACGACATGCGAACCATCGAGCGGCGGAACAGGGATAAGGTTGAACAGGCAGAGTAGCCAGTTGATTGAAACGTAGAAGATCGCTCCCATCCAGAAGCTATGGACCACGCTCGCCGAGAACGACCACCACCCATGAATTCCCCCGATCACCATGACCCGAGCGATGAGCGAAAACAGGAGTGTTCCGGCCAGTGCCAGCAGCAGGTTCGAGAACGGCCCGGCCATCGCGACCACGATATTCCATGTCTTGTCGCGGAAGTGAGCTTCATCGACCGGAACCGGCTTCGCCCATCCAAACATCGGGATATTGCTGATGATCGAGAGGATCGGGACCAGAACGGTTCCGACCGGGTCCATATGAACCAGCGGGTTCAACGAGAGACGGTTCTGGTACGTCGCCGTCAAATCCCCACCCCAATTCGCCGTCAGGGCGTGGGCAATCTCGTGGACCGTGAGGGCCAGGAGAAAGATGGGAACCATCAGAACGACGTATGCAGCATTGAATTCCAACAGAGAGCCTTCTTCCGTGGGGCGTGGGGGCCCGAAGCTTCCGGGAAGGGTGCGGATTGGAGGCGAGGTCGGTCAACGGCGAAGTGGCCTTTTCCCGTTGGCGCCGCATCTCTGATCGGCCAGTGTATTGCTAAGCGGATTGGTGGCGTTTGACCGTTGACAGTGGAGGTTCGAGCCATGAGCGACAAATTGATCGAAGTTCAGGACCTCGTGGTCGAATACGGCAAGGGTGCCAAGAAGGTTCGCGCCGTTGACGGGATTTCATTCGACGTCGAGCGCGGCGAAGTCGTCGGTTTCGTCGGCCCGAACGGCGCCGGCAAGTCCACGACCATCAAGACACTGATGGGGTTCATCTTCCCGCTCAGTGGAACCGTGAAGATCTTTGGCAGCCAGGCCGGCACCGTGGAATCGCGCCGCCGCCTGGGGTACCTGCCGGAAGTTGCGCTTTACTACCCGTTCATGAAGGCCCGCGAGCTCCTCGCGCTCTACGGTGGACTGCAAGGGCTGTCGCGGGCGGAGCTCAAGTCGCGCATCCCGGAATTGCTGGAGGAAGTCGGGCTGGGCGGCAAAGGCAACGTCCTGCTCCGCAATTTCTCCAAGGGCATGCAGCAGCGGCTCGGAATCGCGCAGGCCATCATCGCCAGGCCGGAATTGCTGGTCTTCGACGAGATGTCCTCCGGCCTCGACCCGGTTGGGCGTCACGACCTTCGAGAGGTGCTTCTGAAGCTGCGCCAACAAGGCACAACGATCTTCTTCAGTTCGCACGAGCTCGTCGAAGTCGAGGAATTATGCGACCGCGTGATCATGGTCAATCGCGGCAAGATTGTGACCTCGGACACCGTCGCGAACCTGATGAAGCCGATGAATTGCTTCGAGATCGTGTTCGAGTTAGACGGCGATATGCCGACGGAACTGGGAAAACACTCCGTCGAGGAGCGCGGAAACCAGCGCGTTGTTTCTATCGCCGGCGTGGAGGACTACACGAAGGCACTGAGCGCTCTTTCGTCCGCAGGCGCGCGGCTGATCAGCACGGAAAGCAAGACCCAATCGCTGGAAGAGTATTTCATCTCCCTGATCCGGCACGAGCCCGAGAAGGTTGCGGCGACTGCCTGAGTTTCCCTTGGCGAAACCGGCCTTGGACAGTACACTCTCAATGACCCCCCACCGGAGGATTCATCCATGGCAGACGAGTCGAAGAAAAACAACGAAGAGAAGACCGAAGAGGAACCGTTCCAGACATATTACGAAGAGGACGAGGGCAAGACAGGCTTTCGCGTGCGGATGCGGCCGGAGGAAGTCAAGGAGGCCGTGCAGCACATTTGCGATTCCGTCCTGCGCACCGTTCCCGTCGATGTGACCGAGCATCTGGCCAACAGCCAAAAGGAATTCCTGAAGGCCGGTGTTGCGTTCGCTGAGAGCGTCATGAAGCGAACTGACGATCGAGTGAAGCGCGCGAAGGACTTGCACGAGAAGAAGGACTGACAATAAGAACCGCCCGCTGAACAGGCGGGCGGTGATGATCGTTCTCAGCGCCGTTCCAGTCGAATCTCGACGGGCGGCGCTTCTTTGTCTTTTGGACCGATGTGGGCCACCCCCGGCGCATATCCCGGCGAAAGCACGATGACTTCGAACTGATCGTAGTCCGGAATAATCGGTATCTGGAACTCGCCGGCATCACTGGGGCGTACCCACCACGTGCGGCCAACCCAGGCGAGCAACTGTCCTGGCAATTCGCCGGCCGTGGATATCCTGACTGAGACGGCGTCGATCCCTTCCGGAAGCTCCGCCGGAAGCCATGGCGCATCGAGCCCCTGCGGCATAGCCACGAGCGAAATCGTTGGCGATGTCCTTGGGTCGAATGGTTGCGCGACGTGCCCCGGACCCCAGGCCCAGTGAGGATCCGGTGTGCTGCGTTTCGGCGCATCCAGAAGAGCAATGCCCGCACGGTTCGTTAGCGTGAACAGATCGCGAATGCGCTGGCCGAAGACGCGAGCCTGTGCGATCGGCAACTGCGATTCCCTATCGAGAACGCGAACGCGTGGGAAGCCCTCCGCCATTCTATCCGTCGGCTCGGTGCCCGGGACGTCCAACTCATCGCCCGCGCTGAAAGACTCACCATCGAGCGTCTTGCCCGCGAACACCAACGTTCCTGTTTGGGTCGTTAGCGGGTCGGTCGGGTGGACGAACATCAGGGCGAATGCCGGCGTTGGATAATACACCATCGTCGGCAGCAGATCGCCGTTCCAGGTGGCCTGGATCGAAACCGGGTCGAGCAGCTTTCCTTCGCCCGGCTGAATCAGCGCCTGGACATTCTCTCCGGCGCCGAGTTGGCGTGCGTAGAATTCGGCCGCCGGCTCATTCTGCGGCACGCCGAGCGGCTGAATCCGAGCAGCAAGCTGTGCCGCTGCGAAGCACGGCAGCAGTAGACTGAGACACAGAAACAGGCGTGTGGCGATGGTCCTCATGAAGTTGGAGCGCGCTTAGCCCTCCGGCGTCGGTGTGGGGCCGTCGATCTTGTTTACACTGACCATGGCGGGACGAATGACGCGGCCCTTCAAGGCCCAGCCCGGACGCATCGTCTCGAGAACGACTCCTTCCGGCTGATCCGGTTGAGTCTCCGTGGCGGCGGCCTCGTGCAGGTTCGGATCGAATTGCTGGCCAGTCGGCTGAATCAGTTCGAGACCGGCGCCTTGAAGCACCGAGACGATCTCGCGGTGGATCATCTCGACGCCCTGGCGGACAGAATCGACGTTGCTGGCGGTCTCAAGCGACAGCATCGCGAGGCCGAAGTGATCCATCGGGGCGACCAGCGAACGCATCAGGTCCTCGGTGGCGTACTTGCGGAGCTCTTCCTTGTCCTTCTGGTGACGGCGACGCTGATTTTCGACGTCGGCCCGCGCGCGAAGTGCGTTGTCCTGCGCTTCCTTCATTTGTGTTTCCAATTGATGCACGAGGTCCCGCAGGCGTTCCAGTTCAGCCTGGCGTTCCGAATCGTCTGCAGCCAGCGTAACGGGCTGGCTGGCATAGCTGCGGCGCCTGAGCTGGTACTTCTTGCGCCGCCGCAGGGATGCCAACGGCGGCACGGGAAGGGGACCGGGATTTCCTCTCATGCTCATCTCAAGTCGTTCCTCTTTATTATTGTGACCGGCGAAGGGCCGTTCGCCTCAGATTGCAGCATTTACGACCGGCGTCCGTGCGATGCTTCCAGGGCGAGTCCGCTTTTGGCAATCGTCTCCCCAGCCCGCAAGCCGGAAGTGACGACGACTTCCTTGCCGTTGCTCGTTCCCAGCTCGACTGGGCGGATTTCCGGCTTCCCATTCGACCCAATCACCGTGACCGTCGGACGCCCTTCGCGCCTGACGATCGAATCCAACGGAATCGTCAGCACGTCCTCCTGCCGATCAAGCACGATGCGGACCTGAGCCGTCATGCTTGGGCGTAGGCGGGGATCCTCGACATGGAATCCGACTTCGACCTCGAAGACCTTCTGGCCGGAGTAGCCCTCGGTCTGCATCATGGCGCCGCCCGCGCTGGTTTCGCGCTCCACGGCCACCTTGCCGATTCTCTTGATAATGCCTTCGACGACCTTCCCATCCAGGGCATCGAAGCTCAACTGTACGGGATGGCCTTCAGATACGCGGGTCAGGTAATTCTCTGCGATCTGTGTGCGCACAATCATCGATTCCAGATCGGGGATCTCGCCGACGACTTGGCCGTGGCGCATCGAATCGCCCGCCTTGGCCTCCACCATCGAGTGCTTCTGCCAGTTCCAGTTCTTGGTGCGCAGGAACATCCCCGTGATCGGCGCCTTGATCTGTGCCGAGTCGATCCGTTCCTGGGCTTCATCAAGTTCCCGGCGGGCGCGATTGCTTTGCAGTTCCTTGCGACGGATCTGAGATTGGCTGGAGGACTGCTCGCTGACCTGCGAAGTCACCTCCGAGCGGAAGCCAAGATCCTGATTCCATGTGCTGAGCTTGGTGCTCTGCGCATTGCTGCGGGCTTCGCGCAAGTCGTCTTCCGGCACGACGGCTTTCTGCAGCAGAACTTCTGTTTCGCCGAGTCGCTGGGTTACATCCTTCAAGCGCAGACGATTGTACTCGAGTTCCGACTCGGCCAGGTCGCGATCCAAAGTACTCGATCGCAACTCAATCTTGAGGCTTTCGATCGTCGCTTCGAGTTCGGATTTCAGGTTCTTCAGGTCATTCAGTCGTTCTTTGACGTCGTCGGCGGCGTCCTGATTCTCCATGACCGCAACAACGTCGCCTTTGTGTACAGGAGTGCCGGACTCGATCAACTCGATCAAGCGTCCGCGGAATGGAATCAAGATCGGAACCACGCGGGTTGACTCAACGACGCCGATTTCTTCGATGGCCTCGCTGTACTCGCCGGCGCGCACAGTCATTGTCGAGCCCGCAGGCAGGCTCGTGGACTTCGTGTCGTTGCAACTGCCCAACAGCAGAGCCGCGGCGATTATCGATCCCGCAAGGATTCGCGCACCCCTCATCCCATTCACCTCTCTTCGTTCATCCTCATGCGTCGGCGCAGAGCCATCTGGCGCGCCCGGTTCTTGTTCACATACTTCGTCTTTGGATCGCGCGTCATGTCCGTGTTCCCGGAATGGCGGCGATAATGATACAGCACCTCGCTGACACGATCTACATCGTAACGCTCCGAAACCTTCAGGACCATATCATAGTCCTCGCCGAAGTTTCCGTAGTGCTCCTCGTCGTACAGCCCCATTTCCTCGAGCACCGTCTTCGGGAAGACGCGAACTGCTCCGGCGCCGTCACGTCGCACGATCTGGTTCCGCGAGTAACCCGTGTGTGTGACCGGCGGAACATCCTCAATGACGTTTCCCTCCTCATCGATCAGGCGATAGTAGCTGATCGCGAGGCCGCACTTCGGGTTGGATTCCAACTGCTCGATCATGCGTTCCAGGGTCTCCGGGACGTACTCGTCATCGCTGTCCAACTGGCAGATGTATCGGCCGCGGGCGACGCGGATTCCGTCGTTCAGCGCGGAGGCGATCGAATCGCCCATGCCATCTATCAGGCGCACGCGATGGTCCTCTTCAATTAACTCGGCAACAGCATCGCAGGTTTGATCGGTCGAACCGTTGTCGACCACGATGATCTCGAAGTCCTGGTAGGTTCCTTCCAGCACACTCCGAATGGCGTTGCCGATCGTATCCTCACGATTCAGGACCGGAACCACGATCGACGCGGTGACTTCGGGCTCCTCATCAGGCGTGGGCACGCGATGGGTCGGCTGATCGATCCAGGCTCCGATCTGGCGCAGTGCCTTCTCGAACACCTGGGTCACTTCGGCTTCCACCTCCGGCGGATAGAAAACGTATGAGAACCCGCCAAGAGGACCCCGCCCGGGCGAGTGCAGCGCCGTTACCTGGTCAGATGCGGCCGCCGGCACGACTGCGATGGGCTCGGTCATCCGAACGAACAGACCTTCCTGCATCAGGCGCAGGTGCAGATCGTACTGGAAGGCGAACTCCAACTCCTCGTCCAGTTTTCCGACGGCTTGAACCATGCCCGCGCGATAGGCAATCACCGGTCCGAAATCGAATCGTTCGTGCGGACAGCCGGCGTGATCCTGCAGTTCGACCAGTGACTCGTTCCCTTCGGCATCGCGTTCGATGTAGTCGCCATACGCGACGGCCACTTCTTCGCGGGAAAATGCCTCTGCGAGCCGTGGTGCCAGTGTGGGCAGGATGCGCGCCTCAGGAGAGGCCGCGACAAAGATCGCTCCGATCGGGCAACTATCGATGGCGTTGTTCCAATCGGCCGCGCCGGGCGAACCACTTTCGCCGATGAGCGTTACGCGGTCGGCATAGTCGGGGGGGATATCGTGCTGCGCAACCGGGCCGGCAAGCAGCAGCATGTCGTCCGGGCCGAGAATATCCAGGTAATGCGCCAACGTCGATGCCAGGCCGGGACCCGCCTCGACGGCGAGGAAGTAGGCGAGCGGCGGCATGTCAAATTCGTGCTCGATTGCAGCATCCGGTTCCTCTCGGGTTGGTTCTTCGTCAACGATTTCGTCGTGGACTTCCTCTTCGTGGACTTCCTCTGGGACGAGACTCTCCGGCTGCTCTTCCTCTATCTCATCTTCCCAGAGCTCTTCCTGGGCATCTGCCTCGGGCTCCGGTTCTTCATCGGGGAGCGGCGGGGCGGTGTCTTCGTCGAGGAGGTCTTTCTCGAGATCGAGTGATGAAACCTCTTCCGTCTTGTACTCTTCGCCGCGCTCGCCACCCATCTCCTCCAGGACTTGCTCTGAGATGGGGGGAGGCGTGCGCATCACATCCGAATCGGTCAATTCCCGATCGTCATTCGCAGCCGGATGTTCGAGTCCTTCGCCATCCGAGCGAACATCCGGAACGGGAGCGATCAACTCATCGACCATCTCGTCCGATTCGGGCTCTTCATCGAAGTTCGGCTTCTCGATCTCGACCGTCTTCGGATTGATGTCTTCTGCGTTGGCGCCTTCCAGATCCGCCAATGTATCCGCCGTCAGTGGCGGGGGAGTCCGAAGGCTCTCGTATCCCAGCTTATCGTCGTCCTCGTCCACGTCCGGGGCGCTCTCGGTCTTCGTGTCTGGGGCTGCATCCGATTCCAGTGTTTCGATATCATCAGCCGGGACGGTGCGATCTTCGACTTCCTCGTCACGATCCAGAAGCTCCGACTGGTGGCGCGCCACAACACCCGGCCGAGTCGGTGGGGCTGTGTCTTCGCCCTCGGGGAACATGTCCGGCGTTTCCGGAACCTCCTCCGGAATCTCGGGCCCATCGAAGGTCTCGGGCTCGTCGTCCTGGTCGGGCGCCACTTCATCTACCGCGGGCTCTTCGACTTCAACGCCCTCAAGGCCAAGCTCTGATCGCATATTCGTTGCGAGACCCTCGAGCTCCTGCATCGCCCGGTCCTTCAAGCGTAGCAGCGCCTCGCGATCAGTGAGGTCCGGCAGCGTCGTCGGATGGAAATCCGGAACGGTGTCACGGAGCAGTTCCACAATGCCGCGATCGTCCATGGCATCGGCCATATCGCGGAATTCGGTCACAAGCCCTTGGACTTCCTTCCACGTGGGGATGAACTTGGGCTTTGTTGCCCACACTTTGCCGATGTCGGTCGCCTGGGCGCCTTCTTCCTTGGTCAGCAAGTCTTCGCGCAACTTCTCGCCGGGGCGCAGGCCGGTGTACTTGATTTCGATGTCCGCGCCGGGCTTCAGGCCGGAGAGCGTGATCATGTTGCGCGCAAGATCCGCGATCTTCACGGGCTCGCCCATGTCGAGCAGGAAAAGCGAGCGCGACTCCGACTTCGATCCGGCCTGCAGCAGCAGACTCACCGCCTCCGGGATTGTCATGAAGAAGCGCGTGACTTCCGGATGCGTGACCGTCACTGGTCCGCCGGCTTCAATCTGCCGCTGGAACAGCGGGATTACCGATCCTCGACTGCCCAGCACGTTTCCGAATCGAACCGCCTGAAAAGTCGTTCGCGAACGTTCGCCGAGGCTGAACACAATCGTCTCCGCGATGCGCTTTGTCGCCCCCATGACGCTCGTCGGGCGAACGGCCTTGTCGGTCGAGATCAGCACGAACTTCTTCGTGTTCACCAGGTGCGCGAGGAACGCCACCGTGGCCGTGCCGAGAATATTGTTCTTCACCGCTTCGCCCGGCTGTACCTCCATCAGCGGCACATGCTTGTGCGCCGCCGCGTGGAAGACGATCGTCGGGCGGTGCAGTTCGAAAATACCTGTCATCGCGGCCTGATCGCGCACATCGGCAACAAGCGCGTGGAATTCGATCTCGGGATGCTTGGGGGCAAGCTCCGAGTGAATATCGTAAATGGAGTTCTCGCCCTTGCCGAGCAGGAGCATTGCCTTCGGGCGTGCCCACGCGACCTGGCGTGAGAGTTCCGACCCGATCGAACCACCGGCGCCGGTGATCAGAACCGTTTCGCCGCGCAGGTAGTTGCGATCCTCGGCCAGCGTCAGATTCACCGGTTCGCGGCCGAGCAAATCCTCGATGCCGACGCGCCGCACGGGGCTCACATCGACCTTGCCGCTCGTGATGTCGCGCATCGTCGGGATGATATGGAACGCCACCTGGGCGTCCTGACATTCCTGGACGACCTTGCGGAGAACCTTCGGATCGTCTTCTTCGAGCGCGATCAGCACCGCCTTGATTTCGTAGTGATCCAGCACTTCGGGAATTCGATCGACGGTGCCGACGACTTTCACGCCCTGAATCGATGAGCCGACTCGCGGCGAGGTGGTCGTGACTGCGCATACCGGCCGATAGGGTGAGGCTTCTGAACGCATGATGTCGCGAAGAGCATTCTCGGCGAGATCGCCTGCACCGACGATCAGTGTAGCCGGGGCGTCCTCGTCGAAATGGCCGCCTATGCTCTCGACCCAGATGCGTCGCAAGAATCTCAGCCCGCCCACGAAGATAATCGAGATGAAGAAATAGATGCCCAGGATTCCGTAGGGAATGCGCAGCACCGTGCTGGCATCCATCGTAAGCGGCATCTGGAGAAACTGCTCCCGATGCTGAACCCACATATTGAAGGCCGACCAGACGCCCACATTGATTACAGTGGCGATGATGATCGTACGCAATTCGGCGGTGCTGACGTACTTGACGATGCCTCGGTAGAGATGGAAGACCGCGAATAAAACGAGCTGCAGGCCGACGACCCACGGGATCATCACCAGCATCTGGCCGGCGTATGGATCTTCCGGCAGGCTGGGGATCGAGAACTCGAACCGCAGCGAGTAGGAGAGTATCCAGGCTAAGGCCAATAGAATCAGATCGATCGCGAAGAGCAACGAGCGGCGGAATACACGGGAATCAAGAAGAGCCATCGAGTCTCAGACCTCGGTACGCGGAGCATCATTTTCAAACCATAGAATCATGGGTGGGTCAGGCCCGGGACACAACCATAGATGAAGACCGGCGAGCGGTTGGGGTCGGGTTACTTACGAGCAAGGACCTCCAGCGCATTGCCCAGCCGCAGAGGCCGGAGCAGGGCGCCTTTGCCCGCTTCGGCAAGCCGTCTGAAACCGTCGGTTTTTCCCGTGCCACTGGTCGTGGAGAGGGCTTCCAGGCGCAGTCCTGCCTTCTCAAGAGCCGCCTCGATCCCGGCCGGCGTCGCCAGGTGGAAGTGGTACTCCGGAATCCGCATGTTCCAGTGCTCCCGATGGAGGCGCGCCCGGATGGACCGAGCGTTCGGCGTATGGAGAAGGACGGCGCCGCCGGGCTGGAGGAGACGCGCCACTCGCTGGAGCATCGCGACCGGATCCAGGACGTGCTCGATCACGTCGAGACCGACGACCGCGGCGCACTCTCCCCAAGGGAGATCCTCGACTTCGAGCACGTCGCCGACGGGGATGCTCGCGCCGGGATTCAAGGCGCGCGCTTGATCGGCCAGGGCCGCCGAAAGTTCGATGCCCGCGACCTGCCAGCCCGTCTCGCGCGCCATCTCCAGGACTCGACCCGTGCCGCAGCCAATCTCGAAGAGCAGACCATTCGCCGCGCCCAAACGTTCGAGCCGAGCGCGAAGAAAATCCCGCCGTGCGCAGTCTGCCTCATCCATTCGCGCGACCGCTTCCGGGCCTTCGAAATAGTCGTTGGTCTCCACTGCGGGCAGGGGTCGCATATTCAATGAACCGCAACAAGGGCAGGGCTGATAGGCCGGCGAGTTTCCATCAGATTCAGGCAGATCAGATTGGCAATACCCACAAAGCATCGGAGGTCCGTTCCCCTCAATTCGTCCCACAACATGAGGGTAGATTGTTTCACCTTGTTGCGTTGCGCAACCGAGTTCCGTTGCGTGAATGCAACAGGACCCAAATGGGTTTCCTGTGAGGAATTCATTTGCAGTCGGCGACTGCAGGAGCCCGTGTGAAGGATCGTGAGGAGTATTCAGAGGATCCACGGAGGGATTGACGTCGGAATAATTGACAGCCCTTTGAAATCGGCTACCATATTCCTTTATGGGCCTAAAAAGAAGGCACTCCAGAACCAGCCCCGGATTCTGGAGTGCTCGAGTGCCCCCTGCTCAGAGGTAGTGCCTTTGCCCTCTGACGACCTGACCGAGCGTGATTTGTGCCGGTTTGGAGAATGCAAAAAAAAAGTTCTCGACCCCTTGATTTTCCTCCCTTTGGCGTAGCCAGCGAAGAAAATTGTACGAGTGTCTCTTTTGTGCCATCGCGAATCCACGGCGCAGCGCCGAAAGACCGCGGTTCCGCGACGCGCCGGTTTTCACTTGGCCTGCCGGGATTCCTGTGGTCGAAATCGTTAGTCAGCAGCGAACTCACGACTTGGGCCAGGCCATGGCGACGCCAGACCGTTCGGAAAATGAAGCCTTATTGCAGGCGGCCATCACGCATGGGCTGATCACACAGGATCAGCTCGTGGATCTGGCGCGCGAGGCCCTCCATCACGACAGCGATTACGATGTCGGGCAGATTCTGGTCGAGCAGGGCTACATCTCCGAGGATCAGCTCCGCGTTCTTCGCAAGAGCCTGGATGGCGAGATCGGCGAAGATCTGGAACTGCAGCGAACCGTACAGGTCGAACCGGAAAGAACAGTGCGCGTCGAGGAAGGTGAAGAGACGCTGCTCCTTGATCCCGGCGAGGCGGGGCTTCTGGCCGAAGAAACCGTCCCGGAGAGCCCCGCCGAGGGGCAGCCGGATCAGCAAAGCTCGGCCTCCGTGGAGCTCTGGAAGGCAGACTCGAGCGAGCTTTCACCGCGCGAGGCTCCTCCGGCTGAGCCGGCTCTGACCGAAGAATCCCCCATTTCCTCAAACGTGTCCCAGGGCGCATCGAGATCGGCGGCCGCCCAGCGTGTTTCCAGCGCGCGGCAGATGACCGATGCGGATCGAGACAGGATTCGTCGCGCCGCGGCGGGGGAGAACCTGGACCTTGTCGGCGTAAACCTCGGCGGCTATCGGATCGAAGGACGACTGGGTTCCGGCGGCATGGGCGATGTCTACGAGGCGACGCAGATCGCCCTGGATCGCCGCGTGGCGCTGAAGGTCCTGCCAACCCACATGGCGAAGCATGAGAATTACATTAACAAGTTTTTCGAAGAGGCTCGCACGCTCGCCTCCTTCACGCACGCGAACATCGTTCAAGTCTACGATGTCGGAGAGGCGGAAGGACTCCACTACTTCACGATGGAGAAGGTGGAGGGACACACGCTGCGCGACTTGATCTCCGAGGATGAAACGGTCCCCGTCGAGGTCTGCACGAATCTTATGAAGCAGTGTCTTCGCGGACTGCACCGGGCGAAGAAGGCCGGCGTGATCCACCGCGATATCAAGCCGGGGAATATCCTGATCAGCGACCAGGGCGATCTCAAGCTCGTGGACTTTGGCCTGGCGGCGATCATTTCCGATTCGGGCGCTTTCGAAAGCGACGAGATTGTCGGAACGCCGCTGTACATCTCGCCGGAACAGGCCGCCGGCCTGCCGCAGACGTTCAAGACCGACATGTATTCGCTCGGTGCGACCTTCTACCACCTTTGCACAGGCGAGCCGCCCTACCGCGGCAAGAGCTCCTACGAGACGACGCAACTCCATATCGAGGCCCCCATTCCGAACGCCAGCGATCGGAAGTCGGAGATTCCCCCGACGTTCAGCGCGATTCTCCAGAAGATGATGGCGAAGCAGCCGGAGGAGCGCTTCAAGGACTACAACGATCTGTTCCAGATGATCGAGGCGTTCGAACTTGCCGAAGGAATCATCAAGTCGCCGACAGACTTCCTGGCCGAGTCGCTGCTGAACATCGGCGACCGCGGTGTCCGGCACATCTGGAGAAAGATCGGCCTGATGTCGGCGGTGGGGCTAGCACTGACGGTGCTGGCGATCGCCGTTCACAACCTGCTGCGCAGTTGGGGGCACCATAGTTGGCTGTCGCTGACCGGCGACGTGGGCACGGCGTTCTTCGCGATGGCGGTTCTCTTCATTGCCTATGTGGCAATGGCGCGCCGACGAATGATTCCAGTCTTCGGGCAAATCCGCGTCTGGATGTACGCGCACATCTTCTGCGCGCTGATTTCATTCTTTCTCGTAACGATCCACAGCGGAAACTTCTTCCAATGGTTTTATACCAAGGATGGCGGGTTTCTATCTAAAGGCCAAGTGACTTACCAATACGCCGATCGTAACATCTACGATTTCGTGCCGATCATTCCGTTCCTGAACAGTCTGATCTTCCTTGTCGTGATTGTCAGCGGCCTGGTTGGCGCAACGATCTGGCGCGATATCTCGAAACAAGTCACGCTCGAGCGCATTCAGGCCGGAAAGAATCCGCCGCCGAAGGACACGCGCATGACCATGTCCGTGTTCTCGCAAACGGTGTTCAAATTCTGGCGCATTATTCACTACCCGCTGGCCGTGGCGTTGGGGCTGCTGACGTTGCTCCATGTGCTCAGTATCCTCTGGTATCGGGGGATGTGACGATGGCCAGAGACCTGCACCCAAGCAGCGGAATGCTGATCGCGAATTACCTCGTTACATTGGGAATTCTCGGCGCCATCATCTACCTGTCGATTGGCAAGCCAAAGGAATATTACTACGCAACGCCGTACAACGATCACGAAGGCAGTTCCGTCGGCTACGCTTCAGTGGCTTGCGTGAAGTGCCACGGCGAGCCCTTCACGCCGGTTGTTAATACGGGCTGCGCGACGACGGAATGTCACTCCAACTACATGGAAGCCTACCAGGCCGACTTTGCGCCTCCCATCTACGAGCCAGGCTGGATGCAGTTGAAGATCGACAACCCGCGCGAACTGGCGAAGAAGCGCGCCCATGTGGCGTCGTTGGAATATCACAAGTTGCCGCAAGTGGCGGAGATGAACTGTGCGGATTGCCATGTGACGCATCTCCCGCCTCCGGCCGGCGTGCCGAAGGTCTTCCCTCACAGCGATCCGAACGTGCTGCCCGAAGGTGTGAGCATCACCAACTGCGCGGCCTGCCATGGGTTGAAGCAAGCGCCGCCAATCGGCGCCCATCACGCGATGATTCAAAGCGGTATCGCGGAGTGCTGGAACTGCCATCACTCGACGCAATCATGGGCGGAGGACGTGACGACTCCGGAAGGGTTAACCGAACGCCAGGCGGCCGATCCGTATGATGGCGAGCCGTCGGCATACGAGTCCCTGCCAACGCCGGTGCCGACGCCCGAGCCCACTCCATTGCCCACCGGGTTCGCTCTCAATCCGTTCGCAGATGCGCCGCCGGTTGAGCCGGAGAATACTCTGCCTCCCCCGACGCCCACTCCGGCGCCCGTTGCCGATGTCGATCTGAACTGGCTGACGCTCTGGTACGATTATAAGCCGGGCCTGGATCTCGCCGCGCCCGAGAAGCCCGTGCTGCTGATGTTCACGAACAAGCAGTTGCTGGACAGCAATCGATTCGAGATTTACTTCGAGCGCGCTCGAGAAGCGCTGCGATACGCTGCGGGGAACATGGTGCTTGTCCGGGTGGACACGGCGGAGTTCCCCGACATGCCGTTGCAGTATCGCCTGCCCGGCGCGCCCGGCCTTGTGCGGCTGGACGGCAACGGTCAGTTCCACTCGCGATTCTTTGCGGGCGACGGGCGCGTCCCAGAAGAACGCTTGCTGGAGTTCCTGAAGGCGAACTGAGGGCCGATTACTTCCCCATGATTGCGGACACATCGAGCATCTGCATGCCTTGGGCATGCGGATCGAGCGCTTCGCCAATGGCAATCGGCGCATCGGGACCGTAATTGCGCACGAGAGGGGACAGCATTCCCACGACACGTTCCTGCGGAGCGCCATTCGGCCACAGAGCTTCGATCAAACGGTCCGCCTGCTGAACGCGCTCCTGGTCACGCCGGATCAGGAAGTCATCCAGGCGCCCGATGAACTTCTCCGTCCCCTTTTCCACACCACCCGCAATCTTGTCGACGGCCTGGCGCAAGCCCGTGTCCTTGGTTTCCGATTCGACCAGCGTACCCAGTTGCTCGAGTGCACGCTGGACTTCGCGAACCTGCTCATCGACTCGCCCCCGCAAGCCTTCCGGATCGGCCTGGCGGACAGCCGCTTCGTGAACCTCAGTCGAGCCGCCTTGCAGAGCTTCTGCGATGCTCAAGTCCAGCTTCTTCGCAAGGCGATTCAGGCGACCTTCGATCAGGACACCCGAAGGGCGCGGAACGAGCGCCGGGCGAAACGCGTCGAAGTGCTCGTACAGCGCCCCGATCTGCGCGTGGTAGAGCACCTCTGCTGGGCCGCCGACATACGCGACGGTCGGCAGTGCAACGTCCTGCACGACAGGACGCAAAGCTGCGTTCGGGCTAAAATCTTCAGGCGTGGAATCCAGTCGCCCCAGCAGTTCGTCGCGCGTCAGTTGCGCAAGCTCTTCTCCGCCAACCGGGTGAAGGACCTTCGCCGTATCGGCATCCCAAACGACCTTTGCGCGAACGCCCTTCCAGTCGAGGAAGAAACTCGCTTCGTTGCCGCGACGATGAATCGTGGCCCCTTCCGCGCCGAGCCCCTGCAACCTCTCGCCGGCTTCCAGAAGCAGGCGGCTGGAATCCGTCGCCATCTCGATTTCGCGCTTCATTACGGGAGCCGCGCGTCGGCGCAACCAACCGAGGCGCGGTGCGACCGGCACAAGCCCCGTTGTGCCGAGGTATTTGAGGATCGTTGCCACGAACTGGCTTTCCCACGTTGCAGTAGGGTCTTCAATCTGAGTGCGAATGAATGCCTCGATGTCAGGGCGGAAATCCGTTTCGGGAGTGCTTTCCAGAAACTCCTCGAGGAACGCGCGCAATTGCTCCTTCGGAAGCGTGCGTGCGTACACCGGGAAACCAGCTTGTGCGGGATCTTCCTCGACGCGCCACGTGCGCAGTGATCCGTCCGCGGCAGCCCATTCGTGGACGGCGATCTCGGCGAAATCATGATCGTCCGAGGCGACCCAGAAAATGGGGACGGTGGGACGGCCGGTCGCCGTTTCGATCTCGCGCGCCAGCTTCACCGCGGCGATCGCTTTGAATAGCACCATCATCGGCCCGCCAAACAGGCCGGCCTGCTGCCCAGTGACGACCGCAAGGGTCCCCGCCTCGGTCAGCTTCCTGAGATTTGAAAGGACGGATTCCGGGGGATCGAATGGCGCGAGCCAATCCAGCCATTCCTGAAGTTCGTTGTCGGTCAGAGGATCCGGCATGCGATCGATGCGTCGCCGGGCATGTTCAGCGAGATCCTGGGGGCCTGCGGCGTACCACGCGAGGACCTCGGGATCGGCGTTACGCAGACGCTCCTGCCATTGGATCGGAAAGGACGGGCTGGGGGGAGTCAACGGGCTCTCCTTGGTCGAGTTCAACGGATTCGGTAGAGGCGGCGTCGCTCGCTGTCGGCTCGCTTTCCGTGACGGCGGTTTCAGGCAAGAAGTAGGAATCCGCTGCGCGCAGCAGACAGAACGGCCGGCCGATCATGACGATCTCATCGGTGTCCTGCAGACGCGCGGGCAGCAGCCCATACTTCGACGCTTCCTCGAGTCCAATGGCCACGCTCCGCGAGGTCTCCTCCCCGCGGACCTTCAGCGAGACCCGGATCGCCTGACTCGCATAGAACGGGCCGGAACCCTCCGGCGGGTAATCCAGGATTCGCATTCGAGACAATTCCTGCAAGGTGTGATCGACCGCGTGGGCCAGGGCTGGGCGCGCGCCGTCTTCCAGGCGAATGCTCCATCCGGAATCGCCTTTCTCCAGGAAATAGACCGGGCGACCGGATTCCAGTTCCGTGATCTCGACCGCTGCAATCTGACCCACATCGACATCTTCGAAGACCCAGCGACGCCGCCAGTCCAGCAGCCGTTCGCCCGCGAAATTATCTCGCAGGTTCGCATCCACCAGATACACGGACAGGCTGTTTGGGGAGCGGATGTAATTCGACGCTTCGTCACGCGGCGACTTCAGGCTGACCATCCAATCCCGCACCATGTCGCCATCGGCGAAGAACTGCACCCGAAGCCCGGAACCGCTCGTCACACCGAAAGCGTGCTCGTGATTCGCGGGGTTGTTTCCCTGATAGGCTCCGAGCATCGGCCGGAGTAACTCCGGCTCGCCTTCGGCGGATTCCATCAGCAGCCGTTGCCTCTCGCTGGAGATCGGAAGCCAGGTGCCGCCGCTGCGGATTTGCCAGCGGCCATCCCGCAGAGACAACTCGTGCTCTTTGCCGCTCGGATAGCGAATCTTGATCGCGTCTATGCCTTCCCCCTGGTCGGCCAGGGTGAACATCCGAGGACCGGTCGTATTTTCCTCGGTCAGGAACTCCCAATCGCCGCGCCCGCCAATCAGCAGCCACGAGCCGACGATCAGCACGACGCCCACGGCCACCAGCAGCAGCATCGTGCGCCGGCGCCCTTTCCGGCGGCGCGGGGGGGCGCTCGGAGCGTCCAGATAGGGTTTTTCCTTCTCGGAAGACATGCCTCAACCTCTCGGCGCGATTGCCTCGCGTCAGTCTTTCGTATCCCACAGCGGGGCGGGGGGTCAACGCCACGCTTGATTTGGTGGCGTCCAGGGCGCTAGCCTCATTGGCTCGTGCCGCGGGTTTTTCCCGCGATTGGCGCCAACGTCCCCCACCAGAGACCCCACATGGCCACGCCCTGGCTCGTACCGCTCACAGATACTACGCTCGACGAGGCAGAATTTGACGCCGTCGCCGAAGTTTTGCGCTCCGGGTGGTTGACCATGGGGCGCGAAGTCGCCGCTTTCGAGCGCGAATTCGCCGACGCGATGGGGATGAAGCATGGCATCGCGGTTTCCAACGGCACCGCGGCGCTGCACCTGGCCTACGAGGCCGCCGGACTCGGCCCGGAGGACGAATTCTGTGTCCCGGCGCTGACGTTTGTCGCCACCATGAATGCCGGGCTCTACCTGGGGGCAAAGCCGGTCCTGATCGATTGCACCAGCGAGGACGACCTGACGACCTCCGTGGCGGACCTGGAAAGCAAGATCACACCGCGCACCCGCCTGATCGCAACGATTCCGTACGGCGGATTCCCGCCGGACATGGAAGCCATCGAGGCCCTCGTGCGCGACCGCAACATCCCGCTTGTCGAGGACGCCTGCCACGCACCGCTGGCGCTGCTGGGCGACCGGCACATCGGCTCGTTCGGCCTCGCGTCCACCTGGTCGTTCTATGGGAATAAGAACATGACGACGGGCGAGGGCGGGATGGTTCTGACCGACGACGAGGCCACGGCCGATCGCATTCGCCTGCTGCGCAGCCACGGCATGAGCACCGGCACCTGGCAGCGCCATCACGGCGACGCGTCCCGCTACGATGTCGAAGCGATGGGCTACAACTATCGGCTGGACGAGGTCCGTGCCGCGATGGGCCGCCAGCAGTTGCGCAAGCTCCCGGAGTACACCCAGCGCCGCACGCACGCCGCGGCGATGCTGCGCGACCGCCTGCAGCCGCTCACCGAACGCGGCCTGCAGATCCCCTTCGCGACGCCTCGCGGCACGCCGGTGCATCACCTGTTTGTCGTGCTGCTGCCACCCGGGACGGATCGCTGGAAATTCCGCGAATCCCTCAAGTCGCAAGGCATCCAGACGTCCTTCCACTACCCGGCGCTGCATTCCTTCACACACACGCGCCGCATGTTCGAAGGCCTCGAACTCCCTGTGCTGGACAGCCTGATCGACCGCCTCGTCACCCTCCCCATGGGTCCGCACCTGGACGAAGAGAAGATCGACCTGATCGGCAAGGCGGTTGAGGGGGCGTTGTAATTACCGCAAATCAGGTGGATTCGAGTGGGCCCAGACAGATTATCGAACAGGGAAGAAGCGAGCGAGAATGCTGAACCAGCTTCAGATCGTCGGATTGCTTGTGTTCGTGCTACTGACTGCGGCCGCAGAGGGGCAGGCTTGTGACAATCAATTCTGGATAGCCTTCGACAAGTCGTATGATCCTTCCGCGACATACGAACCTGGCGACTGCTTGGAACTCACCATCGTCGAAACAGAGGCGCACAGCTGGCCAACGACGCCAACTCTCGTGATATGGTCCTCGGATTTTGAGGCAAGTCTTCAGACGGAGTCCTTATCGACGAGCTTCACGATGCCCTTGGTCGGATACAACTGCGTACAGATCTCGGCGACAGCGTATATCCCATCTCAAGGTCCCGATTGTCCGGCTGCGTGGTCTCGGAACTCGGCGTACTATGTTGCCTGCAGGATCGACGCGACTCCATCGCCCACGCCACCGCCAAGCCCTTCGCCGACGCCGACATGCACCCCGAAGCAGATGGACTGTTCCGTGGTCTTTGACCCCTGGCCCGACAAGGATGGATATCTTCCGCTCTCGTTTGAGTTCGGATTCCAAGGATACGCAATCTACGGAATCTCGGGTCCTGGGAGTCCAGTCCTTGAGCACCTCGGCGGTACCTCCTATCGAATCAGCGGATTGGAATACGATTCCGCCTACCAGATGCCGTGGTCCTGTGAGGTTGAAGAATGTACGGGAGAACCAGACAACTACCTGCGGCTATTCCCAACAGTCCCTCGGCCAACAGGCTGGCAGACCTTGGGACCCGAGAGTCGTGACAACTCCGCCGTGACGCCCACGCGCGTCCTGCCGTGCGAAGTTCCGCCGGGGGATGGAGAAGCGGAAATCCCGTGAATCCCAATCAACAGCTCTGGGTTCTGATCGTGGTCGCGGCCCTTTGCCTGCCTGGGGTCGTAGGCGGGCAGGAATGCGATCGTTTCTTCACTATCGACTTGGACAAGGAAAGCGGCGAGGCAACGACATTTGTACCAGGGGAGTTCCTCAGCCTCACGGTGATCGAAGAGGTTGGCTATCCCTGGCCGACGACGCCCACGCTCGTCATGTGGGCAAAGAACTTCGGAGAGACCGAGTACACGGAAGGGCTCTCAAACACAGTGCAACTCCCAAGCGAAGGTTTTGATACCATCGTAATTACTGTGAGTGCGAAGATCCCTGCGCAAGCCCCGGACTGTCCAGAGGCTTGGTCACAGAACGCCCCAAGTTACACAGCCCATCGCTTCGACGCCACTCCATCGCCGCCCCCCCCACCCAGCCCTTCGCCGACTCCGACATGCACCCCGAAGCAGATGGACTGTTCCGTGGTTTTTGACCCCTGGCCCGACAGGGACGGATATCTTCCACTCACGTTTGAGTTTGGATTCCATGGATATGCGATCTATGACATCACTGGTCCCGGGAGTCCAACCCTTGAGCACCTTGGTGGCACTTCTTATCGAATTAGCGGATTGGAATACGATTCCGCCTACCAGATGCCGTGGTCCTGTGAGGTTGAAGAATGTACGGGAGAACCAGACAACTACCTGCGGCTATTCCCAACGGTCCCTCGGCCAACAGGATGGCAGGCGACTGGTTCGAGCAGCAGGTCGGATGATGAAGCAGAGCCCGCAAGGGATGCCTTGGTCCCCTTTCCCGAGCGAATTCACCCGTAGCAGGCACACTCCTGAATAGCCTCGTCCTCCCGCTTCCCCTTGCTCCTCTTCCTGCGGGCCTGGAGGATGGGCTCAGCTTGCGTACGAGGTGCGTCGATGGAGTTTCCCAGGGACTTGTGGCCGGGCGAGGATGATTGCCGGTTGGTCGAGCAGGCCATCGAGCTGTTCGAGTCGATGCCCGTTGTGCTGACCGACGAGCTGGCCAATTCGGTGTTCTTCAACGAACGCGCCGAGAAGCTGTTTGGCGGGACGGGAGAGGGGCTGGTGAACCGGGCGGCGTGTTCACTGCTCGGGTACGACCGCGGCGAGAAAGCACCGGGGCTTCTGGCGGAGGCACTGCTGGCGAAGTCGGGGCCGTTTCGGACCGTGGTGCGGCTGCCGGTGGGCGTGGACGACCCGCAGCCGGTCTTTGTCGAAGCATCCGCCGTCGTGAACGGATCGCGGCTCGTGTGCGGCGTGCTACGGTTCTCGATCGATCAATCCTGACGACATCAAACGGAGGAAGTGACATGGCGAACGATCTGCTGATTGCGACGGGGAATGCCCACAAGGTCGAGGAAATCCAGCAAATCCTGGCGGGCCTCGATGTGACGTGGCACACCACGAAGGAGTGGCCCGACGGACCGGATCCGGTCGAGGACGGATCGACCTACGCGGCGAACGCGGCGATCAAGGCGCGCGCCTGGGCCGAACACACAGGGATGTGGACGCTGGCGGACGACTCCGGGCTCGAGGTCGACGAACTGGCCGGCGATCCGGGTATGCATTCCGCGCGCTATGCCCCGACGAATGACGAGCGCATCGCGAAAGTCCTCATGAAGATGTCGGAGGTCGAAGATCCCGAAGATCGCACCGCGCGCTTTGTCTGCGCAGCGGTTCTTGTCGGGCCGGACGGCGCAGAGATCATCCGCCGCGGCTTCCTGAACGGCCGCATCGCCACCGAGGCCCGCGGCGAAGGCGGATTCGGCTACGATCCGATCTTCGTTCCCGAAGGCGAAGAGCGTCACCTCGCCGAACTCTCCGAGGACGAAAAGAACGAGATCAGCCACCGCGGCCGCGCGATGCGCTCGATCCGCGAGGAAATCGAGAAGCAGGTCATCGGCCAGGCGATCACTGACTAAGGGCAACCAGGCGTGATGCCGAAACTCTTTCTGCATGCAGCGACCGTGTTCATGGGGTTCTTTGCCATCATGAACCCGATCGCCAATGTGCCGATCTTTCTGAGCCTCACGGCCAGCGACGACCGCCAGACATCGAAGGCGATTGCATTGCGATCCGTTGCCTTGGCGTTCGCGATCATTGCACTCTTTGCCCTCACCGGGAAGCTCATCTTCCATCTCTTCGGGATCACGTTGCCGGCCTTTCGGATCACGGGCGGGCTGCTGGTGACGTTGATTGGCTATCACATGCTGCAAGGCAACCAATCGAGCGTCCACCAACTGAACGAGGGCGATAATCAGAAGTGCCGCGAGGCCCAACTCAGCGTCGCGGTTTCACCGCTGGCGATGCCGATCCTCGCCGGGCCGGGCACGATCGCAACGGCGATGAGCTTCACGGCCGACGGCGGCGTGGCGGAGACGAGCATCACCATCGCCGCGTTCGCCGTGCTGTGCGTGATTACCTATCTGCTGTTCGTGTTCGGCGAACGCTTCGTGAGCTTCATCGGCGCCGGCGCGCTCGGAGTCATCACACGACTGATGGGCCTGATCCTCGCCGTCATCGGCGTTCAAATGATCATCGATGGGTTGAAGCCACTGCTCGGGATGATTAGTTGAGTAGCCCTCAGTACCCTTCGTTCGGCGGGGGATCGGGAAGCGGGGCGTCTTCGGTGTCGACTTCCGGGATGGTGTCGATGTTGAAGGTCGATTCCGGGTACTCGGCTGCTTCGGCGGCCTGGGCTTCTTCTTCGGAGACGTACCGTATTGCGGTGCCGCGCAGGAAGTAGAGGTTGTACTGTCCCTGGCGCAGAGCGCTGAACGGCACGGTCGGATCCATCTCGAAGCCTTCGTGTTTCTCGCGCAGAAGTTGCACGTTCACGACGGCCTCGGCGCCGAGCTTCGCCGCGCGGCGCCGCAGATCCTGCAACTGGTCGCGCTTCGTCAGAACGGTCTTCTCGCGATCCAGGTACGAGTTCACGTACGCGATCCGAATGTGTGGCCGCTGAACCTGGCCGAGGAACAGACGGACGTCGTCCGGGTTCTTCGTGGCCGGAAAGCGTTCCTCGGTCAGTCGATAGACCTTGGTGCTGGAGCAGCCGGCCATTGCCAGCGCCGCAATCAGGATCAGCAAAATGGCGCGTCGCATACTCATCAGGTGCCTTCCGGGGCGATTTCCTCGTCGCCCGTGGGTTCTTCGGCAGATTCGGAAACTGCCTGGTCGTAGAACTCGGTGTAACCGCACAGGTGGCAAGTTACAGCCAGGTACCGACCGGTGTGGATGGGAAGTCTGCCGTGAGGCAGGTTGACGTGCTCGAACCGGCATTGCTGTCCGCGGCATTTCGGGCAGCGGTAGTCAGCGGCCAGAGCTTCTTCCCGGTTCATTCCGGCGGCGGTCCCTCCGGGGGCTTCTCCACCCCCTGTTCATTCTGGGGAGATGGTGGTCCCTCGGGTGGGTGTGGCGCAAAGGGAAAGGACGGCGGGTCGCCGTTTCCGTCTTCGGGCGGGCGCTTCGGCATGGGGGCATTCGTCGATTCGGGCGGCGGCATCATGGGGCCTGCCTCGGATTCGGTGGCCTCGGGAGGGGGAGGTGTCCAGGGGCTGATCTTCCCTGGATCGGCCGGGCGAATCCGCGGGTCGCCCCGATCGCCGGTGTAATCGCCGAACGGCCGCGGGCCATCGTACTGCGAGAAGTAAGCGGATGTCTGTGGCGGATCAAGCCAACTCGGCCGATAGCGGTCCGGCTCCAGGCCGAAGTAGCTCCGGTACGATGCCATTAGCATCGCATAGTAAAGCGGCATCAGGAAGATCACCAGAATGCAGCAGCAGTTCGAGATCGTGAGGATAAGGAAGATCAGAACATTGAACAGCGCGAGCCCGAACCAGTCGCGCCGCACGCAATCGAAGCTCGTCCGGATCGCGGACCAGAAATCCATGCGCTTGTCGACGGTCAGTGGAATGACGAACATCTTAAAGGGCGCAAAGATGATCAGCCCAACGACCGCGACGATCATCCCGAGTATCATGGACACTGCCATGATCCCGTCATCCGGCGGGCCGCTTGTCTTTGATGCCTCCAGAATTGCCGGCAGGAAGAAGAGCCCCGACAGTATGCCCACCACCATGAACATCCCGAGCGAAGCCAGGACGTCAGCGAGGATCGCCTGAACGTACGTTGGCACATCCTGTTTGAAGTCATCCCACTCGGCATCCCTTCCGTGCAGCCGAGCCAGCGCGACGCCGCTGAGTCCGCATCCGATCAACGCCGAGTAGAGAAAGCCGAGCGGAACCGAAACCGCCACATCGAACTGCACATTTCCGAGAACCTGACCCGCGAACTGGAACCCGCGGACGATCATCTCCATCGCCACGCGCACGCCGAAGGCCACCGCGCCAAACTGCGCGATGTTTCCCCAGTCGGAATTGCAGTCATTCCAACCCTGGGCGAACCAGTCGGGGATGCTTCTGAGGGCGATCTTCTGCATCGATGTAGCAAGTGGCGAGCAGCCGGCGGCGAGCGAACGCCACGGGCATCGGGCCACTATCCCCCATATCCGTCGGGATGGTTACTGTGCCAGTTCCAGGCATCAGTGACGATCGTCTTAAGGTCACCCTTCTTCGGATTCCAGCCCAGAATCTCGCGCGCGCGCCCGGCCGAGGCGACGAGTTTGCTCGGGTCGCCTGCGCGACGCGGCGATTCGATGGCAGGGATCGCATGGCCGGTGACCTCGCGGCAGATGTCGATGACCTCACGCACGCTGTGGCCATCGCCATTGCCAAGATTGCACTTCAGCGAGGCCCCGCCCTTTGCCAGGTAATCCAGCGCGCGCAGATGCGCATCGGCCAGATCCTCGACGTGAATGTAATCGCGAATGCATGTCCCATCGGGCGTGTCGTAATCGGTTCCGAAGATTGCGATGCTCTCGCGCTGCCCAAGCGCCACCTGCAGAACCAACGGAATCAGATGGGACTCAGGGCGATGATCTTCACCGCGGTTCGGCGTGGCGCCGGCCGCGTTGAAGTACCGCAAGCAAACCGACCGAAGACCGAACGGTTCCTCGTACGTCTCCATGACCTGCTCCATGAAGCGTTTGGTCAGTCCGTACGGGTTCGTCGGGGCCGTGCGCTGGTCTTCCGTGATGGGCACGGCTTCGGGCTCGCCGTAAGTGGCGGCGGTGGACGAAAAGACGATGCGCTGGACATTCGCGGCACGCATGGCGCTCAGCAGAGCGATTGTTCCACCGACGTTATTGTGCATGTACTTCTCAGGATTCTGGACGGATTCGCCGACCAGCGAAAACGCGGCGAAGTGAACGACGGCTTCGATCTCGCGGCCTTCCATGACTTCCGCCAGACCGCGGATATCGTGCAGGTCCAGATTGTGGAACGGCACATCGTCGAAGAGCGCTTCCCTGTGCCCGGTCGATAGATTATCCACGACCGCAACCTGATCGCCGCGCGCACGCAGCGCCTCGACTGTGGCGCTCCCGATATAGCCTGCCCCGCCTGTCACCAGGATGTTCATCGTCTCGATTCGTCCTTGCTGAATGTTGAACCTATAACGAGGGCGCGCCCCGATTTGGCGCAAGGGGAAGAACGAGTTGGACAGGATTGACAAGATCCACGAGAAGGGACGTCACCCGGAATCTCGTTCATCCTGCAAATCCCGCCCCCGCGCACAGTCGTTTTCGATGCGAGTTTCATTTGACTCCAGGCCTCCGATCTTACTATGACACGAGGTTTCCGTTGCTTGCGGGACAAGAATTCGCTGATCGGAGAGTATCATGATTATTGGCGTTCCGAAGGAAATTAAGGACCAGGAACATCGCGTAGCGGTCGTCCCGGCTGGGGCGAAGGACCTTGTGCGAAACGGCCATCGAGTGGTCGTCCAATCGGGCGCCGGAACGGGAATCGGGATCTCCGATGCCGACTACACGGCCGTTGGGGCCGAGGTCGCGGCGACCGCCAAGGAAGTCTGGGACCAGGCCGAGATCATCGCCAAAGTCAAAGAACCCCAGCCGTCCGAGTGGCCGCACATTCGCGCCGACCACGTGCTGTTCACGTATTTCCACTTCGCCAGCGGCAAAGAGCTGACCGAGGCGATGATGAAGTGCGGCGCCAAGTGCATCGCCTACGAAACCGTCGAGGACAAGAAGGGCGCTTTGCCGCTGCTGACTCCGATGAGTGAAATCGCCGGCCGTCTGTCGACGCTTCAGGGCGCGAAATACCTCGAGAAAATCCACGGTGGGCGCGGTACGTTGCTCGGCGGCGTTCCGGGCGTGAAGCCTGCCCGCGTGATGATCATCGGCGGTGGTGTCGTCGGGACCAACGCGGCCAAGATGGCTGCGGGTCTCGGCGCACGCGTCACGATCCTCGATGTGAACCTCGATCGTTTGCGCTACCTGGATGACGTGATGCCCGCCAATGTCAGCACCTTGTTCGCCTCGGATTACAACGTGTGCGACCAACTGGAGTCCGTCGATGTCGTTATTGGCGGCGTTTATCTGACCGGTGCGAAAGCCCCCCACGTGATCCGCAAGGAGCACCTGAAGCTGATGCCAAAGGGCGCCGTGATGGTCGACGTCGCGATTGACCAGGGCGGATGCTTCGAGTCCTCCAAGCCCACCAGCCACACGAATCCCGTCTACGAGTACGAAGGCATCATCCACTACTGCGTGACGAACATGCCGGGTGCTGTGGCGCGCACGTCGACGTTTGCATTGACCAATGCGACGCTTCCGTACCTGCTTCGCCTTGCAAATGCGGGCTATCCTGAAGCCCTGAAGCAGGATCCGCTGTTCAAGCTCGGCCTCAATGTCGCCGATGGCAAGATTGTCTACAAGGCCGTCGCCGATGCGTTCGGCATGGAATCCTCGGACGTGGATTCCATCCTCAACTGACGCAGTTCGACAAGTCGTTTCATGAAGGCCGGATGGCAGAACGCCATTCGGCCTTCTTCTGTTTCAGGGGATAGAAGGAATATCGAGGCCGGCTTCTGCCGCACGACGACGCAACTCAGCCTTGATGTGATCGGATTGTTGCGCGAGGTCTTCGAATTTGTCGATGTCCGTGCGCTCGTCGAGTCGCACGGCCGGCATTCCAAAGCGCCTTAGTTGCGCCAGCATCTGCCCGCAGGTGTAGCGGCTGCTGTACTCGACGTTGTGGAAGAGGCGCGGCATCCAGCGGCGAATCGCTAGAATCCAGAATCCGCCATCGGTCGCGCGGCCGATTGAGGAATCGGCCCCATCCAAGCGAGCCAGCGCTTCGACAATGTCCTCATGAGTGAGTTCCAGACAGTCGGAGCCAATGAATACAATCGCGTCGGCTTCAGCTTGTGTGGCGCGTTCCCCGGCATTCTCAAGACGCCCGGTCAGATCGCCGTCGGGCTGCGCAAGGACGCGCGTCCCTTCCCTGCGAGAACCACCAAGAAGCCATGCGCCGATTCGTGACGCGGCCTTCGCCGGCGTGGCGTAGATCCACAGATCGTACTCGCAACCGGCATGAGGAAGCAGCCGATCGCGCAACACTTCGACCATGATGCGATAGAGATTCGCGGCCTGCACTGGAGTACAGCCGCTGGCGAGCCGAGTCTTCGAGCGTCCCGGCTCCGGTTCGCGGACGAACATCACAACAACGGGGCGGCCCATCGCCGGATCCTCAGAACTGCAGCCCGATCTGATCCATCAGGACTTCAAGCTGGCGAGTAGCGGCAGGGATGCAGGGGAGAAGTCGACGTCCTTGCCCGGCGGTCCATTCGTTTGCGCCTTCCGAGGGCTGCGGATCGCCATCGCGCATCAGCAGTCGCTTCCACATCTCAGTGCAGTTCGCGTTGTACTCGCTCAGCGATTCCTCGGAACCGTTGTTCCTCAGAATCTCGAAGAGGCGGCATGCGAGATCGTGTCCCTCGATGAGGCCAACGTTCATGCTTTGGCAACCGACGGGGCTGGTCAGGTGTCCGGAGTCGCCAGCGAGCCAAACTCGATCCCGGCCGAACTGCGTGACCAGGCGATGTTCAAATCGCACCCGGGCGGACCACTCGACGTGCTCCGGGCGACTGGTGAACCACGGGGCTCTTTCTTCGATGAAGTGCGACAATGCGTTGTTCGAGTGATTGTGGCTTTCGCCGGGCTTCAACTCGAAACTCCAGCGACAGCGGCCGTCCTTCATCGGCCACAGCACGTTAACGGTGTCCTGCGACAGCGTCAGCCGCACCTCGTTGTCGAGGTTCATGTCCGTGTGGAACTCGTAGACGGAGAAGACCTGCGCTTCGTTGAGATCCTGGTACTCGATCTGGAGAAGCTTGCGCGTCAGCGAATTGTAGCCATCGGTCCCCACCACATAGTCTGCGTGGAACGTCGATGTCGACGTGACGACCCGATGCATCTGCATGATTGGGTAGCCCTTGGGGATTTCTTCGATATGGTCGATGGAGGCTTCCACGCCGTCGCCGGTTTGCTCGATGGTTTCGACTTCGTGGTTCCAGAGGACCTTGACTCCAAGATCCGCGAGCCGGCGTTCCAGGATTGTCTCAAGGCGGCTTTGCGGAATCGACAGCGCAAAGGGGTAGGCATTCTGAAGCTTCGAGAAATTGAGCGTGGCGCGGTGGACATCGTTATCGTAGACGCCGAGGCGATCGACCCGATAGCCGACGGGGATCAACTCATTGACGACGCCGGCCTCTTCCAGCAGATCAAGCGACCGTGGATGAAGCACCAATGCGTAGCTATGGACATTTGTTCTGCGCTCGCGATCGACGATGGCGACCTTCACCCCACGCTCCGCCAAACAGACCGCCGTCATCAGGCCAACCGGCCCTGCTCCGACGATCAACACCTCGGTCTTTCGCTTTTCATTCCTCGCCATAGTCCGCACCTTGTTCCGATTTTCGTCCGGTTTCTACTGTCTGCAGTCGTCAACTTTATCCCGTGGTATCCCGGCCCACGGCCTAAAATCTCATGAATACATGTGGGGAATGCAACGATTATGCGCAACTTACAGATAAATCACTCGGAATACAGGATTCTTCCAGACCAGTGTTCAGATGTGAATAACGCGGTCGGGAGCCTAGATTCGCTCGATGGCATCCGTACGGATGTAGCCGCTCCGCCCATCCAGTAGCTTGAACTGTACCCAGCCGCGTTCGGGGGATCGGACAAGGTCGAGAACCGTTCCCGAGGGGAGTTCCAATTGCTGGAAGAACTTCTCCCCGGGGCCGCTGCGTGTGATAGATTTGTCTTCGATAACGACGGCATCGCCGCCGGAATCTCCGGCTGAGATATGAAGGGTCAGCAGCCCCGACGTGGCGATCAGAAGCAGCGCAACCCAGGCTACTCGGCTGCCCCATGCGGCTCGGGTGTCGGTGTGCGGCTCGCTGCGTCCGAATGCAAAGAGCGTTATCAGGAATGCGAGGAATGTCAGCTCGGCGAGCACGATCCAGAACATCCGATAGGTTCCACTGAACCACTGGGATACAAGGCTTGTCATGCTCGCACCCTCGAGGACATTGGTCGAAGGCTCGACGAGCTGCAGATTCTGGCGCGGCATGCTGTAGCCAGGTGCCAGACGCAGGGCGCGCTTGTAGAAGACAACGGCTTGTCCGACATCGCCCGCCCGATACGCCGCATTTCCTGCGTTTGCCAGGACCTGTGGATTCTCGATCCCATCGCGATACAGTGTGCGATAGGCCTCGAACGCCTCCTGGTATTGGCCCTGCTGGTACAATTCGTTGGCCTCGTCGAAGCGATTCTGGGCAATATCGACTGTGAGCTCTTCGGCAGGGGAGGAGACGGCGAGGAGAATGGCGCCAAGAAGGAGCACGAGTATGCGAGCGGCCCGGTTCATCGCTTCTTCCCCTTTCCCAACTCGGTAATCAGTGCCCGGGCTCCCTGCAGATCTTTCTCGCGATCATTGTCGGCGGATTCAGGGGCGTATCGCATCGCATCGCATCGATCCAGCAATTGGCTCAATCGCGTCAGGTCATCTTCCTCGACGCCCTGGCTGCGCAGTTCCTTCAAAGCGTCGTCTGCGGTCAGGCCGGATGCTTGTCGACCAGTGATAGCGGCGACTCGGTTCAGGATGCCTTGGGCCAGCGCGGAGTAGTATTCCTCGCGCGTTCCCTGCCCCTTGACCTTCTCGGCTTCGCGCAATGCTTCCTGTGCGCGGCGATCGGCGCGCTTCGCGTGATAGGCCACCGGGTCCGCGTGCAGCCGCCGGACGTTGGCAACCCAACTAACGGCCGCAACGACCAGAAGCAGTGCACCGCCGTGCAGCACCCAATACCATGGCCGTGCATAGAACGGCGCGTCGTCTGAACGCAGACGGAGATCGCGGAGGGGTTCCGTATCGATGAACAGAATGTCGGCCTGGCCCACCTCGCGAACTTCACCACGCGCCCGGGTGGGGCTGCCGCTGGCGAGCTGCAGCGATGAGCCCTTCGACTGGAGAATGGTCACGGGAATCGCGTTCGTCGAAACGATCTTCTGTTCTTCCGTTTTTGGATCAAAGACCGCGAAGTCCAGGGGGGGGATCTCGAATTCTCCGGGCTTGCTTGCCTGCAGGATTTCCTTAAAGACCTTCGTCGTCACCAGATCGCCGTGGATGTTGTTGATCTGGAAATCGACCTCTTCGTTGATCTTCGTGAATCCGTCGAATTCTGGAAGCGATTCCATTGAAACCGTCTGCAAGTAGCCCGTTCCGGACACGCGAATCGTCAGCGTCAGAAGATCCGACTCCGTCAACTCGCTCTTATCGGCAAAGCTCGTGATCTGGTAGGAGCCGACAAGTTGACCCAGTACCCCATCGGGTTTCGGTGGCAGGGGGAGGATGTTCAGTTCCTGCTCGTAGGCAGGGAGTTGGGCCTCCACCGTGTTGCGATTGAAGAAGGAGTCGAAGAAAGGATCGCGCCGCCTGGTGTTGTTCGCGGTTTGTAGAATCATCTGAAATGTCGTGCCGCGGAGTGTCGTCTCGCCGGCGCGTGTCGGCACCATCGTCGATACAGCCAACGGAGTGCGCAGGAAGGCTTCACCATCCACGTTCACGCTTTCCCACTGGATTCCTGGAACGCGATAGGACGCGTCGTCCACACGAATGAATTGCCGCCCGCCGGCGACCTCGAGAACGTTGATGCCGGCAATGCTGGGGTTGAAGTTGGCGCGGCGATACAAGTACGTCGTCGCCTGGAATGCCTGGTTCGCGTAGACCTTGTCGGGCACTTCCGTGTAGCTGAACAGGCGGCCCTTCAACTGCTGGTCCAGTGACGTGTTGCCCGTCCGCGCAGAAGAGACTTCCCCAAATGTGCCGAGCTTCTGTGATGGCACGGGAATGACTTCGACCTCGACAGGATTCGTCTGAACGGTGTTGCCGCCGATAATGACCTTGGCCGGCCCAAACTTCACTGTGCCCGTTCCCTGTGCCTGGAAAGTCCAAGACATCTCGACGCTCACGCTCTGGCGGCCATTAACGTTCAGCGTGCTTGACGAACTATTTGGCCCGCCAGCCAGACGCACATTGCCGCCTTGAATCTCGGGCAACGTGGCGTCGTCGATCCGCGAGTCGGCCTGAATGACATAGCGAAAGGTATCGCCGACCACAACCGGCGAGGGCTCTGCGTAGACGGTGACTTTGGCGTGGGCCTTCGCCCCCAGTGCCGTGATCAGCACCAGTCCCAGAATCCAAAGCCATGTTGAATTGCGTCGCATTCGATTACCAATCCTGACGGCTGCGTCGCGAATCGTCGCGTGGCTGACGCAGGATCAGCAAGCCGCGATTTCCGAGGAGGTTGAGCATGTTCTTCGCCTCCTCCTCCGACATTTGCTGAGCCATCTGCGCTTGCTGCTGTTGGCCTTCCTGCGGCTGCTCCTGATCGCCGGCCTGTGACTGGTCTGCCTGCTTCTCTTCCGGCTGCTGCTCTTCCTGAGGCGTGCCGGAGTCGGCCTGCTTTTCGTCCTGTTGCTGCTCTTCGCCCTGCTCCTGACTGTTCTGCTGTGCCTTGCCTTCCTGCTGCTGATCCTGATCCTGCTGTTCGCCTTGCTGTTGCTGTTGGTCGTTTTGTTGATCGCCCTGCTGCTGATTCTGCTGATCTTGCTGATCACCCTGTTGTTGCTGTTGATCGCTCTGCTGCTGGTCCTGCTGATCCTGGTTCTGATCGCCGTTCTGTTGCTGTTGCTGCTGGTTTTGCTGATCCTGATTCTCTTGATCCTGCTGATCCTGATTCTGATCTCCATCGCCCTGCTGTTGCTGTTGTTCCTGCTGGGCTTGCTGAGCCAATTGCATCAGGAAATTCCGCACCTGCTCGCGGTTGAACTCTGCATCGGGGAAATCGGATTGCGCGTCGAGTGCCTCGTTGAAGGACTTCAGCGCTGCAACGCCCATTTGAATCGCCTGCTCTCGGTCCTGGGCTTCCAAAGCCTGGCGTGCGAGCTCGAACTGGGACAGTCCCTTGTTGTAGAGCGACTTCGCACGAATCTCCGGTGCGCTCTCTGCCAGTTCAACGGCATGGTTGAACGAGGCAATGGCTTCCTGGTACTCGCCCATCTTGGCCGACGTGAGACCGAGGTTCATCACCGGTTCGGGAGCATCCGGGGCTTCGACGCGCGCATCATGGAAGATGCCTCGAGCCGTCTCGTAGTCGCCCGAGTCGTAGGCCGCAACGCCTTCTTCGATCAGTCGCGGCAGGCGATTGTTCCAATCGAAAGCCATCGCGGGCGACGCACCGGCGAGCGCAAATACGATCAGGATTGTGGCGAGCCTCTTCATCATGCCGCTTCCTTCCTGCGGAGCATGCCCCTCGAAATCTTTCTCTCCCGCCGGTCGCCGATCAGCCCTTCAAGGAACAACAGAATCAGGGCGAGCGCCAGCGGGTACTGAAAACGTTCTTCGCGAACAACGCGCCGGTTTTCGGCGAAGTCCGTTTGCTGAAACGTCCGCAACTCACTGATCAATGGTTTGACGTCGAGCGACGTCGAGCCGTCGGCGATGTAGGCCTTGCCGCCGGTCATTTCAGCGACCTTCACCAGCGTCTCTGCGTCAAGTTTCGAAAGGATTTTAGATCCATCTGCATCTTCCTTCAAGGTCCCATCTGGCATGACAATCGGCGACCCCTCGGTCGAGCCGATTCCCAGCGTGTAGATGAGGATTCCCTCTTCGGCCGCCAACTTTGCCTGCTCCTCGACGTGTCCGCTGTGATCTTCGCCGTCAGTGATCAGGACCAACACGGGTGTGCCGACGCTGCCCTCGCGGAAGGCATTGCGAGCGACTTCGATCGCCCGTCCGAGATTCGTTCCGGGCGTTCCGATCGTTCGCGTATCCACGTTCTGCAACACATCGAGCACAATCCCGTAATCCGTCGTCAGCGGGCACTGCAGGAAAGCATCCCCGGCGAAAGGAATCACGCCGAGGCGTTGGCCCGGGAACGATGAGAGGACCTGGCGAAGCTTGGTCTTCGCTTCGGTCAATCGATTGGGCTTCACATCCGTGGCGAGCATGCTCTCCGAAACATCGAGAGCGACCAGGATGTCGATGCCGCTCTGGCGAATCATGCGCTCGCGGGTGCCGAAGAGCGGCCGCGCCGCGGCAAAAACTGAGAGGGCCAGGGCCGTGAAGAGCAGCAGCGCCTGCCAGCGCCTCGCCGTCGTGGACACAAATGGGTTCAGCACGGACCAGTTGCTGTTCTGATTGTCGACGAAGCGACTCAGCTTCTGCTGGCGCATTGCGCGGACCCAACGCCACACGATCGCCAAGGGAACGAGCGCGACAAGAAGCCACAGGAGTTGGGGATGCTGGTACGTCATGGCAACCTCACCAACCAGAAACCGCGCAGGAGGAATTCGAGTCCGAGCAGAATCAACGCAGGCGTCCAAAACATCATGAACCGCTCGTCGAAGTCGTCGTACTCGTTGACCTCGATTTCCGTGCGCTCGAGATGGTCGATCTCCGAGTAGATCTGCCGCAGAGCATCTTCGTTCGTGGCGCGGAAGTATCGTCCGCCGGTTTCCTTCGCAATCTGCTGCAGCGTCTCTTCGTCAATCGTCACCTGCTGGCGCACCATGCGCTGACCGAACAACGGATCCTGGACGGGGATTTCGGTGATCGAATTGCTGCCGACACCAATTGTGTAGACGCGCACACCGAGAGCCTTTGCCGCTTCGGCGGCCTGCAACGGCGCGATCGTCCCGGTGTTGTTTTCGCCATCCGTCAGCAGGATGACGATCTTGCTCTTGGCTTCGCTGTCGCGCAGCTTGTCGACAGCCAGTGCCAATCCCGTTCCGATCGCCGTCTTCTCGTTATTTAGAATGCCATCCTGAATCGTATCGATGAAAAGCTTCACAGCCTGGCGGTCGAACGTTGGCGGACAGAGGACCGCTGCCGTGGAGGCGAAGACCACGAGACTGATGCGATCGCTGGAGCGCCCATCAATGAAGTCGTGAACGACTTCCTTGGCCGCTTCCAGGCGATTTGGGGTGAAATCCGCGGCCTGCATCGAGCCGGAAACATCGATCGCAAGGGCAATGTCGACGCCGAGCGCGGCGCGTTGCCGTTCGACCTGGCCGAATTGCGGCCGTGCCAGGGCGATGATTCCGAGAATCAGGACGAGCGCTCGCAGCACGGGCATCAGTTGGAGGACGCGTATCTTCAGCGTCTTCGTTCCCGCGGCAAACGGCGCCGTGTCGGAGAAGAGCACCGATGGATGGCGCCTCGCACGACGCAGGTAGTGCCACGCCAGCCAAATCAACGGCAGCGGCAGCAACGCCAGAATCCAGGGATAGAGGAATCTCCACTCCAACATCAGGCTGCCTTCGATCCTTCTTCCGGAGAGTTCGTCGCACGCATGCGTTCCGACTCATGACGCAGGAAAACGCGCGCGGTGGAAATGTCTTCGCCGGCCTGAGGCTCATTAGCTTCCCATCGTGCGAACTTCGCCATGCTAGCGCGCAGCAGGATCGGTTTCAATTCCGTCAATGCCGCGGCGTACTCACCAGAGCGACGAAGGTATTCGATGAGTTCATCCTCCGACATTTCGAGAGCCTGGAAATCGAACTGGCGCTCGAAGTAGCGGCGCAGGAGATAAGAAAGCTCGGAGTAATGCGCCTTAGTGCCGCGATTCTGAAAAACATCCATCGTAGCCAGTCGGGTGAGCGACTGAATGGCTTCCTCAAGCGGCGGCAAGGGCGGAGGTGCGATCCGTTGGGTTTCTGCAGAGCCTCGCTTCAGCAGAGCCCTGATGAGCAGGAATGCGAGCAGAACCGCCACGATGATCATGGCCCCAATCGCCATGTTGCGAAGTGTCCAATCGAACGGCACCGTCAGTGGCGGCGTGTAGTCTTCAGTTTGGCCCGGGTCGGCGCCGGGTTCTGCAATGGTCACAGATGCCGTTTGTGTTGTGAAATCCTGAGTCCGCCCATCGGTCATTTGGGCGGTGATGGAGAGAGGGCCGATCGTCTGTTCACCGGGAGAGAGGAGCCGAACCGGAATCGTCCAACCGGCATCGGTCTTCTTCGGCTTATCGATGACGAGCAGTCCCTGCTGCTCCTTAGGCGGCTTGGCAATCAGTGCTTCTGCGGCGCCGGTCACTGGGACGTCGAGTGACACTTCGATCTGATCCCCGATGGGTGCGCTGACCGGATTCACCGTGATTGGCAGAGGAGCGCCCGCAGGGGCATCCTGCGCGAAGCAGGCGGCCACCATCGCGAGCCACAAGATGCCAGTCAGGATCGTTCGCCGCGGGCTACGCATGAGACATCCTCCGCGCGCGACGTTGGAAAAAGTCGATCAAGGGACGATCGAAGGGACGGTCGGTGCGCAGATCGATCTGGTCGATGTTGAGAGACCGGAGGAGGCGCTTCGTCGCCACCTGGCGCCCCTTCAGATCCGCGGCGATCTGCTCGCGCACCCGCCGGCTCGATGTATCGACCAGCATGCGTTCGCCTGTTTCGGCGTTTTCCAACTCGATCAGGCCGACGTTAGGGACTTCCTCTTCGCGAGGATCACCGATCGAGATTGCGATCAAGTCATGCCGCTGCGCTGTGACAGAGAGCGAGCGGTACAAGTCGGGTTGCTGGAAATCGGAAATCAGGAAAACGACCGCGCGCTTTCTTTGCAGCCGATTCAGCGACTGCAGGGCGGTTGCGATGTCCGTCTTGCGACCTTCAGGCTCGGTCAGAAGTTCCGTGATCACGCGCAACCCATGGGTCCGTCCCTTTTTCGGAGTCAGGAACCGCTCCACGCGATCGCTGAAGAGCATCAGGCCAACACGGTCGTTGTTGCGAATGGCGGAGAATGCGAGAATCGCCGTGATGACGGCGGCCAGTTGGCGCTTCCTCCGTCTGCCAGAACCGAAAAGCGTTGATGCCGACACGTCGACCGCAAAGATCACCGTCAGTTCGCGCTCTTCGACAAACCGCTTCACATGTGGGTGTCCGGTGCGTGCGGTGACGTTCCAGTCGATCGTTCGGATGTCATCGCCAGGCTGGTACTCTCGAACCTCGCTGAAGTCCATGCCTTGACCGCGGAAGACGGAGTGATACTCGCCCGCCATCACATCGTTCACGATGCGACGAGTGAGAATCTCCAGTTTGCGGACAGATGCCGCATCTTCGAGTAATTGTGGAACAGGCATGCTCTCTCAACCTCTGGCGATTGAATTCGCCGCTTCCCTCATTCTTCCCTGTCAGGGCACCTCGACCTGGTCGAAGATCTGGCGCACGATGTCATCGCTGGTCAGCTCTTCCGCTTCCGCTTCGTACGTCAGCAGAATGCGATGGCGCAGAATGTCCATGCCGATCGCTTTCACGTCGTCCGGCGTCACGTGAGCGCGGTGACGCAGGAAAGCGTGCGCCTTTGCCGCAACTGCCAGCGCAATTGTTGCACGCGGGCTGGCGCCGACTTGGATAACCTTCTCCAATTGCGTTCGCGATCCGTTGCCGGAATTCGAATGGAAGCGCACATTGAACGCCTCCGGCGAGCGCGTTGCCTGCACCAGGTCGAGAATGTAGTGCTTCACCTTCTCGTCCATGTAGATGCGATCGACCGTCGCGCGGGCATTTCGAATTTCGTCCGGATGCACGACTTCAGAGATCTCGACATCCTCGGAATTCGACCGGCGAGTCGTATCGGCCAGGCCCATGCGATCCAGAATCAAGCGTTCCTCGTCGCGGCTGGGGTAGGTGACGTTGACCTTGAAGAGGAATCGATCGATCTGCGCTTCCGGCAGGGGATAGGTGCCTTCCTGTTCGATCGGGTTCTGTGTTGCCAGAACGATGAAGGGGTCATCGAGCTTGTAGGTTGTGTCGCCGATCGTCACCTGGCGTTCCTGCATCGCTTCAAGGAGCGCGCTCTGCACCTTCGCCGGCGCGCGATTGATTTCATCGGCGAGGATGAAATTCGAGAAGATCGGTCCTTTGCGCGGTTCGAACGTCTGATCCTTCACGTTGTAGATCAGCGTTCCGATCAGGTCCGCCGGCAGCAGATCCGGCGTGAACTGAATGCGCTGGAACTTCGCCGCGATCGCTCGCGACAATGTTCGGCACGTCAGCGTCTTCGCCAGGCCCGGCATGCCTTCCAGCAACACGTGGCCATTGCACAGCAATGCGATCAGCAGACGATCGACGATGTGCTTCTGGCCGACGATGATGCGACCGATCTCTTCTTCCAGCCGCTCGACAAATGCGCTCTGCTGGGTTACTTCTTCTTGAACTGCTTGAATGTCCGTTGCCGTCATTCTCTCGCTCCGCATTCCGCAAAGAATCTCCGACCATCGCCGGAACCCTGGGGCCGGACGAGCGCTTCTCGCCCGGCCCCACGGTATTCAGTGGTTACTCGACTGGATCGACTGTGATGAATTGATTCGAGCCTGCACGCCGGAATAGAACCACGTGGTTCTTGCCCTTGCGAACATTCTCCAGACCTTCGACCAGTTGCTCTTCAGAGGTGACATCGATTCCGTTGATCTGCAGCAGAATATCGCCCACGCGCAGGCCGGCCCGCGCGGCGTTGCTATCGGATTCCACGGCGTTGATCATCATTCCTTCGATGCCGCCTTCATTGAAGTGCTCGACTTCCAGACCCAGCTTCTCGACCGGGGAATCTTCCTGGATGATCTGGGGATGATTGAACATCCCACCAAGGTCGCCGCGCGCCGTTGCCAGTTCATCTTCCGACGGGCGCTCCGCCAAGGTGACCTTCAGCTTCTTCTCCTGGCGCTCGTTGCCGCGGAAACGCAGCACTTCGACTGAAACGTCGTCGCCGGCATCGTAGGAGGCGATGACCTGCAGCATTTCGCGACGGTCTGCAATGCGATCGCCGTCGATGCGAATAATCAGGTCGCCCGCTTCGAGGCCTGCTTCGGCGGCCGGAGTTCCCGGCACGACTGCGGCGACGAGGACCCCGTCATCGGATTCCAGGTCGTAGGCTTCCGCCACGGCCTTGTTGAGGTCATTCATTTCGATACCCAGGTATCCGCGCGACACGCGGCCCTTATCCATCAGCATCTCAGCGATTCGCTGTGCCTGGTTGCTGGGAATGGCGAAACCCACGCCGGCCCAGCGTCCCGTGGACGTCGCGATCGCGTTGTTGATGCCGACGATGTGACCGTCCAGGTTCACCAGCGGCCCGCCCGAGTTCCCCGGATTGATGACGGCTGTCGTCTGAAGAAGGTCCTCAATCGGCGCCTTCTCGATCACGCGATGCTTGGCCGAGATGATCCCCTGGGAAACGCTGTTGTTGAGTTCAAGAGGATTGCCCAGAGCCAGGACCCATTCGCCGACCTCCACATCATTCGAGTTCGCAAATTTCACTGTGGGGAGGTGCACGCCATCGGGAATGTGGAACTTCATCACGGCCACGTCGGTCAGCGGATCGTTGCCGACTGCTTCGACGTTCTCACCGGAGACCTCGATCGGGCCATCATCGCCCAGCGAGGAATCCAGCCGCACCGTGTACTCGACCCGATCGTTAGCGCTCAGCACATGAGCATTCGTAATCAGGTAGGCCCATCCATCTTTCTGGGCGAAGATGACGCCGGAGCCCGCACCGCCGGAGGGGAAGTCCTCCATCCGGAAGTTGCGCCAGAAATCCTGGGCACTCGGCGAGTTCGGATCCTGCATGTATTCACGCAGCATGTCTTCGAAGGATTGCGCCTGGCCCTGCTGGTACAACTCGGGGGCGGGCGGTACGTAGACTTCGATGCTGACGACGGCAGGCAGGACCTGCTTCGAGACGTCGATAAACGTTCTCGGGGTCAGCACGGTGTCGGTGGATTGGGCGGCCAGCGGGGCCGAGATCGTCAGCGCCATGGCGGCGCCCAGAATGGCAATCCATCTCTTCATCGGATTTGTTCCTCTCAAGTTCATCGGACTTCGTTCACTCCAGCTTAACGGCATCCTCCAGGAGGGGTCGCGCCGGATTCGATTCCCCTAGTATCAAAGCCCGTGCCCCAAGCCTCGGGAGCCCGCGAACATATCATGTTTTTGCATATGCTTGCTGTAAGTGGTTTGAAATCAGCGCTAAACGCAGTGTGCTGATCGGCCAAAGAAGGACCGGATACCCGTGCCGATGCGGAGGTGGGTGCCATCGCTCAGCCGTTGGAAGGGTCGCATGCTTCTCAAGCCTGCGACATCATGTCTCTGTCGGTCAGGGCGACGCGCTGGGCGAGACAATTGCGCACTTGAAGGTCGCGATTGAATACAACGCAACCCCGAGCGTACAAATGGCAGGTCACTGAATGGAGAAGACTCTGTGCTCTACTTGCTCGCCATTATCCTGCCCCCCGTCGCCGTCCTGCTCTGCGGGAAGCCGATTCAGGCACTTATCAACCTGCTTCTGACGCTGCTGTTTTATGTTCCAGGTGCCGTGCATGCCGTGCTGGTCGTGCATGACTCAAAGGAAGAGAAGCGCACGCGTCGGATCATCCATGAGATTGAAAAGAAGCAGGCCTAGTCGCCTGTGCCTTCCTTAATCATCGTCAGCGGAATGCCCAGTTTGTCGATTTTGTCGTAGAGATTGCGTCGGCTCATACCGGCCTGGCGGGCGGCGTCGGTCACGCTGCCGTTGTGGCCGCGCAGGAGGGCCTCCAGGTACTCGCGCTCGAAGGATTCGCGGGCGCTCTTGAAGTCCGGAACCTCCTCGACCATCGCTTGCGCAGAGAGCGCCAGCTTCGTCACGCCATCGGTGCTGCTGCTACTGCTGCGGCGAGCACGTCCGGCCTCTTCCGGCAGAAGGTCGGTCGTGATGACGTCCGTATCAGACAGGAGAATCATACGCTCGATCAGGTTTTCCAACTCGCGCACGTTGCCCTTCCAGGGGAGCATTCGCAGGGCTTCGAGCACGCTTTCGCTGAAACGCAAGTCGGGTCGATTGTGCTTCGCAGCTTTTTCCTGCAGGAAATGTTCGGCCAGCAGCGGAATGTCCTCGCGGCGTTCGCGCAGCGGTGGGAGCTCGATCGAAATCACATTCAGGCGATAGAAGAGGTCCTCGCGAAATTCGCGGTCCGTGATCGCGGCCTGCAGGTCGCGGTTCGTGGCGGAGACGACGCGAATATCGACGGGGATGTTCGTCAGGCCGCCGATGCGCGTGATTTCGTGCTCCTGCAGGACGCGCAGCAGCTTCGCCTGCAGCGGCAGGGGAAGTTCGCCGACTTCATCGAGGAACAACGTTCCGCCGTCGGCCAGCTCGATTAGTCCGATCTTCGTCTGGTTGGCGCCCGTGAACGCGCCGCGTTCGTAGCCGAACAATTCGCTTTCCATCAGTGACGCCGGAATCGACGCGCAGTTGATTGCGACGAAGCGACCCCCGCGGCGTCGGCTCAGCCGATGGACGCTGCGCGCGGCCAGTTCCTTGCCTGTGCCCGATTCGCCCATGATCAGGACCGGACTGTCCGATGGCGCGACCTTCTGCAGCATCTCTCGGACGCGGTGCAGAGCCGGTGACTCACCGAGCAGGAGCACGTCCTCGCGACGGGCCCCCTGATTGTAGGCCTCGGTCAGTGCCGAATTCATCTCCTTCAGGCGCTTGTGCTCGAAGGCTCGAGAAATCGTGACAAGCAGTTCGTCGGTCTTGAACGGCTTTGTGATATAGTCGAGAGCGCCGATCTTGACGCACTCGATCGCACCCTGAATCGTCCCGTACGCGGTCATCATGATGACCTCGCAGGAATGGCCACGTTCGCGCACCGCGGCCAGAACTTCGCGGCCGGTCATCTCCGGCATCCGGATATCCGTCAGTAGCACGTCCGTGGAGTGCGTCTCCAAGTGCCGGAGCGCCTCCTTCGGATTGGTGAACGTCGTGACGTAGTAGCCCTCCAGGTTGAGGACCTTCGTCAGGATTTTGCACATGTTCTCTTCGTCGTCGAGAACAAGGACGCTGCCACGGTAGGTTGGTTTCTGGCCGTTCTTCATCAGTACTCAAGCACCCTCAAGGCCTGGGGTTTGGGGAAAAGCGCTTCCATCGAATTGTCGATAGTGCCCCGTTTGGACCGGACACGTCCAGCATTAATGCCAGCCGAACGTGCAAAAAAATGCACTGCATGCTGTCCAGGATGGGGCCCGGGTCTGTGAGCGTCAAGAAAGTGCGCAGGATTTTGCGCGCCCCAGGCAAAATACATGTGTGGATATGCCAATGTCGCCTTAGCGCTTGAGCTATCGGGAGGCTTCCACCAAAGTTCCACCATGGCAATCCTCGGCTTTTCGGCTCCAACCTCCACTTAGAGGACGTGTGTTCATGACTCGGAAGCACTCCAATATCATTCTGATCGGGATCATCGTTGCCATCGTCCTGGCGGCGATCTGCGTGGCGCTCTTCGGCGACGCGATGACTCGGGTCGAGGTCCTCGGCAAGCTCTTCCTGACTGCCCTGCGCATGGTTGTTGTTCCGCTGGTGCTGGCCTCCGTCATCGTTGGAGTGACCCAGATGGGCGACATCCGGAGGGCCCAGAAGACCGGCTTGAAGACGATTCTCTATTATGCGACGACAACGGCCCTATCTGTGGGTCTGGGAGTCATCCTCGTGACCGTGATTCGGCCTGGGGCTGGGATGGCGATCGAGGGAGCGGTTGCCCCGGAGAACGCTCTCGCCAAACAGGGAACGACGATCTCCGACGTCTTGCTGTCTTTCCTCCATCCGAACATCTTTGGAGCCCTCGCCGAGGGGAAGATGCTTCCAATTATTGTATTTGCGATTATATTTGGGGGAATTCTGACGACGCTGGGGGAGAAGGGGAAGCCCGTCATCGCCTTCTTCGACGGGTTCAATGAGGCCATCATGAAGATGGTTCACCTGATTATGTGGATCGCGCCGATCGGGATTTTCGGATTGGTGGCATCAAAGTTCGGAGCCGCGGCCGGGACCGAGGGCGGCCTGGCCCGGATGATCTCCGGAGTCGGGCGCTACATGGCCACGATCTTCGCCGGGTTGGCGATTCATGCGTTCGTGACGCTCCCCATTCTTTGTTTCGTGCTGACGAAGAGGAATCCCCTGAAGCTGATGCTGGCGATGTTCCCCGCCCTGCTGACGGCCTGGTCTACCGCCTCCTCGTCTGCAACTTTACCACTGACAATGGAATGTGCTGAAGATCGTGCCGGAATCGGAGAGCGCTCGGCCGGCTTTGTCCTGCCCCTCGGGGCCACGATCAATATGGACGGCACGGCGCTCTACGAGGCCGTCGCGGCCATTTTCATCGCCCAGGCTTTCGGCGTAGACCTCTCGTTCGGCCAACTGCTGATCGTGTTCCTGATGGCGACGGTCGTCTCGATCGGGGCCGCCGGCATTCCGGAGGCCGGCCTGGTGATGATGGTCATCGTCCTGCAGGCAGTCCACCTGCCGCTGGAGGGCATCAGCCTGATCGTCGCCATTGACTGGTTCCTCGATCGCTTCCGCACCGCCACGAATGTCTGGGGAGATTCGATTGGGGCTGCCTTTATCGATGGGTCATCGTCATCCGACATTCCATCCGGAGAACTGGCTGCATCCTGACTGGTGGCAGGCTGATTCGGGCGTGAGTGAGTGTTTGACAAACATGATCGGTTGACAGCGCCCGCGTCTGAGGCTGCAATACTTATGGTGGGTACATGGGGAAGAGGGCAGATGCGCCGGGGGCGCATTCCTTGCCCAGGATTCGGCCTGTGAGGGACCATCCCTCGGCAGGCCAGTGAGGTCCTATTTGAGATGGCGATTGCCGAGCGTTTCAAAGGGCTGTTCCGCAAACGCGCGCTGAAAGAATTGGAAGATCCTGAGGCTCGACGTCGTCTCCTCCAGGAGGCGTGCGACGAGGCTTCTCAGGCGCGTGCGCTCGACAAGTCCGGGACCGGAGAATGGCGCTCCTCGCTCCGCATCATTGCCGAAGCGTTCCAGGAAGTCGGTCAGGACGAAACGGAGCTCTACCGGTTCGCCGACGCGGCATTCCCTGACGATGAGTATTGGCTCTCCGAATTAGTGAAAGCGCTGGTCCGTCGCGACAAGTTCGAACTCCTCGATCTCAGCTATCTGGAACGTGAAGCCGCGCGCCAGGGCATGAACCTGAGTTTGTGGCGCCGCCTGCTTGAAGAACGCCGGCGTCAAGGCGATCAGGCCATGATCGTCGATTCGTTGGAGCGGGTCGCCATCGGATTGGGTTCCTATTTCCCATCGATCGATGAGAGCGAGTGGCTCGATGTCGATACCGAATCCGAAGCGCGCTCGTTGTTCTACGATAGTTTCGACGACGCGTTGGAATCCGTCCTCAAGTCCACTCGCAGCGACCCACAGGCAGAGCACGTTCTCATGCTAGGCTCGCAGCACTTCCCGGAGCGCGCCGAGATTTGTGGCCGTTTGGCTGAACTCTATCGCGATCGCGACGATGGCAGCCCCAAAGCGCTCGAGTATGCTCTACGCGGGCTCCTGTACTCCCCGGAAGATGTCGATATGAAGCTATTTGCCGGTCGGCTGCTGTGCGACCGGTCGGGGCACGAAGAAGAGGGCATGGAAATGCTGCGCCAGGTTCTGGAGGCGCGGCCCGACGATCCGGACGCTGTGCGGACCCTTGGTAAGATCCTCGTTCAGAGCAAGCAGACGCTGAACGACGAAGATGCCGGCATCGTTCGCAAATGGCACAACCTGCATACCGACGACGTCGACGCGGCGGTCGCGTTGGCAGACTTCCACGCGAACCGCGGCGACATCGATACGAACGCGCTGGAGATCTACCGCAAGGCCGTTACTCATAGTCCGAACCGCGCAAAGTACCTTCGTCTGATTGGAAAGTCTCACGCCTCGCAGGGCAACTGGACGGGCGTGATCGACATCTTCGACAAGATCCACGAAGAGGGCGACGATAGCGAAGACACGATCATTCCGCTCGCGACTGCTTATGCGGAGATGGGGCGGATCGACGACTCGGCGGTCACCCTGTTTCAGCAGGCGATCCAGCTTGGGTCGCGACACGATGCGGTTCACAATCAGCTTTGTCGCCACCTGTACCAGTCGGCGCCGCAAGATCCCGCTTCGATCCGGCAATTCAAAGAATCGCTGAAGATTCATCCCGATTGCATGTGGGCGCGGCTCGGCGTGATCGGGCACCTGGTTCGAGCGAGAGATTTCGGAAAGGCCTTGGACGAAGCCGCTGCGCTGCTGAAAGAGAACGGAAACGACATCGAGCTGCAACGACTGGCGGCGGAATCCCTCGCCGGGAACTTCCATCGTTTGCAGGTCCGCAAAGTCATCTCGCTGCCGCCGAAGACCGCGCTGGCCGTGCTCGAGCAGGCCAACCAGTTGCACCCTGATGCGTTACCGATCACGAGCGCCCTGGTCCGTTCGCGTCTGGCCAACAACGTGCGCGACATGGAAACGGCGAAGATGCTCGGCGAGATCTGCCGCCGCGATCCGGACGAGATTGAGCTGCGCATCGCTCGCGCCGATCTCCTGTGGGAGTTGGACCAGCGCGACAACGCGGCAATGCTCTACAAGGAACTGATCGAGCGCTGGCGCGCGATGGGCGGCGTGAGCATCAAAACGCAGGCGATCGTTCGCCAGGAACGCGCGCGAATTCTGCATCGCGTCGCGGAGTTCCTGATGCAGCCCCCCGGCCCCAAAGCCGAGGACATGGACATTCTGCTGGAGGCCGCTCTCGATCCCGAAGCCAATCAGGACCTGGTCCTGGCCGTTGCACGCCACATGGTGGAGACGGATCACGCACATCCGATGCGGTTGGCTTTCCTGGAACGCGCACTGGCTTTCGCACCGGGCGATGAATTGCTCGAGCGCGCCGTGGCGGAATCGCGAGCGGCTCGCGGTAATCCGCGGCCCGCACTCAAGCTCGGATTGGCGGCCTTGATTCGGAAGCGGTACGATGCCTCAACGGTTTCCCTCCTTCGCGCGGCATTATCGTACACACGCAAGGAACATCTGGGCGAAGACGTCGGCCGCAATCTGGACGATCTTGCGCGGCGCGGGCGGGCACTGCCCGAAGACGTGATCCGCGTCTGGGCCCAGATCGTTGCGATTGGTCAGTTCTGGAAGCCGGAGTTCGCGAAGCTGATGCAGCGGGCGGTTGAACTCGAGCCAAACAACCCGAAGTTGGCCGGCTCGCTGGCGCGTTGTTATGAAGCAGCGGGCGAGGATCAGAAGGCAGCCGAGCTCTACCGTCGTGTCGTGGACCTCTTGCCCGAGGACGATGAGACAGTGCTTTCGCTGGCACGAACGCACGCGCGATTGCAGCGCAACACGCCGGAAGTTCTGGAACTTGCCTCGCGGGCCTACGAGATTGCGCCGGAAGAGGCAGACCTCGGATTGCATCTTGCAGCCGTGTTGCTTGGCACCGGTCAGACGCACGAAGCGGCTGATATTCTCGATCGCCTGTTGGGTGAGGATGCGGCCGTGAATCAGCGCGTCCTGACGCTTCTGGAGCAGGCCGCGCCGCTGTCCTCGAATCATGCGGAGATCCTGCTGTTGCTCTCGAAGTGCTACGTGCGCGTCGGCAAGATCGAACAGGCACTTGTGACGCTCGTTCGCCTGCACACCCAGTACACGCAATACATGGGCGATCTGATGGCATGCTACGACGAGATTATTCGCGTCGCTCCGGACAACGCGCGCGCGCACGTCGAACGCGCGATTCTTTACAAGATCATGGGCCAGGTGGAAGAGGCGGCGGAGGATCTGGCGGAAGCCGCTCACCTTGCTCCGAACAACCAGGACATTCTGGAGGAGTACGAAGAAGTTCTCGAGTTCGCCGTGAACACCGCAACTGCGCCAAGCTTCGACATGCTGTTGAGGCTGACAGAATTGCGACTGGACCTGGAGAATGCCGAGGGGGCCAGCGAGATCATCGACCGCGCGTTGGAGATGAAGCCGAAGAACCGCGCGGCTCTGTTGTTGAAGGTCAAATGCTTGATGGGGCTTGGGCAACATGACGAAGCTCACGAGGCGATTCGCAATCTGACCGACGACGATACGAAGGCTGTGCTATTGCAATCGCTCTCTCGTCAGTTCGAGGAATCCCACGAGTATCTGCGCGCCGCGGAAGTGCTGACAGAGGCACTGGAGATTTCACCCGATCAGCGAGACTTGCTCGAGCGGCTGCGGAACCTCCACGTGCAGCAGGCGCGTGAGCAGAACACCACGACGGATCGCCAGCGCATTCTTGGCGAGCTCTCTCCAAGTGCGCGGAGTCGGTACGAGATTCGAGAACGACTCGGTAAGGGCGCGATGGGCGAAGTGTTCCTGGCCTACGATCGCGAACTCGACGAGTTGGTGGTCCTGAAGATTCTGGGCAAGCACTTCGCCAAAGATCCTGCAGCGCATGCCCGCTTCAAGAATGAAGCGAAAGCCGCGCGCAAGCTGAGCCATCCGAACATCGTGCGTATCCACGATATCGGAGAAGAAGGCGGCTTGAAACACATCTCGATGGAGTACGTGCCTGGTGGCGATTTGCGGACGATGCTTCAACGCGAGAAGCGTATTCTGACTCTGGATGAATCGATCAGCATCATTCGCCAGATTGCCCGTGCGCTAGTGCATGCTCACGGCGAGGGCGTTCTGCATCGCGATATCAAGCCTGCCAACATCCTGATCGGAACGCGCGGCAAGATGAAGCTGTCCGATTTCGGAATCGCAGCGATCGCTCATCCGGAAATCGCTCGCGGCGGTCTGATCGACAGCGCATCGCAAGGTACGATCTTCGGAACGCCGATCTACATGAGCCCGGAGCACTTCGCGGGCGATCCGCTCAGCGTAGCATCCGACATCTACTCGCTCGGAATTCTGTTCTACGAGTTGATCACTGGGTTGCCGCCATTCTGTCGCGGTTCCGTTTCCTACCATCACCAGTACACGAAGCCGGCCCCGCTGGCTCCAGAGGTCCCAGGCGTGATCTCGAAGGTGATTTTCCGATGTGTGGAAAAGAAGCCTGAACGCCGTTACCAGTCCGCCGTCGAGCTGCTCCAGGCGCTCGACGAGTACGATGGCATTCGCAGAGAGCGTGGGTCGTCTCCGCGCATCCGAAAGCTGAAAGCGGACGAAAGCCAGAAAGAAGAAGACCCCGTCTAGTTGCTCCTACTGCAGATGATTCGTGGCCCCGCCCTCCCACGGGGGCGATGAAGGCGTGCCATCCAACTTGAAAATCCCAGGCTTTGGGTTCCCGAAGATTGCCAGCAAGCGCACAGGCGTCGCGCTGGTCACTCGAAAGCCATGGGGCTCCCACTCCGGGATCAGGATGCTCTGTCCGGCTAGAATCGCCCATTCACGATCGCCGATTCGTGCAAGGATTTCGCCCGCGACGATGGTGATGATCTCTTCGCAATCGTGCCGGTGAAGCGGAACATCGAAGCCGGACTTGTGCTCTTCCTGCCACAAAGCCAACTGCGCCGCGCCGGTCGTTCCATCGATCACCGTTCGATGCCGCAACCCAGCCAGCGCGCCTTCGTCTAAAGCGCAAAGCGGGGTGCGGCCGTGATCGTAGAAATGTTGAATATCAGCCTGCGAAGGCATGGCGCACCTCGGCGGGGTAGACTGGACGAACGGCCGGTAACGACGGAATCAGGTCTGCTGTATAGGCTTTCGCGAAGAGCAGCCGGAGTGCTTCGCGGCAGTCTTCCGGCAACTCGACCGTGTCGGAGTTCGTGAACATCTCGATGAACTCCTCGCCGATCCCGTCGGCGGCCTGGTGCGTGTAGGTCATCGCAAATGCCACGGCGGCCTCGCGATTTTGAAGAGCCACTTCCACGCTCTCGCGAACTGCGTGGGCGATGTGTTCGATCAAGTCGTCGCCAAGAGACTGCCGCACCGCAATCAACCCAACGGGGATGGGCAGCCCGGTTTCCTGCTCCCAGCTCTTGCCGAGGCACTCCAAACGGCGCATGCCACGGTGGCGAAGATTCATCAGTTCCTCGTGGATCAGAACGCCGGCGTCCACGTGGCCATTCACGATGGCTTCGCCCACCTTCGCGCACGGCATCTCAACGGTGCGAACCTGTGGGTGCATCAGGCGAAACAGCAGCGCACCAGTCGTCAAATTACCGGGCAGCGCGACGGTTGCGTCAGCCAACTCATCCAACGTCTGCAGATTCACACTTCCCACCGCCGGGCCGTATCCTCGTCCGACGGAGGCGCCGACTCCCAGGATCGCATACCGATCGCTGAAGTGCGGCCAGGCCGCCGAGGAGATCGCAGCCACATCGACTTCATCATGAAGACAGGCCAGATTCGCTTCCTGCATGGTGCGCGGGATGCAGCGGAACTGCACGCCCGGGACCGAGACCCGGCCCGAGAGAACTCCCCACCAGGCGAACGCATCGTCCGGATCCGGGGAGTGGGAAATCGTCAAAACTTGATCTGAAGTTGTCATTCTAAAGCCCTCCTTGGTCATGGCTGCGAAACGGGCAGGGGCAAGCTCCGGGCCATGCCCAGAGAGGCGTTTGAGGGATTCATTTCGGAAGAGTTTACAGCTTGGACTGTGAAAAAAGGACAGGAGATGGGCTCGAATAGAGCCCTGGAGCCCCCCCTCCGGACGGCACACGGATTGCCCTTCTCTATGCGCTAAAAGGAGAGGCCATGAGGCGTACACCGATTCCGATGATGACAAGACGTTCCATCTTCCTCACAGGAGGAAGCGGCTACCTGGGTTCCGCGCTTCTGCGCGAGCTGCTGCGGCGAGGGCATCGCGTGACGGCGTTCGTGCGCGAGCGCTCGCAGAATCGTCTGCCATGGCACGAGGCATTGCGGGTGGTGACCGGCGACCTGACAGATCCCAATCTGATGCTGCCGACGGAGCGCTTCGACGCAATTGTTCACTGTGCCGCGATGCCCAAGTTGGCCGGCGCGTCGCAGATCGCGATGGAGCAGGCAAACGTTGCCCCGGTGGAGTTTCTTGCCGCCCATGCGAAGCGCACAGGTGTGGCGCGCTTCCTCCATGTTTCCACCGCGTTTGTCGGTGCGGATGACGACGGTGTCCTTGCCGAAGCTTCGGCCAACGAGGAGTCGTGCTCGAATACGTACGAGAAAACGAAAACGAAGGCAGAGGGCCTCCTGTTAGGGCGCGTCGACGGCCTCGAAGTCTTCCGCCCGGGGATTATCCTGCCCGAATGGATGAGCAGTCGGGAAGAAATCGAGAAGAGCCCGCTGGGCCCTTTCTTCGAAGCACTCGATGTAACGGGGCGGGGCACTTGCCGACTGGGGGCACAGGCACACATTCGGCCGGGATTCTGTCGCCGGACCGATGTCGTGCGTTTCATTGCCGGGCGACTCGAAGCGGCACCGAAGCCGAACTCTCTCTGGAATCTCGTCAGCCCCGAGCGGCCGACCGTTGCAGAAATCGGTCGGGCTTTTGTGCGGGCCGGGCTCGCGATGCACTTCGAGTTCCTTCCGCGATCCCGTCACCCCATGTTCCGTCCGTGGGACAACTACCTCTCTCGCGATCGCAGGTGGGAGCAAACGAACACCTGCGCGGAGGCAAACCGCATAATCGGCGGCCTCAACAACATTAGCGAAACGTATCTCGAAATGCTGGGAAGATCATGGCTGAACGCCGAGATCTTGAAGGAAGTGAGCGCATGAACGATCTTGAACGTTGCGAATACTATCTGCGCGATTGGCTGCCGCCTCGCCTGAGCGCAAACGAGAATCAACTGCTGGATTCCATCGGCGTTCCTGTCTCGTTCGATTTGCATGAGGGCAAAGAGAGCCGCCGCTTCACCGTTCAGAAAAAGAACGAAGGCCTCGCTGTGCTCGAAGAGGCGGAGCCGGTCTGCACATACCGATTGGCTGCTTCGACTTTCCTGAAGATTGCAGCCGGCGACTGGTCGCCGCAGCGCGCTGTCTTTACGGGCAAATTGCGCATTGGCGGCGACAAGCTTCTGGCCGTCCGCCTTGGGAGTTTGCTCGAATCCGTCTTCCGACGCATTCCATGGGACGGTTCACCGGCGTCGACATTGAAGGCCACGATCAGCAGCGTGACCACGGAACTGACGCCTCATCAGCGCGCGATGCTGGCTCTCCACATGGACCCGAAGGATGGCTCGCGTTACTGGGTGGAGCGCTCGAGTCTACTCGGGATCGAGCCGCAAGAGCTGCGAACGATCGAGGATCTGGCGGCGTTCGGGCCGATGGATCGCCAGGCCATGTCGCATCGTCCGTGGCGCGATTTCGTCCCTATGAAACTGCTACGCACGGGCGGAGAATTCACGCTCGGAGAGACCGGCGGCACAACGGGCGACCCCGTCACGGCCGCGTGGTCGGCGAAGGATTTCGAAGCCGGATTCGTCACGCCGCTGTTGTCCGAATTGGGGCATCGTGAATTGGAGATGTTCGCGCAGTGGTTGTTCGTCGGTCCCACGGGACCGCACATCATTGGCAAGGCGGCCGACGCGCTCGCACGCAGAACCAGTGGCATCGACGCATTGAAGGTGGACTTCGATCCGCGCTGGCATCGCACAATGCTGCCCGGCTCGACCGCCTCGCTGCGGCATCGCGAACATCTCGTACGCCAGGCGATGGCATTACTCGAGCGAGAAAGCGTCGACGCTCTGTTCATCACGCCGTCGGTTCTGCAGGTACTCCTGGAGAAGCACTCCGGACCATGGATCGCGAACCTGCGCCTAGTTCACCTCGGCGGCCAGAGCATCACTCGCGACGAGCGCGAATGGTTAGCGGGCAAACTCCCCGCGCACTGTGCGCTCATCAATGGATATGGCAATTCGCTGTTCGGTTGCCTGATTGAAGATGCGACGCGTCCGTTGCGATACCGCACAGCCGAGAATCGCGTGGCGATTCGTTTGCTGCGCAATCCGGAGAATCTGCGCGACTTTGCTCTCGCCGGCGAGACGGGCAGAGTCCTGTTTCATCGCTTTGACGAGTCGATGTTGCTGCTAAATTGCGTGGAGCGCGACGAAGCCGATGCCTGCGAATCAGGTTTCGAATCCCCTCGACCGGCACGAGAGACGGCTTCGGCTGTCGCCGGCGGCATCTACTGAGGAGGACGGGAATGAACCTGCTGGAACGAAAACGCCGCGTCCTGATGCCGTGCCTTTATCATTTCTTCGGCGACGATCCGCTCCATCTCGTGGATGGCAAAGGCACCGTTGTGCGTGACGATCGCGGGCGGGAGTATCTCGATTTCTACTCCGGCGTTGCAGTGAATGGACTGGGGCATTGCCATCCGGAGGTCGTTGAAGCCGCAGCACAACAGATGCGAAAACTGCAGCACACCACCACTATCTTCCTGACCGAGCCGATGATTGAGTTGGCCGAGAAGCTAGTCGACGTCGCACCGCGGGGACTCAGCCGGGTGTTCTTCTGCGCAGACGGAAGCGGCGCCAACGAAGGCGCCTTGATTGCGGCGCGCATCGCCACAGGACGTCCTGCCTTTCTTGCGTTTCGCGGTGGCCTGCATGGAAGGACTTCGTTGACCATGGCAACCACCGGACTGCCAATGTGGCAGGCGGACCCTTTCCGGCCCGAGGTTGTCATTCACGTTGATCATCCCATGAACGTCGGGATGGATGTGCACTTCTCTCAGCTTCAACAAGCCATTGCGTCGAAGGGTGCGGATTACTTCGCCGCGTTTATCGCCGAACCGATCTGTGGGAATGGTGGAATTCTCGTGCCGCCGGATGGGTACTTCCAGAAGCTGCGCGCATTTCTGCAAGAGCACGGAATCCTCCTGATCGCAGACGAAGTGCAGACGGGATTCTGTCGAACGGGCGAGTGGTTCGGTTTGCAGAATTGGGAGACTTCGCCCGATCTGATGAGTGTCGCGAAAGCCCTCGGAAACGGCCTCCCGATCGCGGCATGGATGGCGACTGAGGAAGTTGCAGCCCGTCTCACATCGCCGCAGGCCTCCACCTTCGGGGGGAATCTCGTGCCCGTTGCCGCGGCCTTGAAGGTCCTGGAGATCATGCAGCGGGAGAACCTTGCCACCGAATCCCGTCGGAAGGGCGAGCGTTTCAAGGAGATGCTGCGCGCGATCGACGATGACGGAATCGTGGATGTCCGCGGCAAGGGACTGATGATTGGCGTTGAGTTGTCGCACGAAGGACAGCCCGCGACCGATCGATGCGATGCGGTCCTGCGTTCGTTGCGTGACAATGGCATCCTGGCTGGGAAGACGGGCCCTGGGCGCAACGTTCTGACGTTCGAGCCACCACTGATCGTTTCGGACGATGAACTCGAAAGAGTTGCGACCGCGACGGCGGATGCGATGGCGGCGACGCGCGAGGTCCTGGCATGATGGAGCGCGTTCGGATTCGCACAACGTTCGAAACGGAAGGCATCCTGGCCTATCCGGATGCGAACGCCAGTCGGGGACGGATTCTCGTCAACTGCCCGCACCCTTTGCTGGGTGGGACGCTCGATAATCCCGTCGTGATGGCAATTCTCGACGGATGCGTGCGAGCAGGTTTCGCCGCATTGGCGTGGGAGTATCGCACGCGAACGGGACTGAGCCAGGAAGAGGTCGATGCCATGCGTACGCGATTCTGGGAAGATCATCGCTTGATCGAATCCAGCGCCGGCGATCTGGCCGATGCACAAGAGATTGCCGGGTGGTTTCGCAAAGAAACGCTTGGATGTGACGAGGAAATCACCGCGTACGCCGGCTATTCCTACGGAGCGATCGTGAGTCTGCTGCTGGCAGACGAATCGCCCGTGTTTGCGATCAGTCCACCTTTGCGCGCAATGCCTCAATCGGCGCGAGTCGTTCCGCAGACGCGGATTATCTTAGCGGAAGAGGACTTCGCCGTCAGCGACGAAGAGCTTGTTGCATCGACGGGGCTCACCCGAGAATCCGATAATGTCCTGACGCTGGATGGAAGCGATCACTTATTCGTGGGCGATGCGCCTCGAATTGCCGACGTCGCCCAGGAATGGGCGCTGCGGCTTCACTCCGCCTCGTCGTCCGACTGCCACGCTTCCAGCTTGTTGTAGAGCGTCTTCACAGAGACTCCGAGTTTCCGTGCGGCTTGTGTTTTATTCCCGCCGCAGTCGTCCAGCATCGCCAGGATGTGACGCTTCTCCAAGTCGGCGATCGTCATGTTCGAATCGAACACGTAGGCCTCCGTGTTCTCGTCCGCCGGCTTTACCATCTGGCGCAAATGACGAGGCAGATCCTCGGGCTGGATCTCATCGCTCTCGGACAGAATCAGCGCGCGGCGCACGACGTTTCGCAGTTCGCGGACGTTTCCCGGCCAGGCGTAGTTGCGCAGAATATCGAGGGTCTCCTTGCCAAATGGGCGGCCGACGTATTCCTCGCCGAGCTCCTTGCTGAAGAGTTCGATCAGTTCATTAAGGTCTTCGATTCGTTCGCGTAGTGGGGGAGCATCGAGGGTGATTGTATTCACGCGATGCATCAGATCCTCACGAAAGCGGCCCTCGCGGACTTCGTCGATCAGGGATTTGTTCGTGGCGGCGATGACCCGCACGTCGGCATGGAGCGCCTTGTTCCCACCAACGCGACGGAACTCGCCCGACTGCAGTACGCGCAGCAACTTGGGTTGCATGGAGATCGGCATGTCGCCGATCTCGTCGAGAAATAGCGTCCCGCCGTCAGCAATTTCAAAGAATCCCAGGCGGCGTTCTTCCGCGCCGGTGAAGGCTCCCTTTTCGTGCCCGAACAGCTCGCTTTCCAGCAACGTCTCGGAGACGGCCGCGCAGTTGACGGTCAGGTACGCTGCCTTCGCGCGGTTGCTTTGCTGCTGAATCATTCGAGCAATGAGTTCCTTGCCTGTTCCGCTCTCGCCGATGATAAGGACCGACTCGTCAAAGCCCGCGACCTTGCCAATCATGCGGCGCAGACATGCCATCGGTTCCGACGATCCCGACAGTTTTGGCAGCGGGCGCAGCGGTTGTGTATGTCGCGTCAGCGTCCGGGTCTTTTCTCGGAGCCGCGTCCCTTCGACGGCACGGCGAATCGCAAGTTCCAGGTGATCGATGGAGCAGGGCTTCGTCAGCAGATCGACTGCCCCAAGCTTCATGCACTCGACAGCCAGGTCGACATTCGCGTGGCCCGTCAGCATGATCACCGGGACGGACGGAGCCAGGTCCGCGAGTTCACGGAGAAACTGATCGCCGGAAATTCCCGGCAAGCGAACGTCGAGCACAATGGCGTCCGGCGTCTGCTCCTGCAGCCAACTCCGGGCGCTGGCAGCGTCCTCGAAGGTCGACACTGTGAGCCCAAGCCCTTCCAGTTCTCTCCCGAGAATGCGGCGAATAGCCGATTCATCGTCGATGAGTGCGATGTGTAGCTTCTCTTTGTCTGGCATGATTCCCTGTCTCCTATGATTCTTCCGTCAACGTCCGCGGATGGCGCGGCAACGTCACGATGAAGCGCGAACCTTTTCCGCGACCTTCGCTTTCCGCCCGAAGTTTGCCGCCGAGTGCATCGATCAGACCTTGGCAAACATACAGACCCAGGCCGGTCCCGTTCTGATCGCGACGGCGTGTAAAGAATGGCTCAAACAAATGGTCGAGGTCTTCAGGGGCAATACCGACGCCGTTGTCCTGAATTGAAATCTGCACATCGCCGTTCGACCATGCGCCTTCGATCTCGATCCTTCCACCATTGTCGCAGGCTTCAATCGAGTTCATCAGCAGATTCAGGATGACCTGTCGGAAGGCACTCGGGCTGGAGTGGATTTCCGCATCATCTCCCAAGCACGATTCGATTGTCACGCCCTTGGATTCGGCGAGTTTTCCGACCAGTCTGGTCACGTCTTCAATCAAATCGCACGGTTGGAAGTCTTTCAACTCGTGCTCGCGGCGACGCGAGAGATCCAACAGGCGCTCAGTGATTTCTTTGCACCTGAAGACTTCGTCATGAATCGTCTGCAGGTAGTCGAAGAACGTCTCGCGCTCCAGTTGATCGGCTTTCAGCCGTTTCAGTAGTCCTTCGGCGCAGGCGCCGATCGCCGTCAGCGGATTGTTGATCTCATGAGCCATTCCGGACGACAAGCGTCCGAGCGCAGCGAGCTTCTGCGACGATGCCAAAGCCGCTTCCACTTCGAGTTGGCGTGTCATGTCGCGGACACATTCGAGGACGACGTCGGTCTGCCCATCCACTGTTGCGATCGGGAGTTCCTGTACGTCGAGCATGCGACTTGTGCCATCGGGCGAAACCCACTGGAAGTAACCCTGAGGCGTTCGCTTTCCTTGCTGGAGTTCCTTCACCTTCGAGACTCCATCGGGAGATAGCAGCGTACGATATGTATCGTTGGCCATCACAATCTTTCCATCTGGAGTGGCAAGTCCGACCGCATCGGGCAAGAGATCCAGCATCTGGCGCAGTTGACGCCGCGACGATTCGAGTTCCTGCGTGCGCTCTTGAACCCGATGCTCCAATTGTGTTGTGAAGTAGTGAATCTCTGTGGCCATGTCCTGGAACGAAGAGATCACTTCGCCGATCTCGCCCGGGGCACGCGCTCCAGAAACGGACTCGAACTTGCCGTTGCGCACGTACCGCACCATTTTCTGCAGCCGACGGATCGGACGTAGAAGCCAAATGCCAAACCCTACCCATGCCAGGGCCAGCAGGACGAACATCCCGATCGTCCACGTGTGGGACATGTTCTCGAGGACTTCCTCGCTGCGATCTAATCGATCCAGCGATGAATCCAGCTCCTCGAGAGCCCCCTGATTGTAGTTGCCGATGGCTATCATAGAGCGCCCGTACAGGGCATTCATCTGGCGGAGAAGATCTTCCTCGGTGGTACCCGGCGCCGGTGACGTGTTGATGAACGCCTGCAGGTCGTGAAGAGTCTGGTCCAATCGTGCAAGGGAGGTGAGCTCCTGTTCCTCTCCTTCGTCGCCGGTCGGATCGTCTTCCGCGTGATCGCGGATTTCGGCGGCGCGCGCCAACGCCTCGCCCAAGTGGCTCATCGCCATTTCGCGGTCGGCTTCCAGGCCACTGCCTTCGAACTCCATGTGGATATCGCTGATTTGATCCGACAGTTCCATCAGCAGGCGGGTCTCTTCCCAATCGTCCTCAATCCGATGACGAATGGAACGAAGCTCCTCCTTCTGATTTTCCATAATCAGATAGAACGTCACCGTACCGGCGACGAAAAGGAGAGACAGAACAAAGAAACGAGTTTTCAGCGACATGGCGAGAGACCTTCCTCCACTCTCTCAAATCAATGGAAACGCCGATCCGGCCAGGGCGTAAAGGGGAACCACCGAAAACCGGAGCGCCGATTCAATTTCTACGGTGTCATGAGTTCAGAAATCCGTTCGCGCACGAGCGCGCTTCCCTCTTCTTCGAGCAACCGCTCCGCACGTGTGCTGAAGCCATCCGGATCGAGCGCCGCCAAGGCATCGACGCTGAAATACCGGACGTCCTCCGAAGGATCATCCGACAGCATGCGTTCAACAACTGCGGCGTCCTTGGCAGAACCCACCTTGCCAAGCGCAATGACGGCCTCGATGGCCTGCGCATCGGTCACATCCGTACCACCCGGATCCAATCGATCCTCGAGCATGCCGCGTAGCGGTGGCGCCAACTGGGAGTCGTCGGTTTCGCCCGCGCGGTGAATTTGCTCGGGTGTGACTTCGGCATAGCGGCGTTCGCGCAGAGAACCCAGCGAGGCGCACCCAACGGTCAGCATGACGAGCGCGATTTCCGGTGCAAGTCGAATGAATGAGGCGATGTTCACCATTTGCCTGCCTCCTCCAATCGCGTCTTGATGTCGAGTGCGAGGCGGTTGTTCTCGTTCTTCTGCAGTGCCTTTGCAACTTCCAGGCGAGCTCGCTCCGGGCGCTTCTTCTTCATCCACGCCTGGGCCAGAAGGGCGTGATACACGTCGCGATCACCATCCTTCTCGGCGCAGGTCGTAAAGGTCTCCACGGCCTTGTCGAGATCGCCCCCGTTGATCGGTGGATTATTCAGATACATCAGCCCAAGGGCGCGGTGCGCTTCCCAGTTTTCTTTGTCCAACGTCAGCGCGTATTCGATGTCCGACTTCGCGGTCGGTCCGAAACGCATGCCGGCAATCGGACCGTTGATTCGATGGACGGTGCATTCGCCGGAGAGACGATAGGCCTCGGATTTCTCCTTCGGATTCTTGGCGAGCTTCTTAGCGGCCGAGGCATGCGCTGCCCCGGCTTCCCCCCACTCCGCCTGTCGATCGCGCAGCGCCCCCACTTCGTCACTCTCGATATCGCCCATCTGGCGATCCGCGCGCACCAGGTCCGCCCGCGCCAGATAGCCTCGTGCCGCGGCGATGCGCAGATCGTAGTCCTGAGGACTCTGCTCTACCTCGTTCAGGACATCGGTCAGGGCCGCGGCAATCGCGGCGTCGTCATTTGCGAAGATCGCCTTATCCAGAACAACGATAGAGTCGCTCTTGGCGTTCTCGATGCTCTCATCCTGAGCAAACGCGCCGACCCCGAACAGCATAGCGGCCAGCGACAGGCAGAGGAGTTTGGGGGACATACGGGTTCTCCAACTCGGGGAATAGTTCCAGCCGCTGAATCGAGAGCAAGGCCGGTTCCACATTCTGCCCGCAGAATCGCCCCCCAGGGGAGGAATACGCGGCAATCTTTTCACGATCCTCGGGTAGAAACTTCCGAAGAAGCCTGCCAACAGGCGACTTCAGCCATGGCAAAGACTTTGCCTGAGCCTTTGGGGAAGTCTGTTTCGCTGGGAGCGATTGGGTCGTATGAGAATCTCGAATCTGCACATCAACCGCATTGCCGCTCTGGCTGCCCTGGCCATTGTGGCGCTTCTGGCAGGGTGCGCGTCCTCTGGCGCCCCGGGCCTGTTGCCCGAGCCACCGGCCGCCGATGGATTTCGCGAGTTGGAGCAGGATGCCCGCCACGAGTCCACCACCTGGAACATTGCCCACCAGACGATCGATGAACGCCCCTGGCTGGGAGTCGATTCGGAGACTCGTCTGCGGCTTCATCTGCTCAAGGACCAGGTGAATCACCCGGTCATCTTCCGTGAAAATGCCGTGGTCGCAATTCGGCACATGCTGGACATCGGGGCCCAGAACCTTAGGATCGACGCGGAGGGATTGGCCCCTGTTTCGGTCGACGAGGATGAGCTGTCACTGGCGGGGCAGTTGGAGTTAGAGGCTGTTTCGAGGCTGGAGACGCCGGAGGAGTGCGAGGCTTGGCTCGATGCCATGACGGATGCGACGCCGGGCTTTGACAAGCAAGACGGCCGGATCTGGCGGATGCTGTCCGCGCTGCCTGCCGTGCCCTTCGTGAATGCCTGGATTTCGCACCACGCCAAGGAGGAATGGCGCGGCGAGAACTGGCGCGACTTCCCGAAGGCCGTTTTGTACGAGCCCGACTACACGCGCGACCTGGCGACGCTGGATCATCTTGCGTCGGCGACGGACGAGGAACTTCTGGCTCTCTACGCGCCGATCATCGCGCAGGAAGTTCCCGAAGATGGACCGCCCGATTTTCGCGACGACATACCCGGACGTGTGGGGTTGATTCCCAATCGAAAGGGCGATCCCGTCGCGGAGATCGATGAATCGCGGCCATCGCTTTATGGTCACGTCACGCGTGCCTTCGTCGATGGTCGGTGGCTCAACCAGATGAATTACTCCTTTTGGTATCATGACCATCCCGAGCTAAAGCACAACGATCCGGAAGCCGGACGTTCCGAAGGGCAGTTGATCCGCATCACGCTGGATGAAGGCAATCGGCCGCTGGTTTCCGAAGCTGTCTACGCATGCGGATGCTACCACCGCCTGTATCCGCTCGATCGCGTTGAGCAGAGCGCCGAACGCCTCTACGGCGATCCGGAGCAGGGCAAGTACACCATCGCGCGCCACATCAAAGGACGCATCGATCCAATCGTGCCGGAAACTGGTGGCGAGTTCTTTCCAGATAATCCACACCCCATTGCCTACGTGCGGAGTGGATTCCATCTGATCGCCGCTGTTCGTTTTGAGGAGTGGATTCCTGCGTACGAAACGGCCGCGGAGTATTCGCTGTTGCCCTCACAAGAACTTGAACAACTGGCGTGGGGCGGCGACACGGTTTCGCTCTACGATCGTGATGGACTCGTGCGCGGCGCAGACCGTCCCGAGGCCCTGATGCTCTATCCATCCGGTATCTTCCACGCCGGGACGCCTCGCGCTCCTGGCCTGCACCTTGTTCATTTCGATCAGTACGACTACGACGATCCCGGTCTTCTCGAGACCATGCTACGAATCCCACTGAATGGAGAGGCTTCCGATAATGTGGCGGATGTTTCCGATACTGATGGCACTCCTGCTGAGCGGATGCGCGGCGGGCTATAACGTAACGAAGTGGCAGGAAGTCATGGCGCTGCCGCGTCCCGAGCAGGATCGCGGGTTTGTCGCCAAGGAACTCGCCCGTGTCGATGTGTTGCGCGAATCCATGGATCTTCGCGCATCGCGTGAGCTTGCCCTCCATCTGGTGGCGGAAAATCCCGCAAATCCGGATGCCCTTTGGCGCGCGGCACGCGCCGAAGCCGACGGCGTCTTCCTGCACCACCCTCACGAGGAAGACCAACGCGCTCTCTCCGCTCTCAGTTCTCTCGAGTATGCAACAGAGGCCACGCGACTGGAGCCGCAGGATGCCGAAACGAACACTTGGTACGCCTGGGCGCTCGGAACGACGATTCACCTGCAGCCGATGTTCTCGCGTGCCGGCCAGGCGGACGAAACCCTGGAGGCTGCCCGGGCGGCCCTCGGAGCGGACCCCCATAACCCCACAGCTAATCTCGCGATGGCGATTTTGAACTACCGCTTGGCTACGCTGCCCTGGATTGCCAAGACGATGAGTATCGGCGAGCCGAGCAGCTCTTTGACCGATGGGGAGGCATTCGCGCGTCTGGCGTATGAAGAAGAGCCTTCCATCGAGGCAGCCATCGTGCTCGCGCAGATATTGAAGGCGCAGGAAAGAACGCGAGAGGCAATCGAGGTGCTCGATCATGCGCTCGCGGAGCCAAACCGTTTCCCGCGCGATGCGGAGAATCGGGATGAAGCCTATGCGCTTTGGAAGGAGTGGAGTGAAGTCGATGGCGACGAATCCGGATAGCCGGGAACGACTGTGGGCGGTCTTTTGGGTGGCGCTCACAGTCGTTCTCGCCTTCGGAGCCGTGCGGGCACGAATCGACAACAGCCCCGCTACGTGGACGGCGCCGCACACGCCCGCTGCGGAGTTGCATCGCCAGACACTCGACGAGTTCGGGCCGGACGAATATGTTTCTTTCGTTCGGTTCGATGTCGATCCGTTCGACTCGAGCCAATGGCAGGCCCAGCAACAACTCGCCGATGAATTGACCGCGGTACCTAGCGTGGCACGCGTCGATGCGTTGCCAACGTTGGCGCAATCCCTCGGCCCAAGTGCCGAGAAAATCCCCGATCCAAATTTGCAGGAGACGATTCTCGATTCTCGATTCGCGCGCGGCACGCTGCTGGGGCGCGATGGACGGTCTATTCGGCTGTTCGCATGGGTTTCTGCCGGCGACAGCGCGGCGCGCAGCAAGCTTCTTGCAGAGGTGCGGGATCTTGCCGACCGCAACGGCGATTGGACGATTGGTGGCCCGGTTGCCTTCAATGTCGAACTCGATCGCCTGGTTCAGGCGAACATGATTCGCATCGGAGTGTACCTTGCCGTCGCCATTGTGCTGCTGGGGTTCCTGATCTTCCGCAATTTGTGGGGGATTGTCGGTCTTGCACTCAGCGGATTGCTCCCTGGCGCTGCATGGATTGGCCTGTGCGGCTGGCTCGGGCTCTCGTTGAACGGAGCACAACTGGGTGCGCTCCCGTTTCTAGCAGTGATCGGACTGGAAACGTTTGTGCATTTGTGGAGCGAATCTGCCTCGGAGCGGACTCACTTTGCTGCTGCCGCAAGGAAACTCAGCCGCCCCTTCTTCTTCGCGATGATCACGACCGCCGTATCGCTCCTGGCTCTGGCAATGGCGGCATTTCCATTCCTCCGGACGATCGGATGGACGTTGCCGATGGCCGTCATCGTCGGATGGGGATTCTCGCGATTTGCTCTGCCGCGCGGAATGGACTGGGTGCGCTGCAGCCCTCAGTCGGAAGGACCGAAGTTGCTTCAGCGATTGAAGATCGGACGACTACCTCGAGCGCTGGGAATCGCGCTGACGCTCCTTCTACTCCTCGCCGGCGGGGGAGCGCTTCGTTTCATCCAGACCGAGGCCAACATCGCGCGCCAGTTGCCCGCCAGTTCGGAACTGGCTCAAACGCTGTCGCGAATCGATCAGGCATTCGGCGGCAGCCTTGGGCTGCTTGTACGAATTGAATCTCCCGACGGCCTGGCCGGCGACTTTGAAGCAGAAAGGCAGATTGCCAGGGAACTTACCCCTCAAGGTGCAACTGTCATTGGTCCCGCTGCCTGGCTGGATCTGCAGCAAGCGGCGCACGATGACGTCTCGCTCCTTGAACGAATGCGTCAATTGGCGGAGACGCCTCCGGAAGCAGCGAAGGCCTTCATTCACGGCGATGCGACGCTTGTGCGTGTGATCATTCCTCAATTGCCGGGCAAGCAGATCGAAAGCATTCGCGAACAGATCGAAGGCGACTCCCCTGAGCGCCGCGTCACGGGTACCGTCGCAAACCTGATGGACGTTCAGCTTCGCATTCTGCAGGAAGCAGCCCGCAGTTTCGCTCTATCATTGCTGCTCGTCGCCGTTTGCATCGCTTTCCTCCTCAGATCGTTCGCGACGGGCTTGATCGCATTGGCCGTTAATCTTGTCCCATTCGCCGCCACCGTGCTGCTTTTCGCCGTGACCGGATGGGCGGTCGACATGACGAACTCGCAGCTCTTCTCGATGCTCTTCGGATTCGTCGTGAACTCAACGGTCTTCATGCTGGCATCGCTTGCTCATCCCGAGACAGTTGCGCACCGCTCGCGGGCAATCGTGCTTGCCGGTGTCGTCGGAACGATCCTGTTCAGTGGACTGGCGCTGACGACGCTACCGTCGCTTCAGCACTTCGGAATGCTGGCCGGTGTCACCATTGCTGCAGCTTGTTTCGCGGATGTTGTCTTGCTTCCGTCGCTGGAGAAGCGACGCGCCTAATCGCCAATGCCTAACCGATCGATCGCCGACTGCAGACGCCCGGCATCGGTGTGCGTATAGATTTGCGTGCTGGCGATCGAGGCATGTCCCATCAGCGCTTGGATATCCACCAGGTCCACGTCGCGACCATGAAGCAACGTCGCGAACGTGTGCCGCAGCTTGTGAGGCGAAATGCGTTCCTTGTCGATACCCGCGCGTTCCACGTAGCGATCGACCATGTACTGCACCGATCGTCCGGACAGCCGGCGCCCTCGCGAACTGGTGAAGAGCGCACGCTCTCCATCAGCGACCTTTCGCTCGGCATCGTTCAGCCACAACTCGAGCGCTTCGCGAACCTGCCGGTTCATCGGAACTAGGCGCTCCTTGTTGCCCTTGCCGAGAATCTTGATCGTCTCGCGAGAGAAATCCACGTCCAGCGTATCGAGCCCCACCAGTTCCTGCAGACGCACGCCCGTGTAGACCATCGTGATGAGCATCGTCAGGTCGCGGCGCCCGATCCATGTCGACGTGTCCACAGCCGTCAGGAGCTTGCGGACTTCTTCCTCGATCAGGTAGATCGGCAGTTTCTTCGGCAGCTTTGGCCGGTGAACATCCTTGGCCGGGCTTGTGTCGATCAGTTCCTGCTCCAGGCAGAAATCGAAGAACACTCGCACCGACGCCACCACTCGCGACAGCGTCGTGGCCTTGTAGCCGTGGTCCTTCTGAAGAAACTCCATGTATTCCCGAATGTGATCGGGCGTGACGTCCTTCAGCCCGATCGACTCTTTTCCGTCGCCCGACAGGTACTTGTGAAAGCGCTCCAGGTCGTAACGATAGGCTTCCCGCGTGCGCGGCGAGAGATTCTTCTCCACACGCAAGAACGTGTGAAACGAATCCAAAGCATCCTCGATGGGCATGTTCCAGGCCATGGCGTTTCTCCGAGTCGTGGCTCCCTCGAAGAGACCAAGAACAGCAAGGGGAAAGGACGATGGCGTTTGGCAGTCCACGGACCGCGAGTCCCGAATCTCCCTTGCGTGGCACGGGGGATGCTTCCCAGGATGACCGTTGGCGGGGGAGACGGCCACCTCTGCCTGCCACGCAAAACATTGAAGGGACATTGGTTACGTGCCAGTTATCATTGACGAACGGCCTTCGTTCGAGCCCGGCGATTCCTCGCGAGGGGCCGACGGCTATCATCCCGGAAGCCTGACGCCTCAGCAGTTGGCGGAAACCGGACGGCGCCTGCCGCCCTGGATTCGAGGCCGGATTGCGGCCGGTGCAGGCTATTCCAAGATCCGCAGTCTCGTCGATGACAAGCACCTGAACACTGTCTGCGAAGAGGCCCAGTGCCCGAATCTGGGCGAGTGCTGGACGCGCGGCACTGCAACGTTCATGATTCTCGGCGACACATGCACGCGTGCGTGCGGCTTCTGCGCCGTCAAGACAGGTCGCCCGACAGAACTCGATCTGGACGAGCCGCGTCGCGTGGCCGAATCGATCCGCGCGATGAAGCTTCGCCACGCGGTGATCACATCCGTGAATCGCGACGAGCTTACCGATGGGGGCGCGGCCGTCTTTGCCGACACGATTCGGCAGATTCGCGCAAAGGCTCCCGACTGCCGGATCGAGGTTCTGATCCCCGACTTCCTTGGCGAACGCGAATCACTCGACCTTGTCTTTGAAGAACGTCCGGAGATTCTGAACCACAACATCGAGACGGTGCCGTCGTTGTATACGCGCGTGCGCCCCCAAGCCGTTTACGCGCGGTCGCTGCAGGTTCTCGCGATGGCGAAGGAAGCCGGCTTGAAGACCAAGACCGGGCTGATGCTGGGCCTGGGCGAGACCCTCGACGACGTGCGCGATGTGATGCGCGACCTCGTTGCGATCGATTGCGATATTCTGACCTTGGGCCAGTACCTGCAGCCCACGAAGAAGCACCTGCCGATCACGCGCTTCGTTCACCCGGACGAATTCCGGCAATTGAAGGAAGAGGGCGAATCGATGGGCCTTGGCCACGTCGAGAGCGGCCCGATGGTTCGATCCTCTTACCACGCGGAAGAGCAGAGCGAGGAGTTCGTCTGACTCGAGGCGGCCCCTTTACCGCGGCATTGTGCGTCTGTACGAACCATCCGGTGAAACGAGCGGTTCGTAACCCGGGTGTGACTTGATCAAGCGCTTATAGAGGGCATTCGCCTGATCCTGCTCGTTGGCAGAGGACAGCGCTTTCATCGCCAACAACTGAACGGTCAGAATCTCCGGCCGCACCGTCGCCATGGGAGTCGTGATGCTGGCTCGGATCGGCGGCGCGAGACCCACCTTGCCGAGACGCGTGGCCGAATCGATTTCCAGCAGAATCGGCGCGGCTGGGAAGCGTGCCAGCAAGTAGTCCAGGTCCGGTGTGAAGTCCTTCACCCTGTTCAAGCGCGCGTTCGTGGCAAGTCGCTGAACATGAAGCGCCGGCACGTCCGGCCAAAGCTCAATCGCCTTGTTGATTCCCTTCAATGCTTCCTCGCCATCCATGTAGCGGGCCCGCAGAGCCAGGGCCGGCGGATAATCGGGATACTGCTCCAGCGCACCGTCTGCCAGTTCCTGCATCTTATCGATGATGGCCTGGTTCGAGTACGGAATGTCGCCATCGGGATAAACGGCCACGGGCGGTTCGCCGACCTTCGACACACGGTACCGTCCTTGGCCGGGCAACGCTTCCAGGCGATCGATCAGCCCGGTGGCGCCGACATCCTTCATCGTGATCTCCTGATCCTTCTCCAGCAGTTCGCTTGCCGTGGCCAACTCGATCGCGGCATTCAATTCACCCAGGAGAGACTGGATCCGCATCGTCTGGCGAATCTCGGCGCTGTCTGTATAGCGCAGCGCGAACATGCGCGTCTCGATTTCGCGATGCAGCAGCTCTGGCGCCTTCTCGTCGTTGTAGATGATCTGCCATGACTTTCGGACCGACAGAGGGGCCGTTGCAACGCGCTCCTCGTACAGTTCCATTCCGAGCAACTGCCGCAACGCCCCCACGACGAGGCTGTGCGAGCCTCCCGTCGTGCAGTCGAATCGATTCTCGTCTTCGTTCCATGTGTACGTTCCACCCTGCGGGCACTGCGGAGCTTCCTCGATGCGCTCTGCCGCTTTGAGGGCTTCCACCGTCGGTGGATCTTCGTGCAGCATTCCCCAGGTCGCAGCCGCCTTTGTCAGCATAGCGAGATTCTCGCGGCACTGTGCCGGCAGGTCATCTCCAGCCGGTGGCTCGTCCAGGTACAGACCCTCGACGCCGTAAGCCTGCTCGTAGATCAGAATCCAGTCCGAGTCGATTCGCTCCGGCAGTTCGACCTCCGTGGCCGATGTGTCTTCGTCCGTTGGGCGGACGGGCTCGATAGCCGACACCGTGTGGAGCGGCAGCACGCAAAGTGCAAGAAGCAGAATCAGGAATGCACGAGTTCTCATCATTTGACGATCACCGAATGGGTTGAGGTGCCGGGCCGGCCGAACCATCCAGAGACTTGCTCGGCAGCTCCAGGCGTTCAAAGGGCAAGTGCTTTGGCGGAGTCCAGAATACCGCGGCAGCAAACAGCCCGATCACAATCAAGAGGCCGCCAAGAAACAAGCCACGATTTCCGCGGGCTATCCAGACTTCCGGGTGCTTCAAGATCTCGCCGTTGTAGAAAACCTGCAGATACACGAATTGCGGGATTTCCAAGTCTGTGGCGAATGTGGTTTCTGCCAGGACCTCGTCGTCATTGCCTTGGGGTATCTGCGGATCGATTAAAGAGAGGGGCGCAGACAGCAGGATCGAGATCGTCCCGATCACAAGAATAGTCCACCACAGGCCCTTTGCGCGATCGCGGCGGCACCACTCGGCCAGTCCGAGCGGCGTGACGGCCAACATGGGCAGCAGCAGTCGCGACCCCATGCTCCAGCCACTCCACCACATATAATATCCCGCATTGAACAGCAGATAGCTGACAAGGCACCACAGTCCCAGCCATCCGATGATCCGTCGCCGGCCAGACGAACGCGTTTGCATGATCGACCCACCGGCAGCCAGCAATAGAATCGGGGACCAGAAGAAGAGTCCTCGGAACGGGTGCAAGGTGATAAACCAGAGTGGCGCCAGCCTCGGTGTCGTCACGCCCATCAGGCCCGCCTGCATGCCTTCGCGAAACCGATCGCTGACTTCGTAAGCGTACGGGATCGTCGGCGAGCCGAAAATACTGATCGAGTAGAGCACGAACACCGCGAGCGGAAGAATGCCTCCGATGATTCCAGCGGCAAGGATCTTCAATGCGGTGTTCTTCGGCGAACTCATGCCGCGCATGTCTGCAAAGGCCCGCACGCCGAAGAGAGCCGCTTGATCCAGCAGTCGGATCAGGAACACCACTCCGATTCCCACGATCAGCAAACCAAACGTCAGATCGCACAGCATCGCAAAGCCACAAAGGAGTCCGATCGCGAAGCTGTTTCGTACTGTCAGTCGACGCGCACGCGGAAAAAGAATCATCCAAAGCGCGGCCATCGCCGATGCGATTCCGGGCAGGTAGGGGTAGAAGACGGTCGAGTATCCGAACAGCATCGTTCCGAAGAACGCCGCCGCGACAGCGAACAGAGCCCGACGCGGGGCAGCTCCCAGTCGCACCATCAACAGCCACATCAGTGCGGCGACAATTGCGCCGGGAATCGAGACAGCCAGCAGGCGCAGCGCGTAGTTCGCTTGCTGGAATGTCGGACTCCAGCCGACCATTCGCAGCGCCGCGTAAGGTGGCACGGCCAGAAGCGAAAGCCCGATGATTTTGTCGCAGTAGTAGTGGCCTTCGTAGAATGCCTTGTCGCCCGTCGCGTAGGGCTCCAGTTCGTGATAGTCGTCGATGGCGAAGGTCTGTTGGTCGACGATCGCAAACACTAGATTCAACCGTGTGTTGACGTTCCAACCGGTCTTCGGATGATGAACGATCGCACACGCTACCAGCGCCGCCAGGCCGATAAGCAGGGCAGTGCGCCACTGCCAGTTCTGAAGCAGGCCAGGGCGCGAGGCAGGTGACGAATCGTTCGTTGTCATCAGACGTCGAGCAGCAGGCGCTCGGGATTCTCAATGCACTCCTTGATACGAACCAGGAAGCTGACCGCTTCGCGTCCGTCGACGATCCGGTGATCGTAACTCAGGGCCAGGTACATCATCGGCCGGATCACGACTTCCCCGTTGCGCGCTACGGGGCGCTCCTCGATTCGGTGCATCCCCAGAATGGCGCTCTGTGGCGGATTCAGAATCGGCGTCGACAGTAGTGAGCCAAAGACGCCGCCGTTTGTGATCGAGAACGTCCCGCCCTGCAACTCATCCAACTCGATCTTGCCGGCGCGAGCACGCGTTGCGAAATCGACGATCTGCGACTCGATGTCCGCGAATGATCTCTCGTTGGCATCGCGCAACACTGGAACGACCAGGCCTCGCGGTGTCGACACGGCGACTCCAACATGGTAACGGTTGTGCAGTACAATGTCCGTCTCATCGATCTCCGCATTGACGCGCGGGAAGTCCTGCAGCGCCTTCACAGTGGCGCGCACGAAGAACGACATGAATCCGAGCCCCACGCCGTGGCGGTCCTTGAATTGCTCCTTATATTCGCGGCGCAGGTTCATCACGGCGCTCATGTCCACATCGTTGAACGTGGTCAGCATCGCTGCGTTGTGCTGCGCGGAAACGAGGCGCTCGGCAATCCGGCGACGCAGCATGCTCATGCGCTCGCGGGTTACATCGCCGTCGCCTTCGGCTTTCTTTGGAGCAGGCTTCTCGGACGGGGTTGGCTTCGGTGTCTCAAGCTCATGCGGCGATTTCGCAACCGGCGGCATCGGGGGCAGGCGCGGAACGTCCTCTTCCTCAACTTGCGGTGCTGCAGGTTCAGGAGCGGACTCTTCGGCCTTCTCTTCGCCGATGCGGCCTGTGCGTTCCATGGCGAGGAGCACGTCCTCGCGTGTTACGCGACCGCCCGGTCCAGTGCCGGGGATCTCCGCGACGTCCACGCCATACTGCTCGGCCATTTTGCGCGCGACGCTGGATGCCTGACGATGCGAGGCGCCTTCTTTCGCGGGCGCCTCTGCCTTCTTTTCGACCGGTTGCTCGACCTTCTGAGGCGCGGGTGCCTTCGGCTCAGCCTTTGGCTCTTCCTTCTTAGGCGCTTCTTTCGGAGCCGGCTTCTTCTCTTCTTTTTTTGCCCGTGCTTCGCCGGTGGCTTCCGTATCGATCGTGGCGACGACCTGGCCGACCTTGACCTCATCGTCCGCCGCCGCCTTGTGCGCGACTACGCCGGATTCCGGAGCGGGCACCTCGGTCGATGCCTTGTCTGTCTCCAATTCGAAGAGCGGCTGGCCCTTCTCGATGCGCTCGCCGTCGCCCACAAGCCACACGGCGAGAATGCCTTCGCTGATCGATTCGCCTACGGAAGGAACTTCAACTTCGTGAATCATAGTTTGCCTACTCTCGCTATTGTGTCGGACCCGCGCATTGCGGGTCCGCTCTCAAGTTCGATGCGTGTTCGTTCGTCTTACTTCGCGCTTGTTGCCAGCGCCTTCTTTGACATTTGCATCGCCGTGCGGACGATTTCATCCTGTTCCTGGCGATGGCGGTGCAGAGAACCCGTCGCCGGGCTGGCCGCGGAAGAACGGCCGACATAGCGCAGTCGAATGTCGAAGTGCTCCTGCATGCGCTGCGACATGAACGTCCAGCCTCCACGGTTCTTCGGCTCTTCCTGGCACCAGACGAATTCGACCTTCTTGCGATAGCGATCCATCATCGCTGCCAGTCCATTCTCGGCGAATGGATAGAACTGCTCCACGCGAACGATCGCGACATCATCAATGTTTTCCTGCTCCCGATATTCGAGAAGATCATAGTAGACCTTTCCGGAACACATCACGATGCGCTGCACCTTCTTCGGATCGCGATCATCGTCGAGCACTTCACGGAAGTGCCCCTCGGCCATATCATCGATGCGCGAGGTTGCCCGCGGATGGCGCAGCAGGCTCTTCGGGGCCATGATGATCAATGGCTTGCGAAAATTCCGGCGCATTTGCCGACGCAACGCATGGAAGTACTGCGCGGGCGTCGAGATATTGCAGACCTGGATGTTGTCCTGCGCGCACATCTGCAGGAAGCGCTCAAGCCACGCGCTGGAGTGCTCCGGTCCCTGGCCTTCGTATCCGTGCGGCAGTAGCATCGTAAGGCCACTGAAGCGTCCCCACTTCGATTCGCTCGAAACGATGAACTGATCGATGATCGTCTGCCCACCGTTTGCGAAGTCGCCGAACTGCGCTTCCCAGAGGATCATCATGTCCGGGTTCCCGAGCGAATACCCATAGTCGAAGCCCAGCACGGCGGCTTCCGACAGCGGGCTATCATAAACGCAGAAACGTCCCTGTTCCGCCGCGATATTATTCAGCGGGATGTACATCTCGCCGCTGCTTGAATCCCACACGGCCGCATGGCGTTGGCTGAAGGTCCCGCGTCGGCTGTCCTGGCCGGAGAGGCGCAGCGGCGTGCCTTCGATCAAGAGCGATCCAAACGCGAGCGACTCTGCCGTCGCCCAATCGAGTGGCTCGTTGTTGCGTACGGCTTCGACGCGTTTTCCGAACAGGCGGCGGATCTTACGATTCGGCTCGAAACCATCCGGGAAGCGATCCCAGATCTCGGCGACTTCCACCAATCGCTCTCTGGGCACACCCGTCTCCACGGCATCATGCGTGTAGATCGGTTGCATGTCCTTCCATTCATCACGAAGGGACTGCTGGGCGAAGACGACCTGCTGGTTTTTCGCACGGCCCTGCGCGTCGGACAGGTACTTGTCCAACTCCTGGGACATCTCATCGAGCATCTCGCGCGTGGCAACGCCATCAGCGATCAGCTTTTCCATGTAGATTTCCTGGGTCGTCTGATGGCTGTTGATCATCTCGTACAACTTCGGCTGCGTGAAGCTCGGTTCATCGCCTTCGTTGTGTCCGAGACGGCGATAGCAGTACAGATCGATCACGACGTCCTTCTGGAACTTCTGGCGGAACTCGACGGCGATTTCCGCGATGTGGATCACGGCTTCCGGATCGTCCGCATTCACATGGAAGATCGGCGCCTGAATGCTCTTCGCCACGTCCGTGCAGTACGCCATCGAGCGCGCGTCTTCCGGCAACGTCGTGAAGCCAATCTGGTTGTTCACGATAATGTGAATCGATCCTCCGGTGCGATAGCCGACAAGCTGCGAGAGATTCAGCGTTTCCGCCACGATGCCCTGGCCGGGGAAGGCCGCATCGCCGTGGATTAACAGCGGCATCACCTTGGTGCGCTCGAAATCGCCGAGGATTCGCTGCTTCGCGCGTGCCCGTCCTTCGACAACCGGATAGACCGCCTCGAGGTGGCTTGGGTTCGCGGTCAGGCTCAGGTGGACCTTTTGCCCCTGGTACGTGTACCAGTCGAGCGAGTAGCCCTTGTGGTACTTCACATCGCCGTCGCCCATGACCATGCCGGGCGTGTAGTTGTCTTCGAATTCCGTGAAAATCTCTTCGTACGACTTCTGCAGGATGTTCGTCAGCACATTCAGTCGCCCGCGATGGGCCATGCCGAGAACGATCTCCTGAAGACCTTCGTAAGGCGCTTTCTCGACGATCGCATCGAGCAACGGAATCAGCGTCTCGCCGCCTTCGAGCGAAAAACGCTTCTGTCCGACGTAGTTTGTGTGCAGGAAGCGCTCGAATGCCGTCGCCTTGCGCAGCAGCCGCGCAATCCGCAGCTTTTTGCCAACCGGAAGCTGCGGATGGTTCTGATCCTTCTCCATCCGGCGCTGCAGCCAGCGGCGTTCCGGCGTGTTCTGAATGTGCATGTACTCCGCGCCGATGCTGCGACAGTACGTTTCGCGCAGCGCCGCCAGGATCTCGCGCAGCGTCATCCGCGGCGGACCCCATAGCAGCTTGTCGGCATGGAACTGCATGTCGAGATGCGACTCGTCCAACCCGAACGCCGCCAGTTCCAGCAGTGCGTGGGACTCGCGGTTACGCCCCAGCGGATCGAGTTGCGCGATCAAGTGCCCGACATCGCGGTAGTGATAAATCAAAGAGTCAACCTGCGCCTGTAGCCACTCGAACTGCGTCAGTTCCTCGTGCGTATGCAGGCGTTCGACAGCCGATTCTTCGATTTCATCTGCAGATGCGCCGGATTCTTGCGGCGCCTCAACAGCAAAGCTCTGCCCCAGTTCGAATCCCTGGAAAAACGCCCGCCACTCTTCCGTGACGGACTGCGGATCCTGGCGCCACTGATTGTACAGTGCTTCCATGTATTCCGGATTCCAGGAGTTAATGGCCTCACCTTGGCCGGGTTCCGAACTCATACCCAAGTGTTCCTTCCTGTTTGGAAAACAGGCGGATCGCGACGCACGCGACCCGCCCGCTTGACTTTCCTGTATTCAGATCAGGACTTCGCCAACTGCCGAATCACGTACTGCAGGATTCCACCATGGCGATAGTACTCGACTTCGTTTGGCGTATCGATACGAACGAGAGCCTGGAACGCCTTGGTCTGTCCGTCCGCGCCGATTGCCTTCACATCGACTTTCATGCCAGGCTTCAATCCTGCGGCGATGCCGGCGATCGTGAATTGCTCCTCGCCCGTCAGGCCGAGTTTCTCGATGCCTTCGCCTTCCAGGAACTGAAGCGGAAGCACGCCCATGCCGATCAGGTTACTGCGGTGAATGCGCTCGTAGCTTTGCGCCAGCACCGCCCGTACGCCAAGGAGCGTCGTGCCCTTTGCCGCCCAGTCGCGCGACGAGCCGGAGCCGTACTCCTTGCCCGCCAAAATCACGAGCGGCGTGCCTTCTTTCTGATACTTCATCGCGGCGTCGTAGATCGACATTTGCTCGCCGTCGGGCAGATGACGTGTCACGCCGCCTTCCGATCCCGGCAGCAGAAGATTCCGCAGGCGGATATTCGCGAACGTGCCGCGCATCATCACCTCGTGATTACCGCGTCGCGAACCGTAGGAGTTGAAGTCCTTCGGCTCGACGCCCTGCGCCATCAGGTAGCGAGCCGCAGGGCTGTCCTTTGCAATCGCGCCGGCAGGGGAGATGTGGTCCGTCGTGACCGAATCGCCGAGCATAGCCAGCACGCGAGCGCCTTCGATGTTCTGCACGGCTTCGGGCTCCATCTTCATGCCGACAAAGAAAGGCGGCTTCTGGATGTATGTGGAATCGCCCTGCCACTCGTAGAGGTTGCCCTCCGGCGCGGGCATCGAGCGCCACTTTTCGTCGCCTTCGAACACGCGGCTGTATTCGCTGCGGTACATCTCGGAATCGACGGCCTCGGCCAGGACTGTCTGGACCTCCTCTTGAGTCGGCCAGATGTCTTTCAGATAGACATCCTTGCCATCCTTGTCGGTGCCGATCGGCTCCGTATCCAGGCTTGTGTCCATCGTGCCGGCGATCGCGTAAGCGACGACCAGCGGCGGCGACGCGAGGTAGTTCGCGCGAACATCCTGGCTGATGCGGCCTTCGAAGTTACGGTTGCCGGAAAGAACGGAAGTCGCGACGAGCTTCTCATCGGCGATCGCCTGCGAGATTTCCGGCGCCAGCGGACCGCTGTTGCCGATGCAAGTCGTACAGCCGTACCCGACCAGGTTGAATCCGAGCGCATCAAGGTACTTGTCGAGACCGGCCTTCCTCAGGTAATCCGTCACGACCATCGAGCCCGGCGCGAGGCTTGTCTTCACCCACGGCTTGCGCGTCAGGCCCTTCTCGTGGGCCTTCTTCGCAACGAGCCCGGCAGCCAGCATCACGGCGGGGTTCGATGTGTTCGTGCAACTCGTGATCGCCGCAATCACCACGTCGCCGTGCGTCAGATCGAAGGAAGAGCCATTCTGTCCGACCTTCGCCTGTGCGGAACGACGATTCGCATCGGGCACCATCTGCTCGAGCGTCGACTTCCATGCCTTCTGCGCGCTGCTGACTTCGATCTTATCCTGCGGGCGCTTCGGGCCGGCGATCGTCGGAACGACCGAGCCGAGGTCCAGCTTCACGACCTGGGTGAAACGTGGTGCTGGGCTGTCGTCCGTGCGGAACATGCCCTGCGCCTTGCAGTAGGCCTCGACCATTCGCACGTGCTTCTCATCGCGGCCGGTGAAGCGAAGATACTCGAGGGTCTTTTCATCGATCGGGAAGATGGAGACCGTGCAGCCGAACTCCGGGGACATGTTGGAGATCGTCGTGCGATCCGTCACTGCCAGGCGCGAAAGGCCTTCGCCGAAGAACTCGACGAACTTGCCGACCACGCCGGTTTTGCGCAGCAAGTCAGTGATCGTCAGCACAAGGTCCGTGGCGGTGGCGCCGGCGGGCAGTTTCCCCGTCAGTTCCACGCCGACAACCTGCGGGATCAGCATCGAGATCGGCTGGCCGAGCATTGCGGCCTCTGCTTCGATTCCGCCAACGCCCCAGCCGACAACACCCAGGCCATTGACCATCGGCGTGTGCGAGTCCGTTCCAACCAGCGTGTCCGGCAGTGCGAATGTGGAGCCGTCGATCTCTCGCTCCAGAATGGAGCCGGCAAGATACTCGATGTTTACCTGGTGACAGATGCCCGTGCCGGGCGGGACGACGCGGAAGTTGCGAAACGCCTTCTGGCCCCAGCGCAGGAACGCGTAGCGCTCGCCGTTGCGTTCGTACTCCTTCTCCATGTTCTGCTGATAGGCTGTCGGCTCGGCCGAATGATCGACCTGAACTGAGTGATCGATCACGAGATCGGCGGGCTGGATCGGATTGATCTTCGCGGGATCGCCGCTCAGGTCGCCAAGGGCATCGCGCATGGCGGCGAGATCGACGACGGCGGGAACGCCAGTGAAGTCCTGAAGCAACACGCGGGCGACGCTGAAGGCGATTTCCTGGTCAGGGGTCGCTTTCGGATCCCAGTTGGCCAGGGCCTTGATTTCGTCAGAGGAGACCCGGACGCCATCCTCTGTACGAAGCAAATTCTCCAACAGAACCTTCAGCGAGAACGGCAGCGTTTCGACGTTGCCGACTCCCGCCTCTGCCAGTTTGGGCAGGGAAAAATACTCGATGGAACGTCCGTCCACATCGAAACTCGAACGTGTGGAAAAGGAATCTTTCATCATAGTTTCGGTCATCTTTTCTCTCGGAATGGGGAGGGATGTCCGGTCAGTGGCTCTCCTCCGGCAAATGCGCGGCACAGCGTAAGGTATATGTGAAGCGAAACACAAGCCCCAAGCCCTCAGTCGATCCGGCCATCGACTTTGTCCATCAGTGCGCTGCAGCTTCCCGGAATTCCTCTCGCCTCGGGCCATCAACTCCCGTAGAGGTAAAAGCAAGAAGTGTGACGAATTGACGCGACACGGGCGACCATATGGCCGACATTCCCGTCACCGAACAGGCCCCGACGGAGCCGATCCCTGTAAACCCATGGCGTGTCCCGCCTTCCGGGTCGCTGGGGGATGACTACGATGCGGCGATCCAGTTGGACGTCGGCGAGCAAGCCAAGGCCAGCGGTGAGCGTTCGCGCCGTCGCCGCACGCCCAAGCGCCGGCCCGACGAGATCGTCTTCCTGCAGTGGACACCCCCTCTCCACTGGGCCGTTGTCCTTGCGTGGATCTTCGCAGCGATGTCCCTGCTTTCCACCGGGCCGCTCTATGCTCTGATGTCGATCTGGGCCAGCTTCTCCATCCTGTCGGCCGCCGGCGCGGTGATCCTTCTACGGACGGTGCACCGCCAGAATACTGGCGAGAAGTTGGCGATCGGTGCCGGATGTGTGGCACTCGTGCTTGTCGGTCTGGATTTGTGGCGACCGGACTCGGACGCGTTCGAAAACTACTTCATACGCGCCCCTCGCGCCGGGGCATTGCCGGATGCAATCGATCCTCGCGACCAGATTAATGAGCGCATGCAACTGATGGCTCGAATCGCGGGGTGTGCGTGGTTGAAACTGGGAGATGAGGCGATCGAGGTTGGAAGTTACAGTGTGAATTCAGGAGTCGATCCGCGATCCGTGTCTTTTGCGATCTCGACGCTCTCCTCTGGGGTTATCGTGGACCCATCCTTCATCCCAACATTTCCCGGGGAGCGTCGCAAGTTCCTGCCGCGCGATCCCTACTCGGACGACTCCTATGCGACCTTCGGCGTCTACGTCACAAACACGCATCTGCTCGTCTATTCGCCCGGCCCCGATGGCGATTGGGACATCAACCCGCGGGCGCCACTTCCCCCTGAAATTGCCGACCCGGTGATTGATCTTAAACCGCTCATCTACGATGAGATGTCCGGCGATGGGGACATCATCCTGATCATGCCTTTGGAGAGTGTTGAGGAATGGGCTGAATGCGATACTCTCGTCGAGCAGTTCCGGAAGTAATACTTAATACACCACCCAGGCTCCTGCGGGGGCGTTCCAATCCGTTCCTTGCGGCGTCAGGATGTAGGTGCGCGACCCGAACACATCGCTGCCATCCGGGCGGCCGGTTGCGAGGATCAGCCCTTCGTCGTTGATCGCGCGGGCATTCTCCAGAAGCACGTCTCCGCCGGACAGCATTTCGTTCAAGTCCCAGGCTTCCCATTGCCCTTCCGAGACCGGCAGCCAGACCGCTGCGAAGTGCTCGTACGATTGGGCCTTCGCCCAGACCGCGCCGCAGATTGCTCCCGATTCGTTCATTCCGTTGGCCGTCCCGGCATCCGACACACCGTTCGAAGGCAAACCAAGATCGATCGGTTGTGTCGTTCCTGGCATGAAGGCGACGGCGTGGGGTTCGAAGGACGCCGCATAGCTTTCGCCTGCAATCAGCCCCGCATTGTTGATCGCGATCCCCTTTGTGGAACTGATGCTCAGACCATCGAGAAGCTCGAACTGCCCATCCGCCATCCGGCGGAATCCGCGCGTGGGGGAGCTCTCGTCCGCCACCCAGCCCGTGATCGTGCCGGAATTGTTGATCCCCAGCGCCGTTCCGCGGAAATATTCCGGCGTCAGTACCACCAGCGATTCCGACGTGGCCGGATCGTAGGAGATCGCCCGGGATGACCAACCAAGTGAGCTGCTGCCGGATCCTTGAACGGTCGATTCGCCGACTGAGGTTCCCGATGCGTTCACATCGTAGAGGCGGGCGAAACGAACGTATCCATTATAGAAGTGCAGATCATCGCCATCCCAGGTCGTGTAGGACCAGTAGTACTGCCCCAGCCAGGTCTTGTACGTGAGCACATTGCTCTCGTAGTAGGCGGCGTAGTCGGAGTTGCTCGCCGCGACGCCGACGATCTGGCCTGCGTGGTTGCGCGCCCGCGGCGACAGGTTCGACCCGCCCCATGGCAGAACAAACACCGCGTGCCGGAAGTACGGGATCGTCGCCAACTGCACTTCGCTCCAGCCGGTGATGTCGGTGACATCGTAGATGACAGGCGGATCGGCGGCCCGAATGGCTGCCGGCAGGAGCAACACCAGCGCGCTCCATGCCCAAATCGAAATGGTCAAACGCATGGCCCCAACCTTGTCATTTCTCGCACCCGAGAGGTGAAAATTCGGAAAAACCTTCCGGAATGCGGATGATCATGTGTCGTCGGGGTGAGGAGGAGAGAGTTGTGTGCCACCGCTCGGGCGGGCACTGCCCTTGACGGGGTTGGGGGGAGGCGAGCAGAGTCTGCGGACGCTTGGGCAGGCTGCCCAAGCGCCTATCTGCACGGTTGTAGAAAGGCCTCTCACGCCACGTGGCCAAAAAGAAGAAAAAGGTAAAGAACGAGAAGCGCTCGATCGTGAAGAACAGGCTCCTTCTGTTCCGCGTCTTGAGCTACATGCTTCCCTACAAGAAGGCCATTCTGATGGCTTTTGGATCGGCCTTCCTGTCCGGGTTCCTCGCCGCGGCGGCGCTGCTCCCGATGATTCCGGTGATTGAAATGGTTCTCGATCCCGAGACGGCCGAGGCGCGCGAGGAGCAGTACGAAGCATCCAGAAAGCACGACGAGAGCATCCTGAAAGAAAAGCGCGCCCACGCCGAGGACACTGCAAAGAATGCCGTTGAATCCTTCAAGGAACGATTCGCGTTCATTGAGGACGCCGAAATTTGGCTCTCTGCGCGAAAAGACAAGGGACGCGAGGAAATCCAGGAGTTCCTGATCGATCACCGCGAAAACGCAATCAACTGGATCGTTGCATTCATTCTGATCGCAACAGTCTTCAAGTCCTTCTTGGAGTATCAGGCAAAATACAACATCACGAAGGTCATCTACTGCGCACTTCAAAAACTGAAGGTGGACCTGTACGCGAGCTGTCTCGAATTGGATATGTCCGCGCTCCAGGTGCGCACTTCCGGCAACCTGATCGCGCGCCTCAGCAGCGACGTGGGGCAGGTTCGCCAGATCATGCAGTCGTCATTGACTCAATCGATCATGGTTCCGTTCCAGATCGTCTTCCTGCTGATCGTCCTGCTGATCATCAATGCGAAGATCACGCTGATTACAATCGTGGCCGTCCCCCTGATCGTCGTGCCGATCGCGCTCGTTGGCAAGGCCCTTCGCCGCATGAGCAAGGCCGACGCGGAGGAGGACGCCTACCTGATCGACGTGATGCAGGAGACGATCCAGGGAATGCAGATCGTCAAGGCCTTCAACACGGAACGCCACGAACGGAAACGCTTCAAGCGCGTCTCGAAGGAGCAACTCAAGCGCCAGATCCGCCGCATGCGTCTTCGCCTCGCGTCGGGCCCGGTCGTCGATATCCTCACGACCGCCGCGATGGGCGTGGTCCTGATCCTCGGCGGATACCTCGTCATGAAGAAGGAAACGATGAATGCCGCCGAGTTCATCGTCTACCTCGTCGCGCTGACCCGCTTCTACAAGCCGCTCAAGGGCCTCTCGAGCGGATACGTCAAAATCCAGCGCGGCCTCGCGAGCGCCGACCGCATTTACGAGATCATTGATGCCACGCCGGACGTGGTTCAGAAGCCGGACGCCATCGAACTGCCGAAGATCTCCGAGAACATCGAGTTCGATGACGTCTCGTTTGCCTACACGCAGACACGCGATCTTGTCTTGCGCGATATCACCCTGAAGATCCCGAAGGGGAAGGTCTACGCTCTCGTCGGCGCGTCGGGATCCGGCAAGTCGACCATGGTTCGGCTGCTGCCTCGATTCTACGATCCGACAAAGGGCTCGATCCGTATCGACGGACACGATCTGCGCGATGTGACCTTCCGCAGCCTCCGCGAGCAGATCGCTATCGTGACGCAGGAAACCATCCTGTTCGACACGACGATTTTCTATAACATTGCCTACGGCCGACGCGATGCGACGATGGAAGAGGTCCAGGCTGCTGCCGAAGCGGCCAATGCCCACCAGTTCATCTCTGAATTGCCCGACGGCTACGACACGCGGATCGGCGAGCGCGGTGGCCAATTGTCCGGCGGCCAAAGGCAGCGCGTCGCCATTGCCCGAGCCCTGCTGCGGAACGCCCCGATTCTCGTTCTCGATGAAGCGACCAGCGCGCTCGACAACGAGAGCGAGGCGCTCGTGCAGGAAGCGCTCGACCGCCTGATGAAGGATCGCACCGTGATCGTCATCGCCCACCGGCTCTCGACCGTTCGAAACGCGGATAGACTGGTGGTGATGGAAGAAGGCCGGATCGTCGAGACCGGCACCCACGAAGAACTCCTTGCCCGCGGCGGGCGCTACGCCGACCTTTGTAGAACCGAACTGACGCGAGACCAGCAGAACCAGGCCGCCCTCGAAGCCGAGCTTGCCGCCGGCGAGAAAGACTGAGTTCAAAAGACAGGGACCACTGGACCGATGAGCGATCAGACACCCCAAGGTCCGCCCCCCGAGATGCCGTCCAGCGGCATCCACGGTCCTCTCCAGCCCTCTGTCACAACCCCGATGTCCAGCGCGTTCGATCTGACTCGGATGATCTGCTTCGAGCCTTTCGATATCGGCCGTTGGTTCATCCTCGGATTCCTGGCATGGCTGACTGACTTCCTGCGCCAGGGTGCCAACTTCGGCAGCAGTTGGAGAGGTGGACCAGGCGGGGGAGGACCGGGTTCCGGATCCCTTGACGATGTCGTCAGTTGGATCGATTCGAACCTTGCATGGATCCTCGCAGGGACGATCCTCGTCCTCATCATCAGCTATCTCTTCATGATGCTGGTCTTCTGGCTGCGAAGTCGCGCCGACTTCGCTTTCCTCGCGAATCTCGCCCACAATACAGCAGAGATTCGTGGCCCATGGAACGAGTTTCAGCGCGAGGGGAACTCGCTATTCATGCTGCGAGCCGTCATTTACACGATCGGGTTTGTCATCGGCGCGATCCTTCTGGGTGTGGGTGCACTGATCGGATACTCGGATCTCCAGGCGGACCAGTTCACGACTCCGACAATCGTCACAATCGTCGTCGTGGTTCTGATCATGATCTTCATGGGGATTGGGATGGGCCTGCTGACATTCTTCATCGACAACTTCGTCGTCCCCATCATGTACGCCCGGCGATGCACGGCGACTGAGGGACTCAAGGATGCCTGGGCTCTCATGACCGCGAATCTCGGCACGTTCTTCCTCTATCTTCTGATGAAGATAGTCATCTCTATTGCAGTCGGCTTGCTGGCTGGCGTGCTGACCTGTTTGACTTGCTGCATCGCAGCCCTGCCCGTCGTCCGGTGTGTCGTACTCTTGCCCGTCTTTGTCTTCCTGCGCGGATATTCCGCCTACTTTATCGACCAGTTCGGGCCACAGTACCGGATTTTCCCGGAGACGTTATATTTCGACACCTCAGGCTATCCTGCTCAGATGCCGCCGAGCCACCAGTGAGGCCCTGAGCGCAATTGCCCGATTCTTGCGTTACCCCCATGGCCGTGAAAACGAAAGCACCCTATCGGACCCATCCCGTCCCATAGGCTTCGAGATACAGACCCTTTACGATACAGGAGATACCCATGGCAGTCAGTTCATTCGACGTTGCGGTGATCGGCGGAGGCCCCGGCGGATACGTTGCCGCAATTCGGGCGGCTCAGCTTGGATTTAAGACGGCGGTCATCGATCGCGATCGCCTCGGCGGCATCTGCCTCAACTGGGGGTGTATCCCTACCAAAGCCCTGCTGAAGAATGCGGAAGTCTACGATCACATCAAGCACGGCGGCGACTGGGGGATCACCTGCAAGGACCTGCAGTTCGACTTCAGCAAGATCGTCAAGCGTAGCCGCGGCGTGGCCGACAAGATGGCCTCCGGCATCGATTTTCTGATGAAGAAGAACAAGGTCACGGCCATCCACGGCGCGGCGAAGCTGAAATCCAAGACCCGCATCGTCGTCGACGGCAAGGATGGCAAGAAGGAAGTCGAGGCGAAGAACATCATCATCGCGACGGGCGCTCGCCCGCGGACGCTTCCTGGCGTGGAGATCGATCGCAAGACCATCATCACCAGTCGCGAAGCCATGAGCCTCGACAAGCAGCCCGAGTCCTTGGCCATCGTCGGCGCAGGCGCGATCGGAATCGAGTTCGCCTACTTCTATGCTGTGCTCGGCACGAAGGTCACTGTCTTTGAAGCCCTGCCGACAATTCTGCCCGTTGAGGACCGCGAGTGCTCCGCCATCGTCGCGAAGGCCCTGAAGCACCGCGGAATCGACATTCGCACGGGCGTGTTCGTCGACTCCGTCAAGACCCAGAAGGGCGGCGCGGAAGTCACGTTCAAGAAGGGCAAGGACGGTAAGCCCGAGACCCTGAAGGCCGAGAAGGTCCTGATGGCTATCGGCGTCCAGGGCAATGTCGAGAACATCGGCCTCGAAGAAATCGGCGTGAAGACCGAGCGCAATCACATCGTCGTCGACGAGCACTATCGCACCAGCGTCGCCGGCATCTACGCGATCGGCGACGTCGTCGGCGCACCCTGGTTGGCTCATGTCGCCAGCGCCGAGGGCGTTCACGCCATCGAGCACCTGAAGGGAATGAACCCGCACCCGATCGATTACTCGAACATTCCCGGCTGCACATACTGCCAGCCGCAGGTCGCCAGCGTTGGCCTGACTGAAGAAGCCTGCAAAGACAAGGGCCTCGAATACAAGGTCGGGAAGTTTCCCTTCCGCGCCAGTGGCAAGGCCGTGGCCGGCGGCGATCCCGAAGGCATGGTGAAGATCATCTTTGGCAAGAAGTACGGCGAAGTTCTCGGCGCCCACATCGTCGGCACCGAGGCGACCGAGATGATCGCAGAGCTGGGTCTCGCGAAGTCCCTCGAAGCGACTTCCGAGGACATTCACCACGCCATCCACGCGCACCCGACCCTGTCGGAAGCGATCATGGAAGCCGCCGCGGCCTCCGAGGATATGGCGATTCACATCTGAGGCACCGAGTCGCTTCAAATGAATGCAACGAACTGCCCGGGGGGAACCTCGGGCAGTTTCGTTTGCCCCATTCCCATTGACTTGCCAGCCTCTCCACGCCAGTAAAACAACGACTCCACGGATGGGGATTGGTAACCAGTCTATGCACCTCTCTTACAAGTCTGCTCTTCGCGCTTTTGTATTCGTTTTGTTTGGCTTAGCTCTCGCCTCTTCAAGTTTCGCCCAGACCACCGTTTATGTGTCCACGAACGGTAGCGACGAGGGGGAAGGAACCATCGCGGAGCCGTTCCAGACGGTGATGAAGGCCTTCGCTTCGCCGGCCGACCGCATCGTCGTGGCGGCGGGCGACTACGCGACCACCGGCCAGCTTGTTCTCTCCGGCAGCCGCGAACTGATCGGTGGCGTTCAGGACGGCGATTTCAAAGCCGACAAGCTCTCTGTGTCGCGCGTGACACTGTCGTCCGGGCTTGGCAAGGGCGGCCTTGTTCTGGAGGACAACGCTCGTGTCGCCTACATGACGCTGACCGGCGGGTACTGGAGCATCGAAGCGCGCGACAACTCGATCATCGACAATTGCGATTTCGAAGGCTCGACGGGTGCCTCGATCCGGGTGCAGGGCGATGCCTCGCCGACCATCGTGAAGTGTGAGTTCATCACCGGCCTCTCGGGCGTGGAGGTGACGAACAACGCCGATGTTCTGATCGATCGGTGCTACTTCATCGACCATCGCGGCCGCGGCATTGTTGTGAAGGGAGACTCCACCGCGACGATCGTCCGGACCGAAGTACGCCGCAGCGATGCGGAGGGCATCAGCTTTTTCGAGAACGCCACCGGCCTCGTGCAGAACAGCTTCGTGCATCGCAGCACCGACGCGGGTATTCGTTGCCAGGGAACGTCGCCACAACTCATCGGCAACATCGTCTCATTGAACGAGGACGGAATTCTCCTCGAAGCCGGGTCGCAGGCGATCATCTCGAACAATACGATCGCCAAGAACCGTCAGGCGGGCCTGCGCATCGATGAGTCGCTGCCAAAGGTTCGGCAGAACATCTTTGCCGAGAATGACGATTACGGCGTCAGCGAAGCCGAGCAGACCGTCGGCGACGAGATCTCGGAGAACATCTTCGCGAAGAACATTCTCGGCTCCTATCTGGACGCTGGGACGACGCCGGTTCTGACGGCCGAGGCGATCAACACAAGCCTCGTCAACGACGGCACGCAGTTCGGAAATCTGGTCGAGGACGAGTTCCTGTTCGTCGATTCTGCGAATGAAGATTTCCGCCTGGCGGACGGCGCCTCGGCGATCGACCGGCTTGCGCTGAACGATGCTGGATTCGAATACGACGCGATGGGCGTTCCCCGGCTGTTTGATGTTGCCGGAGTAGGCAACGAGCAGGACGACGTTCTCGACATCGGCGCACTTGAAGCAGGCCAAACGACCTCCTATCGATTCGGCAGTTTCCTCGACGGCTGGGAACTCGTCGATGTGCTCGCATGGGAGCCCATAAGCCTCCGCAGCATCCCTGGTCGAATCGAGTTTGGCGGGATCAAGGAAGAATCTTACGGTGGTGCGATCATCGAGGGCATGCCGAACATCCAGTCGCCGGACACGCTCCTCCAGATGCGTCATCGGATCGCATCGGCAGGCCCGGATATCGCCGGAATGCCGGAAGTCCGTATGCGCCAGAACGGTCTGCTGAATCAGCTTTCGTTCTCGTCCGCCTTCGTGCCGGCGCAGAACCAAGTCCTCGCGCCGCCCGAATCGGGCCGCGACTACTATCAGATCATCGACTTCCAGAATGGAAGCCTGCGGACTAATCCCGGAACCACGCCCTTTTACTACACCCTGTCGCTCGACATGCTGGAGTTCGGACGCTCGCCAGCCCGCACGAAGGCCATGACGCCGTTCGACTTCGAGGAAATCGACGCGACCGAGATCGACCGCGCGTCTTTCGACAGCCAGTTCAGCCCGTACCGGGAATTCACTTTCGACCAGGACGCAGAAGGTTGGCAATTCTTCGATTACGTATCGTTGTTTGATGTGCCGACGCACGGGCACGACATCGGCCGCGGCGCGCTCTGGCTGGCGCCAAGCAGTAACACCTGCTTCGGCTTCTGGAGCAGCGCGCGGATGGAAATGACTCCCGGCACAATCGTCCGGATCACCAGCACGCTGTCTTGCGACGAGCCCGACGAGCGCATCGTCTCCGACCTCCGTATGCGCTTCGGATCGTGGACGTTCGAGTACTACCAGACCATGACGACGGCTTCCCTGGCGGCGGGCTATACGGGTGTGATTCCCGATGCCGATGGGAACGACCTCGTCATGTACGCTGTCATTCCTGACGACATCGATGAGAACGGCTTCTACCTGGCCTTCGATCTGATGGGCTTCAATCCGACCATCAGTTCGCAGCCCATTTACCTGGAGAACGTGCGCATTGACACTGCGCCCGGTCCTCTCGTCCCCTGACGGGTCGACGAGAACCCACCGGCGAGGTTGTCCATTGCCTGATATTCAAGAGTTTCCTCAACCCCAGCCCGGTCACCGGGACTGGTACGCGTACGAAGCGCTGCGTGCTTTGCCGCGCCTGATTCTGATGGCGGACAAGAACCCGTTCAGCCGCACGTACGGCTGCTTCGATCGTCAGTACTGGCACTACCGGACGATGGACTTCCCGTGTGGCATGAACCAGGAATTCGTCCTGCCGCTGGCGCTGGCGTACAAGCTCCAGATGCCGAACAATCCGTATTACGGACTGCCTCGGATGAAGGAACTCGTCGAGGCCGGCATCGACTTCGCCCGCGAATCCAGCTATCCGAATGGTTCCTGCGACGATTACTTCCCGTTCGAGCGCGCGCTCGGCGCATTGGTGTTCAGTCTCTACGCCATGACGGAAAGTGCGATCGAACTCGATCTGCGCGAGCCGCGTCACCTCGAGTTCTTTGCGCTTCGTGGCGACTGGTTGCGCGAGCACAACGAAACCGGTCAGTTAGCCAACCACCAGGCCTTCGCGGCGCTGGCGCTATACAATGTGTACATCCTGACGGGCGAGAAGCGCTTCCTGAAGGCGTCGAATTCTTTCCGCGATCTGACCCTGAGCTGGCAGGATCCCGAAGGCTGGTTCCAGGAGTACGAAGGCGCGGACCCCGGCTACCACACCTGCAGCATCGGGTTCCTGACCAAGCTCTGGCAGAAGACCCAGGACGAGCGCCTGATCGAACCGATCGGTCGTGCTGTGGACTTCGCGGTCAACTTCATGCACCCGGATGGTTCTTACGGCGGCGAGTACGGCAGCCGGAACACGTACCACTTTTATCCGCACGGCTTCGAGGTCATGGCGTCTCGTTTCCCGAACGCCGCCAATATTGCGGAGACCTTCCTGCAGCGCTCGATGCCCGAGCGGCGCCGCTATTACAACGACGACGATCGCATGGCGGCGCACTACGTCTACGATTGGATGCAGGCTTGGCGGGATTACTCGCCGGAGCGCGGCAAGCCAATCGATCTGCCCAAGAAGCTGACAGCGAAGTGGTTCGAGGGCGCAGAGATGCTCGTCGTGCGCGGCCCGCAGTACCACGCTGTCGCGGCGGCGAACAAGGGAGGCGTGTTCAAAGCCTTCGACCGCGAAGGCCCAATCGCCAGCGACACGGGCCTGATCGGTGAACTGGACGACGGCCGCGTGGTCGTGACACACATCGTCGACCGCAACAAAGTGAAGATCGCGCCGGATCACCTGGAGATCGAAGTCTCCGGCGTCTTTCAACGCCGTCGCGCACCCTTGTCGACACCGTTCAAGCAGATCGTCTTTCGCGTACTGCTGCTGACCATCGGGCGCTTCCATGCGAATGCTGTCCGGTTCCTGCTGCAGAAGATTCTGATCACCGGAAAGGCCCGCACATCGATTCAGTTCCGGCGTCGGCTGGCATTCCGAGAGGACGCCATTGCCGTCGTCGATGAAGTGCAATTGCCACGTCGCCGCGCGCCGCGCTTCCACCGGCTGGCGGCCGGTTCCGATGCGACGTCGATCTACGTTGCCAACTCGAACGTCTTCCAGGAATCGGTGCTGATGCCTTGGACCTGGTTTCAGCGGTCGCTGAAGAAGTTGAACTCCACCGGTCGGATGCGCGTTCGTCGCCGCATCTTCCCGCGCGGTCAGCAGGACTGATGAACTCGCCGCGTGCACTTCTGACTTCCCGAGTGGGACTGGCGGCGATTGTCTCTGTCGCGCTCTTTCTTTTTGGCTGTGCCGCGAATCGTCCGGCCACATGGCTCGTCACCGGCGAAGGGCGCGCTCCCATCGCGGGAGCCGAAACCCGCACCCCCGCTCCGGAATTGCAGGCTCCAGTCTCCATCCCCTGGGCGCGTCAGATATTGCGCGCATCGGCGGTTGCCCCGATCGAAGGCGAAACCGATGCGCCTCCCGGCGTTCCATACGCCGGTGCCGTCTTGGCGGCACGCGGCGAAGCCCAGGCCGACCTGCGGCGACAGGCTGACGAATTGCCTGCAGTTGTGGACAAGAACCTGGCTGAGTTTGCCAAAGAAAACCCGCCTGTGGCGCGCGCGCTTGAAGCCGCTCTTGCTTCCGCCGAAGAAGACCTTCGGGCGGACTGGGATGAGGGCGATGTCAGCATCGCGCTGGAGATGCGTCTGGGCGGACTGGCGGCGGCAGTCCTTTCTTCCGGAGGCGGCGTTCGCGCCGAACTGGTGCAACCCACCGACGGACGCGAAGATGCTCAGGCACAACTGACTGCTCAACGAGAGGCCCTTCGTCGCGCCCGCGCGGACCTTATCGACCAGATCCAACTCGTTCCGCTCGACAGCAAAACCCGGATGGGTGACCTCATGCACCGCAACGCCGTGATGGCCGAGGCCTGCTCGCGAGCAATTCGGGCGGCCCGCACATTGCGAAGCGAAGAGCTTCCCACCGGCGAGTGGATCGTCGTGCTGGAACTGGACATCGCGCCGCTGCTGGGCGTCGCCGATTCATTGCCCGAAGAGAAATGACTCAATGACCCAACCGAAGATTGTTCTCGCATCCAACTCGCCGCGCAGGCGTGAACTGCTCGCCCGCATGGGAATCGAATGCGAAGTAATTCCCTCCGGCGTCGACGAATCGGCCATCCCGGCCGATCATCCGCGCACATTCGCCATCCGCGCCGCCTATGCGAAGGCTATGGACGTTGCCCAGTCCCAATCCGAAGGGACCGTCGTGATCGGTGCGGACACCGTGGTGACGAAGAGTCTCCAATTGTATGGCAAGCCCAGCGACGCAGAAGCCGCCCGCGACATGCTGCACAGCCTGAGCGGCGACTCCCACCAGGTCATCACCGGCGTTGCCGTTGCCATTGCTGGCCGGCCCGAAGCGATGCTCGATTCGGAAACCACCGATGTTGTGTTTCGCAATCTATCGCAACGGGAGATTGAAGACTACATCGCGACGGGGCGTGTATTCGACAAGGCCGGAGCCTACGCCATTCAGGAAGAGGCCGGCGGATTCGTCGATCACCTGGAGGGGGATTACTTCAACGTGGTGGGGTTGCCGTGTGCACTGCTTGTGCGGATGTTGTCGGAAGCCATCCCCGGCTCCCGCTACCGCGTTCCCGCGCCGCCCGAGCGCTGGCGCTGATTACCGACCCAGACCGGGATTCTGTTTCTTGATTTGCTGATGGTTCGCGCAGGACTCGAGCGCCTTGTTCATGAAACCCCTGGACCTCAGTCAGTGCCTGGATCCTTCGGCGGGGCGGGGGCAGGCGACTGGAACTGCGGAAGATTCTCGGCCTTCTCCAGCTTCACTGGCTTGATACCAGTTTTCTTTAGATCCATCGTGGGTGAGACGCCGCCGTTCTTCGCCTGGCGGGCGAAATTCTGTGACGTGCGGCGTCGCTTTTGCTTCTCTTCGTAGGTCTGCCGCTCAGACTTTGTCTTCTCCTCGTTGTAGCGAATGCCCGCGCGGCGACAGAACTCCGCAACGCCTTCGCGATCGATGAAGCGCACGATCTGCTCGTGATCTTCGAACTGCGATCCAACCGATCCCAGGCCTAACTTCGTCAGCAATAGCTCGAGCCCATTCGGCATGAAGGCCTTCGTCAGAACCGCGGTCGCGATCGAATCGCCAAACTTCGCGTAGCGCTGGTGAATGACTGCGACCACCTGGTTCCGGGCGTTATACATCGTATCGTTCGTTTCGTTCTGAATCAGGCCGCCCGAATCGGGTTCCACATTCTTGCCTCGGTGCCGTAGTCCAGCCACTTCGCCTGGCGTGGGCGGAGTCCGCGGATCGGCTTTCCCCTTTGTCATGTGGGCATGTTCGGGATGGGCGGGCGCGTGGCTATGTCCAGTGGGGGGCGGGGGAGTCAGCGGCGGGGCAGCAACGTCCGTTGTCGGATCGTCCATCAAGCCACGCTGGGGCTTCTTGCTGCCATCGAAGTTCAAGAACCGCCCCTGGGCGTCCTCGCCCAGATTGTCATCGCGGTCGCTCTCCTGCCGCGGAGGATGAAGAACCTCCAGGGCCTCCTGACGGCGCTCTTCCTCGCACCGGTCAAACCAGCCCTTCACGGCGCCGATGACTTCGTTCACTTGATCGAAAATCCCCATAATCAGTCCCTGATTTCTTCCCTTATAGGTACGAGTCGTGCCCATCGAGCTTCCCAGTTCGCGCGTCAGTCTCGTAGTTCAAACCATCCTATTTGCAGACCTCATACCAGTCTCACAATTCCCAGGGTGGTCAAAGAGGCACAGCTTATAAACTGTAGGTCGTTGAAAACAGAAACTTTACTTGCTGTCTGCGAAACCCGTATCGCACCTGGACGTTGGGAAATGTGCAATCCCGTGCACAGATTCTGAGTATTTATGTACCCACGGTATTTTCCTCTTGTCATGGCGGGGCTGATGGGTAACTAAATGGTTACATGATAGCAGATGAGGAGATGGATGCAACGTTCCGGGCGCTCGCCAATTCCGATCGGCGGCGGATTCTGGACATCCTGAAGGACTCGCCCGGTTGCAGCGTCAACCACGTGGCGGAGTTCTTCGAAGTCAGCCGCATCCAGATCCTCAAGCACCTCCGTTTTCTCGAGGACGCCAATCTGGTTGTTTCGCGCAAGGTGGGGAGGGTTCGGCACTTGTACTTCAATCCGGTGCCCATCCAGATGATCTACGATCGCTGGTCCACGGAATTCAGTTCCTTCTGGGCCTCTGAGATGACCGCGATGAAGTACCGAATCGAATCCCAAAGGAGCGACAACGATGGCTGACAGCGACAAGGCTGTGTTCCGGGTTCAAATCAACGGACCCATCGAGGAGGTTTGGAAGGAGATCACCAGGCAGGACAAGCCGCAGGCCTGCATGTTCAACTCGCAATTGCACACCAGGGAACTGAAGCCCGGCGAGAAGATGCAGATGCGCACGAAGAGTGGGAAGTTCGTCGGCGTCGTGGGCGAGATCCTCGAATTCGATCCTCCGCGCCGCTACGCGCACACTTTCAAGTTCACAAACTGCGACGATCCGCCCTGCAAGGTGATCTACGATCTCGAGCAGAAGGATGGTGGCACGCAATTCACAATGACGCTTGAGGACCTTCCAGCCGGAACGAAAACAGCCAAGCAGATGCTTCAGGGCGGAAAGTTAATCGTGAACACCCTGAAGCGCGTTGTGGAGACTGGAAAGCCGGCGCTCGGCGTTCGCCTTCTGTTTGTCCTGTTCCGAATAATGGAGCCCATCTCGCCCAAGAGCCAGCGCGTCGAAAACTGGCCGCTCTGACCTTCGAAAGGAAGACCACCATGGCGAAATCCCCGGAAGAAATGGCTGCGTCGATGATTGCAGCGTTGAAGGAGAAAACCGGCAAGACTCTGCCTGAATGGAAGAAGATCGTCGCGAAGTGGGAGGAGAAGAAACACGGGCAGATCGTCAAACGGCTTAAATCCGAGCACGGCGTAACCCACGGATACGCGAATCTGATTGCCCACGAGACTCTCGGAAGCGCCGCCAGTGCGCAGCCGAGCGACGACCTGATTGCCGGCCAGTATAGCGGCAAGAAGGCCGATCTGCGCCCAATCTACGAGAAGCTCATCAAGGAAATCCGGAAGTTTGGCAAGGACGTGGAAATCGCCCCGAAGAAGTCCTACGTCAGTTTGCGCCGTTCAAAGCAGTTCGGGCTGATTCAGCCCTCCACGGCCACGAGAATCGACGTCGGGATCAATCTGCCAGGCAAGGCTCCGACCGACCGACTTGAAGCCTCCGGCAGTTTCAATGCGATGGTGAGCCACCGCGTTCGGATCGCGACCGAGAAAGACATCGATAAGGAACTGCTTGGGTGGATCAAAGAAGCCTATGAAGGAGCCTGAGCCTTCAATTGGAGAGACGCCATGGCTGAGTTGAAGACCAAAGAGAATGACGGCAGTGTTGAGGAGTTCCTGAACTCCGTCGAGAACCCCAAGCGCCGCGAGGATGCCTTTGCGATCCTGGCGATGATGAAAGAAATCACCGGCGAAGAACCCCGCATGTGGGGCGGCAGTATCGTTGGGTTCGGGCACTATCACTACAAGTACGCCAGCGGCCGCGAAGGCGACTGGTTTTTGACCGGTTTCTCACCACGCAAGCAAGCCTTCAGCATCTACATCATGGCGGGGTTCTCTCGTTACGAGGACCTGATGGAGAAGTTGGGGAAGTACAAGAACGGCAAGGGCTGCCTGTATGTGAAGAAGTTGGAAGACGTGGATGCAAAGGTGCTGCGGGAGCTCATCGCAGAGTCGGTGAAGTATCTGAAGAAAACTTACCAGGGCTGAAGCCGCGATCACACGATCCGCTTGAACTGCTTATCCAACTCATCCTTCGCCAGCCGAATCACGGTCGGGCGGCCGTGGGGACAGGTGAACGAGAGCTGGTGCTGGCGCATCAGGCGAAGGAGCTCTTCCATTTCCATGGCGGTCAACCTTTGCCCGGCGCGAATAGCCGAGTGACATGCCGCGCGGATCAGAATCTTCTCTCGCAGGTCGGCGACGCGGTTGATTCGCGGTGCGCTTTCGAATTCATCCAACAAGTCCAGGATCAATGACTTCGGATCGACCTTCTGCAGATCGCTTGGGACACCGGTGATGCTCCAGGTCGAGCCGCCGAACTCCTCGACCTCAAATCCCAGGTTCTGCAGCGCGGGCGCCAGCGTCTCCATCGCCGCCCGGCGATCGGCAGGCACGTCGAACGTCTCCGGCACAAGCAACGTCTGCGATGAAATCTCCGCCGATCGCTGCTGGAGTTCGATGAAACGAATGCGCTCGTGTGCCGCGTGCTGGTCGACGAGCAAGAGGTCCGGTCCGAATCGCACAACGATGTACGTGTTCGCGATCTGTCCGAGAGGTTCGGGTTCGTAGCCCTGGCGCCAGAAGTTTGGCTCGGGCCGTTCGCCCGGGCCGGCAGCAATCGGCGATTGCGCGGAGTGCTTTGGCGGGGGCGCAGTGGGCTCCGCATCGGCTTCCGGCTCTTCGGCAGAGACGCGTTCGGCGGGTCCCAGCGCGGGGGCGAACTCCGGAGCACGCGGCTGAAAGTCCTCCTGCTGCGCGGCGAGGCCGATCCAATCGCTTTGCACTTCGCGAGCGCGTTTGCGCTCGAACGCCCGTGCGACCAAAGCTTCCGGCGACGTGAAGAAGGCTGGATCTTGAGCCGGACGCGACTCCTGCTCGGCAGGTTGCGGTCCCTGCTCGTCGCCCAACTGCATGTTTGGGACGTGGCCATGTTCTTCGAGCGCCAGACGCGCTGCATGATAGCACGCGCCCGCGATCGAGCGTTCGTTGCGGAATCGCACTTCTTCTTTCGTCGGGTGGACGTTGATGTCCACCTCCTCTGGAGGAACGTCGATGAAGACGCAGAAGATCGGAAAGCGCCCGATCATGATAAAGCCGCGACAGGCCTGCTCGATGGCCGCGGCGATTTGCTTGCTGGAAAATGGCCGATCGTTGACGAACAGATACTGAGAACGACGGTCGGAGCGACTGCTCAGCGGGCGCGCCAGGTACCCGCGAACCCGAGCCGGCGGCCGGTCGAATGCCAGCTCCAGCAGCCCGTGTTCGACTTGCGAACCCATCAAGGCCTTGAACCGATCGGCGAGACTCTGGCCCACGGGCAGATCGAGATGGACCTTGTCGTCTTTGACAACGCGGACTCCAACCTCGTGCGCAGCCAATGCCTGTCGGACAAGCGTTCGCAGCGCGGCGTTGAATTCGCCGACCGGGGTCTTCAGGAAATTCCGTCGCGCCGGTGTGTTGAAGAACAAGTCCCGCACGATGATCCGCGTCCCGGCCGGGCAGCCGGCACCTTCGATGCGCTCGATGGCGCCGCCTTCGACAACGACTCGCGTTCCGGACAAATCCTCGTGTCGGCGCGTTTGCAGTTCCAGGCGCGATACGGCCGCGATCGACGCCAATGCCTCGCCACGGAACCCGCGCGTCTGAATCGCGAACAGATCCTCCGTCGTGCGGATCTTCGACGTGGCGTGGCGCTGCAGAGACAACTCTGCGTCGTCGCGGTCCATCCCACAGCCATCGTCCGCGATCGTCATGTCGCGCAAATCGTTGGCCAACTCGATATCGATGTGCGTGGCGCCCGCATCGATCGAGTTCTCCACCATCTCCTTCAAGACGCTGGCCATATTGACCACCACCTCGCCGGCGGCGATCTGGTTGATCAGTGTCTGTGGCAGTACGCGGATGGTCATGGAGTGCCGGTTCCTTCCGAATCGGAGCCTATTGCCAAGCACAAGGCCGCGACCTTAGCCACCCTAAAGATGGCTGCCCGGCGGGATCGGCCTGAGCCTCAGGACATTCGAGTCGAACGCATAGGCCGCGGAGGTCTCCGGGACAATGTGATCGAGCACGACCGTGACGTCCTTCTCCGGGATGAAGAGTTCGAAGAGGAGTTGCGAGTAAACCCACCGACTCTCTCCCTGTCCCGGGTGCGGATGGGCGTAGATGGAGATCATCGTGCCGTCGATCCAGTCCTTCGAATACCCCTTCGCGTCGTGGATAAAGGCCTCCACAGCACGCTCCGTTTGCCTCGTCGCATCGACAGTGGGGGACGCATAGAACCCCATCGCGTAAACGACTCCGAGCACGCAGACTCCGCCGAAGGCCCATCGCCCGAGTAATGGGCTCCGCCGCCGGGCGCGATGGACCACATCGGCCAGCAGCAGGCAAAAGAATGGGAGAGCAGAATAGAGATACCGGCTTTGCGGGGGATCGGCGAGCAGGCTCGGGGGAAGCAGCGGCAGCACCAACGAAACGGCGAGAATTGTCTGTTGCCTTGGAATTGCGCCCTGCCAGGACTTCCATGCGAACACGAGGACCCCAATCGCGATCAGTCCACGAATTCCCCAAAGAGTGTTGTGCGACAGGGAGATGGCTCCGAATGGGGCTTCGACCACGTGGATGTATGGCACCCCGACGGAGAACAGGTAATCGGCAACCTGGCGCCCGAATGAAACTGGGTTCAGCAGGACTCGCTGTTCGCCCGAGTAAGAATTCTCCGCCAGGAACTGCCCCAGCAAGAGCGCGATGAAGTAAGCGCCAGAGACGGCTAGCGTCACAGCGCCGGCCATCCGTTGCCGAGGCGACAATGCTTTCCAACGCCACGTTCCCGTCCATAGTAGGAAGTAGACGGGAAGGAGAACGACCAGTTCTTTGCTGAGGGCGCAGATGGTCAATCCACCAACCCATTGGGCGATTGCCAGACGCGTGGGGCTCTCTCGTAATGCATGACAGCCCAGAACAAAGAGCAACAGCCCCGCTGCGAACGTCGAATCGCACGCGGCATTCAGTTGTGAGAGCGGATGAAAGGCGCCGACATGCACGACCATCAGGACGCCTGCGAGAACCGCTGGAGCCATCGCCAGTCGCAGCACACGAGTGCCCACGACGACGGTCAGTGTCGCCACGATGGCATGAATGACCACTGCCAGAACATCGAAGGGAAGGGCATTGAATCCTGCGATTCGCTGCAGAACGAAAAACATCACGCAATTCAGCGGGCGCCAGAATCCGTTCCCCCAGACCTTCCAGCAATCCCAGAATCCCGCACCGGACAGCGGCGACGTGCGGTAGAGCATCGGAAGATCGTCGGTGATCAGAAACCCGCCGAGGTGCGGGGCATTAAGCAGAAGGGCGATCGCCAGGAACACCGGGAACAGCAAAACAACCTGTCGCCGCATCGCACACTCCTTGGGGATGCCGTTGCTTCGTTCGGTACGCGTTGTCTACTGTCAATCGGTGGTGTGGGCAAGCACGTCTTGCGCGGGTCAGCCTTCGCGCTTTGGTGCTCCGAAGAAATCGTATGGGGGAAGCGGCACAATCTCGCGCATCTCTTCGTGGACCTCTGAGATGCCTCGGGCCGCGTTGATCCGGCAGATTCCCGGCATGTCGAGCAACGCGAACCGCCGCTGGACTTCGAGTTGGTACTCTTCGCGCTCGAACAGATTGGGTCCGGCGTCGTCGCGCTCGATCACGCGGCCGAGCGCATCGCGCACCGGCGCATCTAGCAGGAAGATCAGGTCCGGTCGCGGAGCAATCGCCTCATTGGCGGCCTGGATTTCCGCCGCGTCGAGCCCGAGCGCGCCCTGGTACGCGATCGACGAGATGTAGTAGCGATCCATGATCACCACCTCGCCCCGGGCCAGCGCCGGCGCGATGTTCGTCTCCACGTCGTAGATGCGATCCTTGCGAAAGTACTCGAATTCCTGCTGCGGTTCGAGGCGTCCGCTGCGGGCCAGGCGCCGCAGTTCCTCGCCGATCGGGCCGTGGGTGGGCTCATGGAACATCGAGCAGCCGACGCCCTGCTCGTGCAGCCAATCGCGCAACATCAGACACTGGGTCGTCTTGCCGGCACCGTCGATTCCTTCGACGGCCACCAGCAGGCCATTGTCCGTGCGCTTGTAGCGAGAAGAGGGCTTCCGTTCGTCCACCGGGCGTCTGTCCTGAGGGGAAGTGGCTGCTGCAACGGCCCGACCCTGCGGATGCGATGCCGGGGAGTCAAGCCTTGGGAGGGGCGGGATTCCGACTTGCTCCCGAAGTCGCCTGCGACCAGTGTCGATAGCGCATCCATATCCATCCATAGTCCGGTATGCCACGGGGCTCGCCCGTTTCCTGTTGCGACAGGGCCGGTTCCATCTCATAGCCTGCGGACATTCGTAGAAACCTGATTCGGGGGAAGTCGCATGCGTGTCTCACGTCTGCTGCTGATCGTTATTCTTGCGGCCGCCGGGGTCGCTTCCGCGCAGTTGCCGGATTCGGCGCGATACCGCGGCGAAAACCGCAATCGCTACTTCCTTGCGAAGTACGGCGGGCCCTATTGGGCCGAGATAACGGGCGGAAACACCGACTTCAACGGCGACGGCCGACCCGATCTGTGTCTCGGCATCCAGGAAATCGGAGAACCCGATCGCGTGGAGATTCTCCTCACCGATCCGTACTTCTTCGGCATGGACACGATGAGTTCCGACGCCACACTCGCCCAGCACCACATCATCCGATTCAGCGTTCCCGGAAGTAGCTCGGACTTTGGCGTCGCCCTCGCAGGCGGTGATTTCAACGGCGACGGAGTTGGCGACCTGGCCATCGGTGCGCCGATGGCGGACACACTGGCCGGCACGGGGAATGGCGCGATCTACATTCTGTACGGTGCGGAGAGCTTCGCGCCGGGATCGTATACGCTCGGGACCGCCGCGGAAGCCCCAAGGACAAGTGAAACTCTTATCCTCGGCGATGACGATGCGGATCATCTGGGCAGCGCAATGACCGCCGGCGATCTGAACGGCGATGGCATCGACGACTTGTTCATCGCAGCGCCGGACGGCGATCCGGGAGGACGGGGACGCGCCGGCGAAGGTTATGTGATCTGGGGCTCTCCCATCTTGCCGAATCAGATCATCGATCTGGATACGACGACGAGTGGATTGGATGCCGTGAGTCCCGCCGGCGAGTTGCGCATCTTTGGCGATGATACCATGGATCAGTTCGGTGGCTCGTCGGCGATCGGCGATGTCGACGGGGACGGATGGAACGATCTGTTCGCAACCTCGCAGGGAACCGCCGACGCGTACATCCTCTATGGCCCGCTTACATCCGGGACGTTGACGCTCGATACCGACGGCGCCATCGGTCCGGCGGGGGAGACGCGAATCCTCGGCGATGATGAAGGATTCGGGGCCGACGGAGCGCTCGCGGACTTCGATGGCGCAGAAGGCTTGGACCTCTTTACGTCCTCACGCAACTCCACGAACGTGACCATCACGATTCTGCCGGGAACGTCAGCACTCCGCGGTGAAATCGTAGACTTGGACACCGACGCCGCCACCAGCGCATGGAACGAGATCCGGTTGCTGCTACCGACGACGGATTCCGACGCCTATCGCGCGGCACCCGTGCATCTTCTCGGAACCGCTACGCCGCAGATCATCTACGGCGATTTCGCCTGGGCGGAAGGCGCATCCACCATGGTCGGGCATGTGGTTGCGTACGATTATCCGTTCACGTCGTGGGGAGTGATCCACACGCTGACCAGTGCGGATGATTTCTTCACGCTCTCCGGCCGCAGCGAGGACGACAACCTGGGCTTGCCGCCCGGGATGTTTGCAGATTTCGACGGCGATCATTTCGAAGACGCCTTCGCATACGCACCCAGTTCCAATATCTTCCGCACAGATTTCATGGTGATCGAGGGCGACGGCGCGACGGACGCCGGTGGCGCGCAACGCTACTCGCCGGTCGGCACCGGCCTGGTTCCCCCCGTACGTCTCGGGCACTCGGGAGTCGCGATCGACTATTCCGATGGCGATGGCGCGGACAACGGGGCTGGTGGAGCCTCGCAGACTACGCTCGTGCATTACTACACCGACGAACATCTGGGAATGCTCGGCGATGAATCTGAGACAGCAAACGTCGCGTGGCAACTGACCACCGACCGCGTGGGCTGGACGAGTGCCTCGCTGACCCTTTCCTACAATCCGGATGAAATCGCCGGCCTGGTCGAGGGCACGCTCGCTCTCTGCCAGACTGACGATCCGACAACAAATTCGTGGGTTCAGGTCGCCGATGCGACGTTTTACTTGAAGCGCAATCGCGTGACGGCGCCCGTGACGGAACTTGGCTGGTTCGCGATCAAGGGACAGCCGACCGGCATCATCATCGATGGAACGCTGGACGATGCATACGGTCCTCCGATCGCCGTTCAAGGCGTCAGTACAGGATTCGGCGATCAATCGGCCGGCATTCTGATGGAGAGCGGCAGCGAGCTGAACGCGCTCTACATGGCCAACGATGACGAGTTCCTCTACGTCTTCATGGCCGGGAACCTGGAATCGAACGGCAACGTGATGGGGTTCTTCCTGGACGATGCCTCCCAACCCGACACCGGCGAAAACGAGATTCCGTGGATCAGTTGGGTCTACGACAATTGGTTCGCGTACGGCTACATGAACGGCTGCGTACTGCCGACGGGTATGAACGCGGACTATTACTTCGGATTCAAGTTCTTCGACACGTACAATAACGGCACGGCCGACTGGACATTCCACGAAGTCGATTTCCGTCAGCAGGAAGAACGCTCGACCGACGACTTCGACAGCGGCGCCACAACCAATCCAATGATCGATGCGCGTCAGGGAATCCGCATCGGCATGAACAACGCAAACGTCGATGGTGTGGGGGATGGATGGCAGAGCAACTTCGAATTTGTCGGCACCGATCCGGCTCTGGTGACAACCGGTATCGAGGTCGCAATTCCGCTCGATCGTTTGCCCGATCTGCAAGTGGGCGACGATATTCGCGCCCTGGCGTACGTCGGCAACTACGTGAGCGATTATCTCTCGAACCAGTTCCTGCCGACAATGGATCCTCCCGATACGAATATCGGCAACACGCCCCTGGATCTGAACGACTACGGAATCGGTTACGCCAGTTATCGATTTGCCGGAGCCGCCGGCGAGGAGAAGCCGCTCAACGTCGTCGTCACTTCGGACTCTCCAAGTCCGACGGAGGATTCACCGATTCCCGCAACCGCGACATTCCGGCGTGCAGTCACGGGCTTTGAAGCAAGCGATATGGTCGTCACCAACGCCACAGTTGAGAACTTCCAATCCACCGATGGTCGCATCTACACGTTCGATCTTGTTCCGGATTCGGTGCTGGAGCGAATCGAAGTCTCGATCCCGGCCGGCGTGGCCGAGGATGGGAACGCCGTTCCGAATGTTGCCTCCAGCGGACCGTTCATTCGCGACTACGATGCAAATGCGCCGTACATGACGTCTCCGCTCGCCCCGGCCTCGACCCAGCAGGTCCCGGCGACGGTTCTTCCGGTGCGCTTCTCGGTGACTTTCAGTGAGCCCGTGCTGGGCATGGACAAAAACGCCATGGACATGACCTTCCCCGGGGACGCCGGCGCCTCCAACTTCTACATGTCCGGCTCGGGGGCCGGGCCCTACACGATCGTCGTGACCACCGTGACGGAATACGGCGATATCACGGCCGCTTTCGTTCCCGGAGCCATCACGGACACTACCGGAAATGCATTCGATTCCACCGGGGTCAGTGCCACGATTCGTTACATGGACGCTGCCGACGTGGTTGGTTGGATGGCGAAGTAATCCTTCGCCAAACAGGGGCCGCTAGCGATTTTGGAAGATCAGCACCACTTTGACGTTGTTCTGGTCAACAACCATTGGGAAGGCGGCTTTTAGTTCGCGGCCCAGATTGGCTTGTAGTCCGCAGATGGCTTCGATTTTTGTCTTCATCTGTGCACCATCGTCGGCCGTGAAGTGTAATGGTTCCACGTGGGTGGATGCATCATATTTTGCCATGTCTCTATTCCTCTTCAGCCTGTGTTTCGGGTGGTGCTGGGGGCAGTTTTCCAATCTTTGATCTGATGGCTTTCATTAGCTCCTCTGTCAGTTCATTGGGCTCCGCATCGAAGACCTCCTGGATGGAACTGACTTCCCCCTTCTTGTTGAACTCGTCAGTGGCGATTTTCTCTATATCTTCCTGACGCTTCTTGTCAGATTTCCAGTAAAGATCACTCAGCCAGAGTTTGAAGTCTATCTGATCTCGATTGAGTGCCGGGAGATTATTCGCGACATCGTTAGGGATCAACAAGGCGGGCTTCATGATCTCCTCTCGCGTCTTGCCGTTCATTGCCATGGCCTCAGCCACGGTGCCCGTTGCGAAGATTTCCTGCACGTCCATCGAGGTCGCAGTGCCATTCGCGCCCGCATCCAGCGAGAATCCGGCGAATAGGGATGGCACGTGTGGAACGACATATGCCGTCCCTTTGACATCTACGTCGGTTGTTTGGACCGGTGAGACAACAACGACAGCGACTTCCTGCCGCTTCAGACCTAGCGCGACAGACTTGGGGGCGCCCTGCGGTGTGTATGAAATATCCAGGCCGAAATTCGTGTTAGTCCCGAAGAAGAAGGGGTTCTTGGCCTTGTGATCGAGTTTCGACCCTGTAATTAGTCCCTTGATAAGGCCATCGACAACTACGAGTTCCAGTAGGCCGTGGTTTCGATCATATCGTAGTTCATCATTAGTCGCTTTGATCCGGACTGCCTCGGCCTCTCGAAAGCCCATTGGAGGTTGATCTCCTATTTTCCCCGTGCTGGCTGCAAGATTGTAAGCGGCCTTCCCTGTTGCGAAATTCTGGCTGACTCCGAAGCCGAAGATCTTGCCAACGGTCGCTACGGACTTCTGTATCCAGGTCATATTCGTTGTATCCGCCCGCTTCAGAGTCGCCAGTGCGGGGGGAACCTCCCCGCCTGGATATTGCGGGGCGATGACGCCTACCTGGCGGGAGAACGCGATGGAAGTTCGCGGAGGAATCGTGTCCAGATCGATTCCGTGAGATGTATTGGTCACAAAGGCCATACGAGATTGGCCAATTCCACAACCCGTCCCCACCGCCAGCGCCAACAAGAACAGCACATACGAGGTCAGTCTAATCCTTGCGTTCATTGAGCGTTACCCCTTTCAGAGTTTCGACCGACGTCCTGGTCGTTATGATTTGGATCCATGGTTCTTCGTCGTAAAGCGCGTACCCCCACGATCTGTCCTCCGCGATGCCTGAACCGACCATCCGGCACTGGTAGCCGACGCCGAGGGAGAGCGTGTCGCGTTGTCGGACGATCTTTGCTCCGACCGAGCCCAGCCAGTCCCGCGTTGCCACCCGCTCTGCCCCTGGGGGCTTTCGTTGGCCCAAGTGAAAGAGGAATGGCCCTCTTTTCAGAGATGTGTTGGAGATTCTCTCTCCTTCGATTGGTTCGCGAAGGACGTAAATGGAGGTGGTCCTCAGTTTGGAAGGCCCGACCACGATTCCGGAGAGAGAGTTCGAGTACCCCAGGTAGAGAAGCGGCGTTGCGATCTGTGTGTCGACTGCGACGGCTCGATTCTCAGTCGCCTCAGCGAGCGCTCCTTCATCATCCGGCCAGCCCGCCGAAGTGACACGCAGACTTCCAATCCCCATGACAAACGGATTCGAATCGCCGGCCACGAAGACGCATCCGGTCGAGAACGACGACGCACAAAGAAAGACGAGCACGGCAAATATACGCACAATCACACCCCGCATCCCAGCGGAAGAGCACGCCTGCGTTCATTGCCTGGACACCCCAGACATTGATTTGCGATGTTGCAAAACGCAATCATTTTCGCCCGGCTGGCGCAATCAGAAAATCAAGCGAGCATAAGAGGTTATCTGGCCTGACTTCCAATTGGGCATTCCCTTTGCACCCGGCACCGCGAGGAAACGCATTGCCCGGCCCGTGCCGGGCTGCCTAGCATCCTCGCAATCGCAGGCGCCCGTGCGGCGCCGTCGGAAGGAAAGGCCCCATCATGGCAGATGTCCCGATCGCAACAGCCCCGCTGCTGGGGAATGAACCGATCGACCCCGAGTTGCAGGCGCGCATCGCTCGTCGCAAGGAAGAGCTAGGCGACCGCGTTGTGATCCTCGGTCACCACTACCAGCGCGACGACGTGATCGACTTCTCCGATCGCCGCGGCGACAGCCTCGATCTGTCCCTGTTCGCCGCCGAGTTGAAGGGCATCGAATACGTCATTTTCTGTGGCGTGCATTTCATGGCGGAAACGGCCGACATCCTGACGCCGGACAGCGTTCAGGTGCTTCTGCCGGACATGCGGGCCGGATGCAGCATGGCCGACATGGCGGACATCGACCAGGTCGAAGAAGCGTGGGACGTGCTGACCGACGCGACCGATGCGACGTTCATCCCGATCACTTACATTAATTCGACGGCGGCGTTGAAGGGATTCTGCGGGCGCCACGGCGGCGGCGTGTGCACCAGTTCGAACGCGCGCATGATCGTGGAGTGGGCGTTCGCGCAGGGCGAGAAGCTTCTCTTCTTTCCCGACCAGCACCTCGGCCGGAACACCTGCTACGACCTCGGGATCGGGCTCGAGGACATGATCGTCTACGATCCCGCGCAGCCCGACGGCGGCAACGATCCGGAGGCCTACGCAAAGGCAAAGGTCGTCCTCTGGAAGGGCCATTGCTCCGTACACCAGAATTTCCAACCCTCGCACCCGGACATCTGGCGCCAGCGCGTGCCCGGCATCCAGGTCATCGTGCACCCGGAATGCATGTTCGAGGTCGTTCAGAAGGCCGACCAGGCCGGCTCGACCAAGCACATCATTCAAGCCGTGGAAGCCTCGCCGGCCAGCAGCAAGTGGGCCATCGGCACCGAGCATCATCTCGTCAATCGCCTGAAAAACGAGCACCCGGATAAGTTCATCGCGTCGCTGGCGCCGTTTGCCTGCCAGTGCTCGACCATGTTCCGGATCAGCCCCGAAGCACTGGCGGAATCGCTCGATTCGATCGCCGAGTCGAAACCTAAGAACGTTATTCGCGTCGACGACGAAACGCGGAAATGGGCGCTTGTTGCGCTCGAACGCATGATGAAGATGCGCTGAGGAGAGAACCTGTGAAGATCGTTCGTGAACTGGGAGAATTGGCCGCGGCGCATCGCCTGCTGAATCATGTCGGAGGCTGCGAAAACCTGCACGGCCACAATTGGGGGATCACTGTCTGGGTCGAAGCGCCGGTCGATTCGCACTCCGGCATCGCCGTCGACTTCCTGGACTTCGATCGCCTGCGGTCGGAGCTGTTCCGAGACTTCGATCACGGCATCTGGTTGAACTCCGAAGATCCGCTGATTGGTGTTCTCGAAGCCGGCGCCATCAACATGAAGCTGACCCGCGTCGACGGCGAACCCACGGCCGAGAACATGGCGGCGCTCTTCCTCGCCCGACTCAAGAACGCCTTCCCAAACGGCCATCGCTTCGGCGTGCGCGTGTCCGAAACAATCGGATCAGTGGCGGAGTTGTCAGGGTAGCATCATCCTGCACCCAAGCGCGAGACTCTTGGGGCAACTTCCCAATTGCGCTTTCGAGCGCGGCGTGAACAACTGTCCTTGATTCTGGCGCGAGGGCCGGGGAGGGCACAACCATTTCTCATCAAGGCGATTTCGATCTCAAGGAAGCGTTCGCCGGTGTCGATACATCGACTCCTGAACGGCCAGATTCCCCCTGGGCACGACCCGTACTCACGGTTGCCTGGGTCATCGTCCTGGCACTGCTCGCGTTCGCCGCGCCGGATGTCTGGTCCATGCGCCTGTTCCCGTACGCGCTGCCGGGGGCGGTTGCTGCAGGATTCCTGGTGACCTTCTTTCAACCCCGGATCATTGAAGGCAAGGCTCTACTCATCCTCTCCAGCATCGTGGCGGTCCTTCTGCTCGGCCTTCTTGCTGCACTGGGATATGCCGCCTGGAGGCCCGTCTGGCTCATGCAACCGCTTTGGGTCTACGCAGTTGTATTAGCCCTGGGCGGATTGGCTGCGCTGTGGGGAACGCAAGGCGCGATGACCTGGAAGACTATCTCCGCGGCAATGTTTGTGCTGCTCCTCGCTGCGACGGGATTTCTAGTGCGTTCCATTTCTCACTGGAATCGGGGCGCAATGTTAGAAACCGGGGCGTTTCTGGTCAGTGGTTGCACAGCCCAGTGGTACGGTGGTGACGAGCTGCAACTGGCGCTTGTTCCCATGACGATCTCCGGGAGACCGACTCTTCTGCTCCACTTCCAAACAGACTGCAATCTCCTATACTATCCACTGGGCCTGGGGGCATGGAACCTCGGGCAGAGATACTCCCCGGACGAGCTGACGTTGATGTGCTGTTCTGATCCGGCAACGACGTCGACCGTATCGCTCTCGGTTTATGATCTCACAAATCACACGCTGATCACCAGCGATCAAGAGATGCGCAATGTCGCCTGGCTATCCAATCCTGAGCGGGGAATCTCCTCCTGGTCGCCGGATCGACGATACTTCGTTACTGCTCATCGTATTGAAGAGGAATCTATCGGATTCTCTTTTCGACTTGTTTTGAATGACTTTGAGGAAGGGACAGCAACCGAGCTTCCAACAGGGTATTTCAGCGCATTATGGCTCCAGGATGGAACGCTCGTCCTGACAAAAAGAAAAGAGCGCGACGTGGGCGAGCGCAGCGTCTCAACCACCGACTATTTCTTCTACGACTGCGAGTCCGGGGAGATTACCCCAGAACCAGACGATCCTATTCATTCGGAGGAACTCGTCCGACAGATCGGGGAATTCGAGCCCATCTTGTTTGGAGCAGGTGACAGAGAGTTTTTCTGGTACAACCGGACTGATGGCAAAATGCGTCCGATGCCGGATTTCTACTATACTCCCAACGCCCCAATCGAATCTCAACGCTCGGACAGCCTCCTTGTTTACCCGAGCCGAGGACAAGATGGGATCGATCTTGTCGCTGTGACACCTGATGCGGTCGTCGCTCGGCGCGCGTGGCCCTTTGAGACCCCGCCCGACGACATTTTCATCTCCCCGGATGGAAAGAAGGCACTGGTTCCATACGAGACGGAAGAGTCCGCCCGTGGACTGAATACCACCCTACTCTACATGTGGGATTTCGAGGCGAAGGCGCTGGAGCCGCTGTTCACTCGGTGGGGATCCTATTGGCTGAGCTTTGCGAACACGCAGCAACCAGGTGAAATCTGGAGCCCGGACAGCCGGTATTTCTTCTTCGAGTGCGATCGTTTCCGATACGCCGCTCTACACATCATGCCTGTCGAGTAGGGGCTGCTGTCTTTCCAGTCGACTGACTACAGCGGGTAGTTCGACGCGTTTGGCGAGTACGACGGGGCGAAGCGGTTCCACTTCACGACCGTCGGCGTGCCCGCGGATACCTTTTCACCTTTTGCGATGGAACTGTCGGCATCCATGATCAATTCGATCAGGTCGTGCGCGATCCAGGTGTCGAAGAGGTTCGATTCCCACGAGTCGCAATCCGGATCGCTCGGCGTGAATGTGCCGTAGCATCCCATGAATAGCGGCCCCATCACGTAGTGCGCCGGCAGGACTTCGCTGACGAAGGCGAGGACGCGGCACTTGTGCTCCAGAATCTCTGGGCTGGGGAGAAGTGTGATCGACGGGATTGGGTGCATGCGCTGTCCTTTCGCGGAGTGAGCCTGAATTCCCAATTGCGCTTTCGAGCGCACCGTGAACAACTGTCCTTGATTCTGGCGCGAGGGCCGGGGAGGGCACAACCATTTCTCATCAAGGCGATTTCGATCTCAAGGAAGCGTTCGCCGGAGCCGGCACCCCGACTCCTGAACGCCAAGATTCCCCCTGGGCCCGACCTGTACTCACGGTTGCCTGGGTCATCGTCCTTGCACTGCTTGCCTTCGCCGCCCCGGATGTCTGGTCCATGCGGATCTTCCCATACGCACTGCCGGGGGCGGCATTTCTCTCCCTCCTGATCGCAGCCGTGCAGGCATCTCAAATTCGGTCTCGGGTTGCTTTCGTTGTCACATTGCTGCTGGCAGTGGCGGCACTCATCGATCTGGCGGCGCAGCGAATCGGATTCCGGACTTTTCCTTGGCTGGTGCAACCCATTTGGGTCTTTGCGGTCTCCATTGCTGTGATCGGATTGGCGGTGCTTTGGTTCGGGCGACGCTGGCCCATGCTCCTGGGAATCACCGTTCTGCTGATCGCGATTGTTGCCAGCAGTTTCCTGGGCTCCTCCCAACGCTACGCGGGCGGTGCTTACTTAGAGGGTTCGCTGGTGTTTTCGAACTGCCAATGGGTGCCCGAAGTCAACTTCCCCCTCATCGCCGTAAGTACCGACTACGCCAGTGGAGCGGGGCGGATGTACTTCATCGCAATGGATGGAGAGGTTGAGTACGCGGACCTGTCGCCTGGAGAGTGGCGACTCGCAGAACTCTACTCGCAGAATCAAGTTACTCTTCTTCATTCGAATAAATCAATCACCGAGGGTGAGCGACTGGTCGATGTGCTTCTTTACAACCTCGAAGATCACTCAAGCCGGACCATTGCGAAGGATCTTCCGGGCAGTGCGTTCCCATTCGACTCAACATACGGCGATGGTACGTGGTCGCCGAATCGTCGCATTCTGCTGACGAGAAGCCTGGGAGGGGAGTCTTCGAACCGGCATTTCATCCTGACCGATTTGGACTTGGGCACATCGATAACACTGCCTGGCAAATACGTACACGCCGTCTGGATCACCGACAACATCCTCGCACTCAATGAGACTTACGAGGATTCCTATGCAATTGAGGATGAAGAGAACCCCTTTATCTTCTGCGATCTGTCGACCGGTGAGTTTCTCGATGGAGAGGATTATCCCCAGTATGTCGCCGCGGTGGATGCCAAGGAGGGACCGTTCATTCTCGTTCAGGGCGGCCCGGATCGGTGCAGTTTCTCCTGGCATCATCGGCGAACGGGAGAAACGCGGCCCCTGCCGCGGTACCACTACTCCAAAGACTCCTTCGTCTTCTTCGATGCCGCGGATGACTTCGCTATCTATCCCGCCGAGACCGAAAATGGGATAGAGTTGATCGCTGCCTCGCCAGAGAAGATCGTGGCGCTCTTACCGTTGAGCGACGACATCGTTGTCGTGATGAGCGAGCCATCGCCAGATCGCACGAAGTGCATTCTGGCCTCCAGGACCGCGCCAACGCCACGTGGGAGTTCCCGAGTGAGGCTGCAGCTGTGGGATCTGGAAAGTGGAGCGCTGCGCACCTTGGCAGCGTTCCCCGGGATGTGCCGCATCAATGGGCTCGGATTCCGAGGCGGCAAGTCCTGGAACCCGGACGGGGAGCATGTTGTTGCCTGCGTGCTTGATATTCGAAGACCACGCACTCTGATCTTCGAAGTCGACTGACTCACGCACCTCCATGAACATCAACATCATTGCGACTGGAACAGGCTCCCAGGTCTTTGTCCGGTGCAATCGGAATCGCGAGGTCGCAGGAGGGTGGTTTTCCCCTTTCCCCCGCGGCGTGGCGGCCGGTAGCCGTTGAGGCGTCGGCGGCGTGGTTTGTCGCCAGTCCGCGGCAGGAGGCCGTTACATCATGCGCGCCATTGTCACCGGTGTGGCCGGGTTTCTTGGGTCCAGTCTTGCAGAAGCGCTCCTCGATCGAGGCGATTCCGTTCTCGGCATCGATTGCTTCACGGACTATTACTCTCGGGCGATCAAGGAACGGAACCTTTTCGGCTTGCGCGACCGGGAGAACTTCGAATTCAACGCCGGCAATATGCTGGACCTGCGTTGGGACCACCTGTTGGAGGGCGTCGACGTGGTTTTCCACCAGGCTGCCCAGGCCGGTGTCCGCGCCAGTTGGGGCGAGGAGTTCGAGTGCTACACCCAGTGGAATGTGCTGGCCACGCAGCGTTTGCTCGAGGCCGTCAAGCAAACCCCCGGGCCGCCGCGCGTGATCTACGCGTCCTCCAGTTCAATTTATGGTGAACGCACCGACTTGCCCATGTGCGAGAGCGACCGACCGCAGCCGGTCTCGCCCTACGGCGTCACGAAACTGGCCGCCGAGCACCTCTGCGTGCTGTACGCGAAGTGTTTCGGAATCCACACGGCATCGTTGCGATACTTCACTGTCTACGGACCGCGCCAGCGCCCCGACATGGCGTTTCACAAGTTCTTCCGCGCGATTTTCACCGAGAAGGAAATCCCGCAGTACGGCGACGGCCAGCAGACGCGGGATTTCACCTATGTGAGCGATGCCGTCGCGGCCAACCTCGCCGCGGCGGAGAACTCGGAACCCGGCGGCGTCTACAACATCGGCGGTGGCAGCCGGGTGACGTTGGCGCACTGTCTTGAAGAAATGGGGCGCGTCACCGGAATCGAGCCGCGCATTCGGCAATTCCCTCGCCAGGATGGTGACGTCACCCACACCGGCGCGGATATCAGCCGGGCGCGGGAAGTGCTTCGTTGGCAGCCGAACGTTGGACTGGCCGAGGGCCTTGCCGCCGAGGCACAGTACGTTCGCGAACTTCTCGAGGAAGGACTCTGACCGCCGCATGCGCGTCGACTATCACGCTCACACACCGCTCTGCCACCACGCCTACGGGGACCCTCGCGATTACGCCGAGCGCGCTGCCGACCTCGGATTGGATGAGTTCGGCTTCTCCGAGCATTCCTACTGGATGACCATGCTGGGAGAGAGGCGCCTCGCTCCAAGTCGTGAGGAAATGCAGCGCTATCTCGCCATCATGGACGAGTTGCGCGAGGACTACGACGGGAAGCTTGGGCGACCGCTGCTGCGTGTGGGGCTGGAGGCGGACTGGGTTCCGAAGCGTTTCGACGAGGCGATGAAGTTTATCGAATCCTATCCTTTCGACTACGTTCTCGGCAGCGTCCACCATCTGCTCGATCCGAGCGCCGGGACCATGGTTTCTACCTGGGGCTTCTTGTCTCAAGATATCGAGTCCGTCTACGACGTGTACTTCACCGAAGTCGGCCGGCTGGCCCGCAGCGGCCTGTGCGACATCCTGGCTCACCTGGACGTAATTCGGCGATCCGGTTCCGTGCCGAAGCAGGGCGTTCTGCCGTTCGTCGACCGGATTCTGCCGGATATCCTCGAAGGCGACGTGGCGGTCGAGATCAACACCAGCGGCCGCGATCACCGAAACCGGGACTTCTTCCCCTGCCGCCCGGTGCTGGAATTGCTCGTCCAGGCCGGGGTTCCGATCACATTCGGATCGGATTCGCACACTCCGGAGCAAGTCGGGCGCTACTTCGACGAGGCTGTCGAGTACCTCCGAAGCTGTGGCGGTACGGAGTTCGCTCGCTTCGACAAGCGGCAACGAATCATGACTCCGTTGGAAGACCTGGGCTGACGGGATCGCTTTACACACGCAGGCCGGCCGCAGGGGAAAACCATTGACCACTTTGGGGATGGGCGGGGATTCTGGCGGACCATGAAACAGAACCGGCGGGGGGACCTGAGAGCCACTCCTAAAACGCCGTGTTTCAATGACCTATTCCGATAACTAAGGGCTATCCCATGGCGACTCGTTTCAAGTCTAATCCCGAAAATATGCCTCAACCCACGCACGATCAGATCAAGGAACTCATCTCCCTGGTGGGAGAGAAGGGCATCGAGGAACTGGAGTTAGAGAACGGCGAGTTCCACCTGAAGATCGTCGGGCGCAAAGCGCCCGCCCAGATCATTGCGGCCCCGGCCGCTCCGGCCATCGCTGGCGTTTCCGCGCAAGAACTCGGCGGCGCCACGCCGCTTCCCGTCCCCGCTTCCGCGGCAGCTCCCGCCGCGGCCGAGCCTCCCAAGGATGAGGACGCTAATCTGAAGAAGATCACCGCTCCGATGGTCGGGACCTTCTACCGGGCTCCGTCGCCCGAATCGCTCCCGTTCATCGAGGTTGGCGATCGAGTCGACGAGGACACGGTCATGTGTATCATCGAGGCGATGAAGCTCATGAACGAGATCAAGGCGGAGGTGCGCGGCGTTGTGCGCAAGGTGCTGGTCGAGAATGGCCAGCCCATCGAGTACGGCCAGCCCATGTTCGCGATCGAGCCCAGCTAATAGGCCGCGCAGACGACTGAATCCGAAAGATTTGGAGTCTTCATGTTCAAGAAAATCCTCATCGCCAACCGCGGAGAGATCGCCGTACGGATCATCCGTGCCTGCCGCGAGTTGGGCATTCGATGTGTGGCTGTGTATAGCGAGGCCGACCGGAATAGCCTCCACGTCCACATGGCCGACGAAGCGCTCTGCATCGGGCCGCCTCCGGGGGCCGAGAGCTATTTGAACGTCGCTCGCATCATCAGCGCGGCCGAAGTCACCGACGCCGACGCGATCCACCCGGGTTATGGCTTCCTGGCGGAAAACGCGGACTTTGCGGAAATCTGCGACGAGTGCAACATCGCGTTCATCGGCCCATCACCGGATTCGATCCGCCGCATGGGCGATAAGAGCGTGGCCAAGGCCACGGCCAAGGCCGCTGGCTGTCCGACGGTTCCAGGAAGTGACGGCGAAATCGACGACGTCGATGATGCGAAGAAGCTGGCAGACAAGATCGGCTATCCAGTGATGGTGAAGGCCTCTGCCGGCGGTGGCGGGCGCGGCATGCGTCTCGTCAAGAACGCAGAAGGTTTCGTCAACGCCTTCAACACAGCCCGGGCCGAGGCCGGCGGCGCATTTGGCAATCCGAATGTCTACATCGAGAAGTGCATCCTCGAACCGAAGCATGTCGAAGTTCAAATCATCGGCGATGCGCACGGAAACGTGATTCACCTGGGCGAGCGCGATTGCTCGGTCCAGCGTCGTCACCAGAAGCTGATCGAAGAAGCGCCTTGCCCGGTGATCGACGAGAAATTGCGCGCAAAGATGGGCGAAGCGGCCGTTGCTTGCGCGAAGGCCGTGGACTACTGCGGCGCAGGCACCGTCGAGTTCCTGCTCGATAAGGACCGCAAGCACTTCTACTTCATGGAAATGAACACGCGCGTCCAGGTCGAGCATCCGATCACCGAAATGGTGACCGATGTGGACATCATCAAGGAGCAGATTTCCGTCGCGGCGGGGGAGAAGCTCTCGCTCAAGCAGTCGGACATTCAGCTTCATGGGCACTCCATCGAGTGCCGCATCAACGCCGAGGATCCGGTGAAGAATTTCATGCCGTGTCCGGGCAGACTGGACGACTACGTTCCGCCCGGAGGTCCTGGCGTGCGCGTGGATAGCGCCTGCTACCCGCAGTGTGTGATTCCGCCCTACTACGATTCGATGGTGGCGAAGCTGATCGTCCACGACAAGACACGCGAGCAAGCCATAGCGCGCATGCGGCGTGCCTTGGACGAGTTCGTCGTTGAAGGCATCAAAACAACGATTCCGTTCCACATTGCCGTGTTGAATTCGCCGGAATTTGGCGAAGGCAATTTCGGAACGGACTTCCTGGAGAAGTGGCAACCGCCCGAAACGCTGAAGGAGCCACGTCGGCCCATTCGCTGAGGCCAAGAGAAATCCGAAACCTGATATCCATACGACTTCATTGAGGCAGAGGAACGATGACAGAGACCAAGCAGAACGAAAGCTACGCGGAAGAACTCGAAGGCCCGTTTGTGACGGACCAGGATGGACACATCGAGATCAGTAACGACGTGATCGCCCGCATCGCCGGCATCGCGACCACCGAGGTGGACGACGTCTCGCTGGAGAGCAAGTCCGCCCTCGCAAAGGTTCTCACCGGCCGCAAGGAGCCCGTTCAGGGCATCCTGATCGAGCGCGACCCGGAGAACAACAGCGTCGTGATCACCTGCTCGGTGCGCATGGCGTACGGCAAGGACATGTATGAGCTGGCAGTTCGCCTGCGCCATCACATCAAGGACACCGTCGAGAAGATGACTCGCGCGATCGTGAGTCGCGTCGATATCAAGATCGTCGGCATCATCCTCTCCGAGCCGCACCGCCGCGAAGTCGAGGAAGAAGAAGAAGAGTAAGTTGGCCTCGACTGCGCTGCGCGGGAACGCCGGTCCGTTCGCGGATCCAGTCTGCCCATAGGATGGAGCCATCGTGAGGAAATTCACCGTACGAATTCTGATGATCCTGTGCCTGCTCACGCTCTTCGTGATCGGAGTGGATTGGCTCATGCAGACCAGCTTCCGGAATTGGATTCCCGGCGGGCCGGAACAATGGCCCGGTTTGGCTTATGTCCCGGAACCGCTGCACACCGGGATGGGAGTGGCCTCCATACTACTGCCGATCCTTGCTGGCGCGGCCTTCACCCTGCTCGGCCGCGGCGATCATATCGAAGCGCGCAGCGGAGACGGCGACCTGATCCGGCTGACCCCCGCCGCGATTGAGCGCGTCGTCCGTCGCGACGTGATGTCGAAGGTCGAAGCCGTGACAAAGACCGGCGTCCGTGCCTGCCAGGGCCGCCGCCGCACTGCTTCTGTCACGGTCAATGTGGCTGTTTCGGACCGCTCGCCGGTTCCGGCCGTTGAGCGCGAAGTGCGAAGCGTGACCGCTGAATCTCTTGAGCAGCTTCTCGGAACTTCCACCACATCCACCATCCGCGTCATCGTCTTCGATGTTCAGAGCGGCAGGGTTCGGAAGAAGAAGCCGAAGGAAGCCAAGCCCGAGAAACCGGCCAAGCCCGCCAAGCCAGTGGAGCCAAAGAAAGAGAAGAAGGCATCCGTCGCACCCGCGCTGAAGCCGCCCTCGACAAGCAAGCCGGCCGACAAACCCATCGACAAGCCGGCGGACAAGCTGGTCGAAAAGGCCGACGAGGCGCCCCTGGACAAGAAGCTGGACTCACTCTTTGACGAGCCGGAAAAGAAAGAATGACTGAAGACAAGATCCTGAAGGACTACGAGGCGGCATCTGCCTGGGCTGAGGAGCAGCGCCGTGCCGGCCGAAAGGTTGTGTTCACCAACGGTGTTTTCGATCTTCTGCATGCCGGGCACGTCGATTCGCTGCGACGCGCCGCGGACGAAGGCGATGCGTTGATCGTCGCCCTGAACGACGATGAGTCGGTCCGCCGCCTGAAGGGCGAAGGCCGTCCGATTCTGCCCCTGGACCAGCGCCAACGCGTCATCGCCGGCCTGGAATCCGTGCGGGCAGTTGTGGCGTTTCACGAGGATACACCCGCCAAAATCATCGAGGCCGTCGCCCCCGACGTCCTCGTCAAGGGCGGTCATTACAGCGTGCCTGAAATCGTCGGACACGAATTTGTGCTTGAACGCGGGGGCCGCGTGCTTTCCCTTCCTCTCCTGCCGGGCAGTTCGACATCCGGCCTGATCGAGGAAATCAAGAAGCGCTTCGCCTGAATCGGCGACTCGGCGCTCGAACCACACACTGAAGAGAGAAGAAGATGGCTACAACGAACGACCAGGAAATCGCATTCCCCGAGATCCAGAATAACGCTCAGGTTCACCATCCCAAGTTCGGTATTGGCAAGGTTCTGCTGCGTACGGGCATGGACGAGCGCAGCAAGGCGATCGTCAAATTCAAGGAAGAGGGCGAGAAGAAGCTGGCACTCAAGTTTGCCGGCTTGACCGTCGACAAGCCCGACGAGGAAGAAGAGGAGTAATCCGGATGGCCGGAGACGATCTCCAGAAAGTCGACAAAGTTGAACGAATCGATCGGGACCGCGTGCGACACGTGGCCCTGCTCTCGCGTCTGGAGCTCAGCGACGACGAGGTCGAGCGCTACTCTCGCGAACTGACCGAGATCGTCGGCCATTTGAATCTCCTGGCGGAACTGGACCTCGACGGCGTCGAGCCAACCAGTCACGCCATCCCCACGAGGAACGTCTTCCGCACCGATGTGCCGAGCAAGAGTCTGGCGCCCGGCCAGGCGCTCGCGAACGCCCCGGAGCAGGAAGACGACTGCTTCAAAGTCCCGCAGATTATCTGACTTCAGTCGATTGGAATCCGCGATGCCCTTGATGACGGTTCACGAAATCGCCCGCCAGTTGAGCGGTGGGGAAGTCTCTTCCCGCGAGGTCGTCACACGCTATCTCGGCCAGATCGAGAATGTGAATGACACGGTCAACGCCGTCGTCGATTTGATGCGGGATGAAGCGCTCGCCGCCGCCGACGAGTCGGATGCGCGCCGCAAGGCCGGAAACGCCCTCGGGCCGCTGGATGGCGTACCGGTTCTGCTGAAGGATAACATGTGCAAGAGCGGCACGCTGACAACGTGCGCCAGCAAGATCCTGTCGAACTTCCGCGCTCCGTACGATTCGACCGTCGCTCAGAAACTGGAAGCGGCCGGCGCGATCATCCTCGGCAAGGCCAACATGGACGAGTTCGCCATGGGCAGCTCGAATGAGCAGTCCGCGCACGGTGCCGCTCGCAACCCGTGGAACCCCGCCTTCGTGCCGGGTGGCTCCTCCGGCGGATCGGCTGCGGCGGTTGCTGCAGGAATGGCGCCTGCGGCGCTCGGAAGCGACACCGGCGGTTCGATTCGGCAGCCCGCCGGATTTTGCGGTGTCGTCGGGCTGAAGCCGACATACGGCCGTGTGTCGCGCTACGGACTCGTGGCGTTCGCCTCGTCGCTTGACCAGATCGGCCCATTGACGGTGGATGTCGAAGACGCGGCTTTGATGCTGGGCGCGATCGCAGGACACGATCCGAGGGACAGTACGAGCTCTGAGCTTGGTACGGACGATTACTACGGACAGTTGAAGAGCGGCTCCCTCAAGGGCCTGCGCGTCGGTCGGCCGAAGGAATTCTTCGAGGTCGAAGGCCTGGATGCCGAGGTCGCTGCGGCTTGCCGCAATGCTCTCACCGAGCTTGAGAACGCCGGCGCCCAGATTGTCGACGTCTCCATGCCGCACGCCGCGAAGTTCGCCGTGTCGACGTACTACGTGATCGCGACGGCCGAGGCCAGCTCCAACCTCGCGCGCTACGACGGAGCCCACTACGGCTTCCGCGCCGAAGGAACCAAGGACATCGTCGAGATGTTCTCCAAGACGCGTGCCGCCGGGTTTGGCGATGAAGTGAAACGCCGCATCATGCTTGGGACTTTCGTCCTCTCGGCCGAGACCTTCGACGCCTACTACCTGCGAGCCCAGAAGGTTCGCACGCTGATCCAGCAGGACTACACTGCTGCGCTTGAGAAGGTCGACGTGATTGCAGCGCCAACCGCTCCCACGGCTGCGTTCCGAATCGGCGACAAGATCGGCGACCCGATGCAGATGTACCTGTCCGACATCTTCACGCTGTCCCTGAACCTCGCCGGCTACTGCGGACTCTCCATGCCGGTAGGATTCACGGACGTGGGAATGCCCGTCGGAATGCAGCTCTTCAGCGGCCCCTTCGCCGAGGCGAAGCTGCTTCAGTCAGCCTGGCAGCTCGAGCAGGCGCTGGCCGTCGTCAATTCCCGGACAGCTACGCTGGCGGGCTGACGGGGAGGCGCCGGGCGCGGCGCGTAGGGCTGAAATCAAAAGAGATAACCCTCGACTCTGAAACTCGATTTTCTCCATGGCTGTCCACTTCTACATCGACCTCAATTGCCAGGCCCGCGAGGACCTTGGCGCCGAACCTCTGCTTGGTATGCTGCGTGATCGAACGCTCGCAGCCACCGTTCGCCAAGGTTATCGCGACAAGTTCGGCGACAAAATGCCCGAGTCTGAGATGAAGTTCCGTCGGCGCGAAGTCCACGAAGATGGCTCCGAGGTCGAGAACGAGTTCAATGTCGCCGATGTCCGCGAGCGCACCAGCGAGTTGGATCGACTCGCAACGATCTGCCAGGGCTGTCCCGCGGCCATCACCGGCGATCCCTACAGTTGCATTCAGTCCATCCCGCTTCCGATCAGCGAGGCAGGCGAGGAGTGGCTTCTGAGTCGGATTGGCCCGCCGGATTCTTTGACCGGCCAGTTCTTCCGCCGGGCCGTCGAGCAGATGAGTTATGGCGATTGTGATCGCCTGCGCGACTGGCGTGGCGCCGGTTTCCTGAAGGGCAAGAAGCCCGCTGAGCGCACTGACGAGGGAGACGAGCGGCCGTTGACCAGCAATCAGGTTCTTCACCCGATGCTGATGGTCGGCGACCTGGGGCCGAGCCATTGCCTTTCGCTGTTGCTCTTCACACGAGCGCTCACGACGGACCAGGGAGCGGATACCGACGAAGTCCTCCAGATCATCGAGCAAGTCCAGTTGACCCAGTCCGCTGAGGAAGTACCGGCGCTGCGCTGCAATCTGCAGCCGGAACCTGCGGACGACCCATCGGTTCATGCCTTCAAGTTGTTCTTGAATGCGGCCTATCGAGCACTCTCGCTTGAGGTCTCACTGGCAATTCGCATGTAAAGAGTGGTCCGAAATGCGTCACTTGGCCAATTTCCTCTTGGCTTCGGCGCCCGGCCCTCTTGCTATATGGGGCCATTCCAGCCCGGGGATCGATTTATGGCGGAGAGGTTGAGAATCCTGCACTTGACGGCATCGCATCGGTGGACCGGTGCCGCCGAACCTGCCGCGCGCCAGGCCGCCGCTGAAACACAGGCGGGACACGACGTGCTCTACGCAATGACGACCGGCAGCAGCTTCGAGCGCCGCGCGCGCGAAGCCGGCGTCGAAGTCACTGGCGCCGTACCCTTCGAGCGCTCCTACTGGCCGCACCGCAAACTGAGGGATCTCCGCCTTCTGAAAGAACTCATCGCCGACTACAAGCCTGATGTCGTCCACTCTCACCTGACGCACGATCACATTCTAGCCGGCGTCGCCATCGGGCCGACCGGACCCGGCAAGCCGATCCTCGTCCGCACATTCCATCGCGAATCGCCTCCGCGCCAGGATGCCTTCACGAAGTCACTGGTTGAAAAACGGACTGCCGGTATCGTGACGATTTCCACGCAGCAGGAAGACGCGCTGTCGCAGGCTTTCGGTCTTTCCAACGAGCGCATGCTGCGCATCGGCGGCCAGGTCGATCTCGATGTCTTCCAGCCCGGCGAACGCCCGGTCGACATGCGCAAGGAATGGGGCATCGAACCCGATGCTCCTGTGATCGGCCTGATCAGCCGACTTCGTCGCACACGCGGGATCGACTGGATGCTGGATGCCGCGGAGATCGCCTTGAAGCAGAACCCAGAGGCGCGCCTCGTGATCTGCGGCCGCGGTAGCTATAAGGACAAGATGCTCGAACGCCTCGAGCAGCTTTCCGTCAAGAACCAGATCATCTATGCCGGCTACGTCTCCGGCGACGAACTGATTGGGGCTTACCACGCGTTCGACGTCGCGCTGATGTTGATCCCTGGCAACGACGGTTCCTGTCGCAGCGCCCTCGAAGCGATGGCCTGCGGGCGTCCCGTCATCGGTGGCGACATCGGTGCGATTCACGATTTGCTGGACGAGGGCGACTTCGGTTGGCTCGTTCCCACAAACGACGCGTCCGCACTGGCCGACGCGATGGTTAAGGCAACTGCCGATCCCGCCGCCTGTCGAGCGCGTGGAGACGCAGCCCGGCAGCATATCGAGCGCGAACACTCACCAACTGCCGTCGCGCGTCATGTGTTGGATTTCTACGGACGACTGATTGAAGCCCGTGACGGTGTCGCGGCGCGCTGACCTTTACTGCATATTCTGAGCGAAGTAGAATCCGAGCGGTATCAGTACCGCCAGGATCGCTATGACCAGTAGCGTGATCTTCACGATGCTCCATGGACGTTCGCCCTGGACCTCGCCTGTTCGCGCGTTGATCAGCACGCGGAAGACCTTCTTGTGGAATTGATAGGCGGACAACCAGACCGGTAGCAGCAGCAGTTTGAACGTGATTCCCGTGCACTGGGTCGAGACGCTGTGCACGCGTTGCACATCGCCGCCGATACGCCGCTTCACGAGTCGCAGGATTTCCTCGTCCATGATCTTGCGAGCCGTGGCGAATCCCTCCGTCGCGTCCACCTGATAGCGCTCCGCACGGAAGCCCGACAGGTATGCCGGTTCGTACGAGACGCTGTTCTTCAGGTCCCAGGGCTCGAGATCTTCGACAAGTCCGCCAGGCAAGCTGCGTGACCCGCACACCAGGACATCGTCGAAGAAATGGTTTACATTTCCGCTGGCGGGATACCAGCGCGTCTTGCGCACTCGCCGACGGTTCTTGCCGCTGCCGACCGTGACCCAATAATGCTCGCCGCGCTGGCCAGTGTAGAACGTGAACGTCATCGAGTCGTACGTCCAGTAGGGAACGTAGAGCCCGCTTAGCTTGCCCAGTTTCGCGATCTTCTTGAACTCATTCGGGGCGAGCCATCGACTGCGCACCCATTCGCCAAAACGCGTGCGCGCTGAATCGTCATCGACCGCAAATGGCAACACACCGCCCGGCCGCATCATCGGCTGTGGGGCTTCGATGGGGTTGTCGAGCACCGACCCACAGAACGGGCAAAGATCGGCCGAGACGTTTGCCGGCAGTTCCACGATGGCACCGCATCCGCCACAGCGCGTTTCCGCCTCGGCGCCGGCCAAAACCTCGGCTGTTGTCATGCCCTTCTCCCAATGCTCGGCGAAGGGTAGTTCCTGCACGTCCTCGGCCGACTGAGGGATTTCCTCGACGTAGCCGCAGTACTCGCACTTAAGCGACTGCACGCCCGGACTGTAGTTCAGCTCCGCCCCGCAGTTGCGGCATGGAAACTTCTTTCCCGGGCCCGGCTCCGGCTTCTCTTCCAGTTCCGGCACCGGCGGGGGAGGAGCGGAAGGCTTCAGGCGCTTGCCCGAAGGTTTCCACTCACCTGCGCCGGGAGGCCGCACTCGTTGCGTTGCGGCTCCCGGATCGACTTCGTGAACCGCCGGTCGGGAATCATTACCCATGAAACAACATTCCTTTTGCTTGTCTGGCTGGTTCCTTTGTCAGGTCACTGCGGCGGCAACGGAGGCGGTACGCTTCCGAACAACTGGGAAACTTCCGGAACCTGGCCGGCAGGCGTCCAATTCGCCATGCCTTGTTTCCAGACCAGCGTCTCGCGCGTCAGCGTCCCCGCCTGTATCAGTTGTTGAATCGCCCCCGCATCGTACGGTCCCTGCTGCTGGCCGTTGATGCCGACAAAGAACTGCACCGCCGTCGGGAGAGGAGGCGGTCCTCCCGGAGTCGCCCCGGGGGCCGCGGGCTGCTGTCCCGGCCCCATGACGTTCATCATCTGCTGGGCCATGGCCATTCCGGCCCCGAGTCCCATCCCCATGCCGGCACCGCCGCTGCCGGGATTCTGCGCGGCATCGCGCATCGCCTCCGCCGCCTGGAACTTCGTGTACTGGTCCAGGTTGCCGATGATTCCCATCGACGTGCGCTTGTCGAGCGCCTCCTCGACGTTCGGAGGCAGCGAAATGTTCTCGATCAGGAAGATCGGCACCGAGATGCCCATCTCTTCGAAATCGGGGCGGATGCGTTCGCAGACGAACTTGCTCAGCTCGTCAAGGTTCGCAGCCATGTCCAGGACCGGAATGCCGGAACTGGCCAGTGCATCGGAGAATCGCGTCACGATCAGGCTGCGCAATTGCGAGGAAATCTCGAACGTCTCGAATGCCGGATCAGTTGCCACAAGCTGGCGCAGGAAGGCCGCCGGATCGGTAACCTGAATCGCGTAGTTGCCGAAGGCCCGTACGCGCACCGCACCGAACTCGCGATCTCGCAGCATAATCGGATTCGGCGTTCCCCACTTCTGGTCAGTGAATCGGCGTGTAGCGACGAAGTAGGCGTCTGCCTTGAACGGCGACTCGAACCCGTACTTCCAGCCCATGATTTTGCTCAGGATGGGCAGGTTCTTCGTCTCGAGGGTGAAGATGCCCGGGTTGAAGATGTCGCCGAGCTGGCCCATATTGACGAAGATCGCCGACTGGCCTTCGCGGACGATCAGCTTTGCGCCATTCTTGATCTCATTGTCGCGGCGCGGAAAGCGCCACGCCATCAGGTCGCTCTCCGAGGGCTGGTTCCATTCAATAATGTCGATGAGTTCACCGCGCAATTTATCCCACAAGCCCATGGTCAGGTTCTCCATCCGTCGAAATGGCATTCGTTTCCACAATTTGTACGGGAGCCGGCCGCGGGTATTCAAGCGAGGACTTGAAGAGCCAGAGAACCTGATCGACGCCCCGTTTTGGCTTGCTCCGGCTCGGAGGGAATGCCTAGGCTTCCGCGCTCGCTCAAGCCGGGACGACTCTCGGCCTCGGGGCGGTGCGCGCCGATGTCCTTTGTGGACAAACCTAAACCTTTGAAATTGAAAGACTTTCGATGGCTAAGATCAAGATCTCCAAAGAAGAACTCCAGCACGATGAAATCATGGAGACCAGTGAGAAGACGATTCGCTGGATCAAAGAGAATCTGACCGCCGTGCTGATTGGAATCGCCGTCTTCGTGGTGGCTTATTCCGCGATTACCTACTACAAGTCCAGCAAGCAGAACACCCTGGTCGCTGCGAACGACGCACTCACGGCGGCGATGGATAATTACCAGAAGGCCGTTTACGGTACTGAGTGGGCTTCTGCCGAACGGACGCAGCAGTTGACCGCGGTTGCTGAGAAGGCCCAGGAAGTTGAGGATCAGTACTCGGGCACCCCGATCGCCCGCCAGGCTCTCTTCCTGCAGGGCAACGCCTACTACCAGGCGGGCGACGACATCGCCGTCTCCGTGTCCTCCGGCGAGGCCGAGAACACTCAGAAGGCAATCGAGATCTTCACGCGCTACGCCGCGGAGGCAGACAATGCCTTCGACCGTGCCAAAGGTAATCTCGCGCTGGGTTACGCAAACGAAAACGCGTTCTTCCTGACAAACCAGGATTCCTTCTACAACAACGCACAGGCTGCCTACGACCAGGTCGTTGCCGACGAGGACGCGGGTTTCATGCGCTACGAGGCCATGCTCGCCAAAGGCCGCCTGTATGAGTTCCAGGGACAGGATCAGAAGGCCATTGAGCTTTATCGCGAAATTATGGAGGCCCGCTACGAGCCGCTTCCTTCGCCCGATGAGACAGAGAATCCGAACCGCAAAGCTCTCCTGCAGTTGCGCGGCCAGTTGAATACGTTCTCGCTCGCCGGAACCGCGCGCGTTCGCCTCCAGGCCCTGGGCGTAGACGTCGCCGACGAGTATCCGACCTTCGAGAAAGCCACGGACGATTCCGAGTCCTGACCGGGAATTCCGAGTTCACGTTTTCCATCGCCCTGGCTGCCTTGCAGTCAGGGCGTTTCGCGTTCACCCGCCCGTACGAGAGTCTCAAGTAAGTCCGCCAGGCGCTGGACTCGCAATGCTGGTTCATAGATTGGCGTCGGCGGATAGGAGTCCTCGATTCTCCGATCGATCAACCTGGCCTTCTGCAGCGTCTTCAATGCAGCGGCGATGGCGCGCGGTGTGGCTTCGGGCATGGCCTCGCGGATTTCGTTGAATCGGCACCGGCCCCGCGCCACAGCCAGAAGCGCTGGCAGAGACCACTTGCGCAGGCACGGTTCCTCAGCCTGCAACTCCTTCAGTTCTTCGACGACCTCTGCTGCAGCCGGAGCGATCCGTTCCCCCAAGGGCGTGAGGATGTATTCGGGTCTCAACGCAATGCCGTAGCCCGGGTTCTTCATCACAACGCCTTCCTCGATGAGGCCCGCCAACGTTCGACTCAGCGAATCGCGGCTAAGGCCGATGGCGTGCAGCATCACGACGAATCGTGCGCCGCCGTGACGGTGCAGTTCCGCCAGGGCCGGCAGGCTCCAGCGATGGTGAACAAGGCGGCTGAGAAGGGTGAGATCCATGTGGCTGTCGCGTCGCTCCATCTGGGTGTATTCTTAGGCCTTGACTTGGAACAGAAGCAAGTATATTTCCAGGACCAAGGTCGAAAAGACCCCAATCCCTCCCAGGAGCTACAACATGGCGAACTCCCTGAATGCGAACGGCACCGTTACACTGGTCTTCGGTGTCTCCAATCTGCAGAAGAGCCTGAAGTGGTACGGGGATGTCCTCAGCTTTCCCGTCGACTTTCAGGTGGAGGAGATGGGGTGGGCGGAGGTGAAGACATGCGTGCCGGGCGTGACGATCGGCCTGTCCCAAGTGGAGCACCCCCAGGTGCGCGGCGGGTGCACGCCGGTGTTCGGCGTGGGGGACATCGATCACGAACGCGGCAAACTGGAGGCGTTGAATGTGAAATTCGACGGCCCCACGATTACGATTCCGGACATGGTCAAGCTGGCGACGTTCTACGATGAGGATGGCAACAAGCTGATGCTGGTTCAGAGTCTCGCACAGACTTGACGATATGAAATCGCCCCCGGCGGGGTGCCAGGGGCGGGGAAGCGATGCTCTGTCGGGGGTTGTCAGCGGGTCTCGGAATAAGAAGAGCCGGCGGAGAGACGTTCCGCCGGCTGCTTGTATGATTGACGTTCGAGAGCCAGTGTCAGTTCGCGAATACGGGCATCGCGCTGGGCAAGCGCTACGCTCATTTCCTCCAGGCGATTCTCGAACTCTTCTTCGGGGACGGTCGGATCGATGGCCTGTGTGAGCGAGGCAGACTCGCGCCGTTTGCACTGGCGCAGGGCCGCCATGGCAACTCCGAAGATCGATTTCAATTCCTCGTCGCCGGCCATGGACCACATCCCGACGTAGGGTGCCATCGTCGGTGTACGGGCCATTGCCAGGAACTCGTGCTCCACCTCGTTCCACTCCTGCTCCGTCAGTACTTCCGCTTGCGCAGTCGTCTTCATGGGCTTGCCTCCCGCACGTTGGAGTCGAATTCTCATACCGCTACGTCAACGAGCGATGGTGCCCCAAGCGCTCGTGCCATCTCAACCCTGAAATGTTTCCGAGAGTTGTCCTGGCGCAAAAAAACTGTGTCACAAAGTAAACGTTCGTTGACAAATACTGTCCGCGAGGCCAGCAATCAATCTCAGAACATCGAGTGGCGCCGTATGCCCCGAATCCGCCGCTCGCGGTCCAAATCCGCTCGACACAAGCACAGAAGAGTCGATTCTAAACTGCAATGCCATCCTGAAGAAGGCTTTCCGAGATGACCGAACCAGAAGCCACCTCGATCCACCGACCACCGAACGAACCGGCCGAGCCCGATTTGCTCTCCTTCCGCGCATTAGCGGCGGTGGTTTTCCAGGGGGCGTTCAGTTCGACCTTCTTCCGTTTCTTCCTGTGGTTCGCGGCGGGGGCGGAGATTGGGCGGGCCGGCAGCGGCAGCTTCAGCCTCGCCCTGGCGGTGGGATTGCCATGGCTGGTTTTCTCCATCCTCGCGGGCCAGTGGGCGGACCGTGTCTCGAAGCGTCGCGTGATCATCGCGACCAAGCTCCTGGAAGTCGTCGCTGGGTTGGCAGGCGCCTTCCTCTTTCTGGCCGGCCAGACGTGGCTTGCGCTTGGGGTCCTGGGCCTGCTCGCCGCCGTGGGGACTCTATCGGATCCCGCGAAGTACGGCCTACTACCGGAGTTGCTTCCGGCTCGCCGGCTCTCCTGGGCGAATGGCTGGGTGGACTCACTGTGGTTTCTTGCCGGAGCCTTCGGCGTCATTGTTGGCGAACTTGCTTCGAGTCGCTTTGCCGACCAGCTTTGGATTCCAACATTCGCCCTTGCCGTCCTGGCGGGAGTTGGCCTTCTCATCAGTCTGGGAATCGATAAGCTGCCGCCGGCAGCACCGGACGAGGCGCCATCCTTCTTCCCAATGGCGCGCCTGCGTCGGCACATCGACGAGATTCGAACAACACCCGGCTTGTTCTGGTCCATCGGCGGAATTGCCGTCTGGTGGGCGGTGACAGCGATCGCGTTGCAGGCAGCCGTTCAGTATGGCAGCCAGAGTGTCTCCACGTTTGACGCGGTTCGTGTCCTGCTTGCCGTCGCGACGGGCCTGGCGCTCGGATGCTACGTGACGGGGCGAATCTCTCGCCAGAAGATCGAGGTCGGCGTCGTTCCACTCGGCGGATTCGGGATGGCGATTTCGGCGCTGGCAGTCTTCTTCCTGCCGCATTACGAGTTCTGGTTCGTCGTCAGTGCGGCATCCTATGGGTTCTTCTCGGCCTCCTTTGCGATTCCCTTGAAGGCTTTCATCCAGCACGCCGCCCGGCCGGATTCGCGTGCCGGAATTATTGGCTTCATGAACGCCATCGCCACCTTGGCGGTTGGGGCGGGTCTGTTGCTGTACGTTCTTCTGACAAAGACATTCGATTTCTCGGCTTATCACATCTACTTGTCGCTCGGGATCTTCGAGCTGGTTTTGTCCGGGATCGTAATCGCCGTGATTCCCGGCGCCGGCCTGCGCTTCATTCTGTTTGTCTTCGCCAATACGATCTATAAGACGCGTGTCGTCGGTCGGGAGAACATCCCGGAGAAAGGCGGCGCCCTCTTCGTCTGTAATCACATGAGCTTTGCCGATGCGCTGCTGATCATATCAGCGATGGATCGGCCGATCCGCATGTTGCTCTTCGAGGAAATCTACCACCATCCCCTCGTGAAGCCGTTCGCGAAGCTCTCTCGCTCGATCCCCGTTTCCGATCGCATGGGGCCGCGGGAACTCCTGACGGCTTTCCATACCGCTTCCGAAGCCATCAACGACGGCGATCTCGTCGGGATTTTTGCCGAAGGCCAGATCACGCGCACGGGACAGTTGCTGCCGTTCCGGCGCGGCCTCGAGCGTATCATGAAGGACGTCGACGCGCCGATCATCCCAATGCATCTAGATCGAGTGTGGGGGAGTCTCCTCAGTTTCAGCAACCAGCGCTGGCTGCTGAAATTGCCGAAGCGCATTCCCTGGCCGGTGACGATCAGTTACGGTGAGCCGATGCCAGCCACCGCGACGTCGACGGAAGTTCGCCAGGCGGTGCTCGATCTCGCATCCGATGCTTGGCAGCACCGAAAAGAGGACGCACCGATGCTGCATCGAGACGCGTTTGTCTCTGGCCGGCGGCATCCGTTCTCGAAATGGATGGCGGACATCAATGCGCCAAATGGGATTCCCCGCTGGAAGTTCCTGACCGGCGTCGTGGCGCTCGCGCATGTTCTGCGCAGCGAGTGGCAGGGGCAGAAGATGGTTGGCATTTGTCTGCCGCCCTCAATCGCCGGCGCGATGGTGAACGTCGCGGCGCTCCTGATGGGCAAAGTGCCCGTGAATATGAACTACACCGCCTCTGCGGAGATCCTCAAGAACATCGCGGAACAGTGCGAACTGGAGACGGTGATCACATCGCGCGCGTTCCTTCAGAAGCTCCCGTTGGAACTGCCCGGGCGCATCATACATGCGGAAGACCTGCGCAAGCGCATCAATGGCAGCGCCCGTCTTCGCGCGATGATGGAGGCGATGTTCCTTCCGATCGTACGGCTCGAACGAAACCTTGGGGCGCCGAGCCATCGCTCCGTCGACGATATGGCTGGCATCATCTTCTCCAGCGGCAGCACCGGCAACCCGAAGGGCGTGATGCTGTCGCACTGGAACATCTACTCCAACATCGAGGCCATCGGCCAGCTCTTCTCGTTGACGAAGAAGGACGCGATTCTCGGCATTCTGCCGTTCTTCCATTCGTTTGGATTTACGGCGACGTTGTTCATGCCGCTCTGCCTGGGAATCGGCGTCGCGTATCATCCGAACCCGTTGGACGCGAAGAGCATCGGAGAGATTGTGGAACGACACGCCGTCACGTTCATGGTCGCCACGCCAACGTTCCTGCAAAGCTACACGCGGCGCATTCAACCCTCTCAGTTCGGTTCGCTTCAAGTTGTCGTGACCGGCGCAGAGAAACTCCGCGAAGGCGTGGCGAAGGCGTTCCAAGAACGCTTTGGCATCCGACCCTACGAAGGCTACGGCTGCACCGAATGCTCGCCCGTTGTTGCCGTTAACACCAACGACTTCCGCGCGCCGGGCATGTACCAGTTGGGCTTCAAACCTGGCAAGATCGGCCATCCGTTGCCCGGCGTCAGCCTCCGGATCGTCGATCCGGCATCTCACATGGAACTCCCCCTGGGCGAGGAAGGGCTGATGCTCGTGAAGGGTCCCAACGTCATGATGGGGTACTTGAACCAGCCAGAAAAGACCGCCGAAGTGATTCACGACGGTTGGTATGTGACCGGAGACATGGCGAAGATCGACGAGGACGGGTTTGTCGAGATTACCGATCGCCTCTCCCGGTTCAGCAAGCTGGCCGGCGAGATGGTTCCGCACGGGCGCGTTGAGGAAGCACTGCACGAAGTGCTGGACTTGAGCGAAATGCGCTTCGCCGTCACCGGCATACCGGACGAGAAAAAGGGCGAGAAGCTGGTCGTTCTCCACACCATGACCGACGAGGAAGCGAAGGAGGCCGTGGACAAACTCTCCAAGAGCGGTGCACTGCCAAACCTCTACATCCCTCGCCTGGCGGATTTCCATCGCATCGAAGAGATTCCTGTCCTCGGAACCGGCAAGATGGACTTGCGGAAGATCAAGTCGATTGCGCTGGAGAAGTCCGGTGTGGGCGGGCAGTCTTAGGCATCTTGCCTCCGTCTACTCGCAAGGAAGCCTTCGCTCCCTTCGGGGACGCCGTTCCCGAAGAGTCGCCCCCGAATTGAGAATGTGGGAATCTGTCTGTTGGGTCCTCCGAAGGAGGGCTAGTTGAATGGCCCCGGGCGACCATCGGGAGCCCGGGGACTTGGAACGAGCGTGTTGCGGTCCCCGGAGGGGGCCAAGGCCCCCCATTGATTCGCATTGCCGCATCGACAGCCTTTGTGCAACCATTGAGAAACTGGAATCTATTGGGATGTACGGAGGACACGATCATGTCGGCAAACGCAATGCGGCAGGTGTGGGACGACGAGGCTTTCGATACGCCGGAAAAGGTGCTCGTGGCGCTGGCGTTTGCTGTCGTATCGACGGATGAAAGTTTCGGCTATGAGTTCGAAATCCCGCTGGCCGAAGCGGCCAGTCGGGCGCGGATCGAGGAGGACAAAGTTCTGCGTATCGTGCAGTCGCTGCAGCTCTCCCATCGCCTTGAAGACGTCTCCAGCCGCGGCGGCGTGATCAGCGGCGTGATTCCCCGGAAATAGGAAAAGACCCGAACGCGGCGGCATCCGGGCCCTCGAAATCTACTGGCTGGGGAGGCAGGGGTCGAACCTGCGACATTCGGCTCCAAAGGCCGACGTTCTACCACTGAACTACTCCCCAGCATCTCGGGCGTGCCCAAGGTGGCGGAAGGGTGGCCTCGAAAACGGGGCCTTGTCAACGGTGAACCTGACGACAAAATCTGCCTGATTCCGGCGCCATTTCCCTCAAAAAACGTTGTGCCCTCGGCGGTTCTGTGGCTGTTTTCAGCCACCTGGAGGGGACGTATCGCTGACGCTTGTCCGTCGGACGGATTCGCGGGCTCTCCACTCGACATTCGCCGAAGAGGTATAAGCGCAATAACGCCAAAGCTATGATTAAGCTGCTGATTGCCGAAGATGAAGAGAGAATGCGCCGGCTGCTGGGCATGTTGTTGGGCGGCGACAAGTTCGATCTTCAACTCGCCGCCGACGGCGAAGAAGCCCTGCAGAAATTCGAGGAAACCAGTCCGGATCTCGTGATTACGGACCTTCGCATGCCGAAGATGTCCGGCACGGATCTGATCAAGGCGATCCGCGAACGTCAGCCCGACGTTCCGGTAATCGTGATTACTGCCTTCGGCAGCATCGAATCTGCCGTCGAAGCGATGCAGGCCGGTGCGACGGATTACATTACCAAGCCATTCGAGGAAGCTCGCATTCGCCTGGCGATCGAGCACGCGTTGGCTGCTCGCGAACTGATGATGGAGAACCGCGTTCTTCGCAGCGAACTGCGCAGCCGGTACGCCTTCGACAATATCATCGCCGAAGATCGCAAGACACTTCAGGTCCTCGATCTCGCCCGTCAGGTCGCGGCGGCCTCGACGACCGTGATGATCTACGGCGAATCCGGCGCCGGTAAGGAAATGGTCACGCGCGCGATTCACGAATCTTCACCACGCAGTCGAGGACCGTTCATCGCACTGAACTGCGCCGCGATTCCGGACACTTTGCTTGAGAGCGAACTGTTCGGCCACGAGAAGGGGTCCTTCACGGGGGCAACCGAGGCCAAGAAGGGGCGCTTCGAGATGGCCCACGGCGGCACGTTGTTCCTGGATGAGATCGGCGAGATGGCGGCGGCGCTGCAGGCAAAGGTTCTGCGCGCGCTGGAGACGCAGGAGTTCGAGCGCGTCGGCGGCACGCGGACGATCAAGGCGGACATTCGCTTCATCGCGGCGACGAACAAGAACCTGAAGCAGCGCGTCGCGAAGGGGGAGTTCCGCGACGATCTCTTCTACCGCCTCAACGTCTTCCCCATCGTGATTCCCGCGCTGCGCGAACGCCCCGATGACATCATTCCGCTGACGGAGCACTTCCTGGCGCGGTTCGCCCGCGAGATGGGCAAGAAGCCCCCGCGTATCACGCCTGAAGCCGAAGAGGTCCTGCTCGGGCATCAGTGGATGGGCAACGTGCGCGAACTGCAGAACGTCATCGAGCGCGCGATGATCCTGCTGGCCGGCGAAGAACTGACCATCGATTTGCTGCATATCGATGCGCTTGAGGGCCTCGAATCCATGGATCGCGCGACCGCCGAGTACCAACGTGTGGGCCCATCGCTCGGGCCGCGCCGAGGCGCCACGCCGGTTCCTCTGCGTCGCACGGATGACGAGGAGAGTGACGAGGACGATTCGGGCGAAGAGGGAGGCGAGAGCATCGCATCCCGGCTCGGACGCTCGCGCTGGCATCCGTTCCGAATCCCCGAAATCGGCTTCAGTCTCGAAACGCACGAAAAAGAACTCATCGAGCAGGCGCTTGAGCGGACGCGCTACAACAAGACCGCCGCGGCCAAGCTCCTGGGCCTGACGCGCGCCACGCTACGCTATCGCCTGGAGAAGTACGACATCGGCAAGGCTCCAGACAGCACCGACGAGGAAGACTGAACACCAAGAATAACAAGGAAAAAGTTCGGAGCATTAGCAGAATGCATTACACGGTTCGCCCAATTGAGTGGGACTCGGCGGATGGCGAGGAGGCGCGGCGAATTCGCCTGACCGTTTTCGTCGACGAGCAGAAGGTGCCGATCGAGGAAGAGATCGACGCGATCGATCCGACGGCGCACCACGTCCTGGCCGTCGATGAATCGGGGCACGCCTGTGGGACCGGGCGGATCTTCCCGGACCCGAAGGAACCCTCCCACGCGCACATCGGACGGGTGGCCGTTTCGGCTTCCGCGCGAGGTACCGGCTGTGGGATGGCCGTACTCAACTCCTTGATTGAGGAAGCACGCCGCGCAGGGTACAAGAGAGCCGTGCTCTCGTCCCAAACACACGCGATGGGATTCTACGAGCGCGCCGGATTCCGGGCCTATGGGGACGTTTACATGGACGCCGGGATTCCGCACCGAGACATGGATCTGGATCTGACCAAGTGAAAGAACGAGACCCGCGCAAACTCGCCATGATGGCCAGCCTCGGAGTCGCTGTCCTGATGCTGGCGGGCAAAGTGGGTGCCTATCTCCTGACGAACAGTACCGCGATCCTCTCCGATGCTGCGGAGTCGGTGATTCACATCGTGGCGACGGGCGTCGTGGGTTACTGCCTGTGGTATTCGGCGCGCCCTGCGGACCAGGATCATCCCTACGGTCACGGCAAAATCGCCTACTTCTCTGCCGGCTTCGAGGGCGCCATGATCTTCATGGCCGCGCTGGCGATTCTCTTCACGGCCATCAAGGCGATCATTGTCGGGCCGGAACTTCACTCGCTGGACTGGGGCCTTGCAATTATCGCGGCGCTGGCGCTGGTGAATCTGATCCTGGGTCTTTCGCTGGTCCACTACGGCAAGAAGACCCATTCGATGGTCCTCGTCGCGAACGGCAGGCACGTTCTCACCGACGTTTGGACCAGCGCCGCCGTCGTGGTCGGTGTGGCTCTTGTCTACTTCACCGAGATTGCAATCCTGGATCCAATCGTGGCGATTCTGGCAGCCCTCCACATTCTAGGCAGCGGTCTTTCAATGGCCCGGGATGCCTACCACGGCCTGATGGAGAAAGCGAGCCCGGAGGATTCGGATCGCCTCATTCACTGTCTTCGCAAGGCGGTCGACGAGAAACTGATCTCCGGCTTCCATGCTGTTCGGCATCGTCGTGTGAACGACGCGCTCTGGGTTGAGGTCCACTTTCTTCTGCCGGGGAACCTCTCGATGATGCAGGCCCATGCGCAGGCATCGAAGGTTGAGGACGCAATCCATCACGCCTATGAAGGCGAGCAGGTATACGTGACCGCGCACCTGGAGCCGGACGACCATACGGCGGCTCACCCAACGGGCGAGATCGCTCCGCCGGACGCGCTCGAGGCGTATGCTTCCGTCCACGAGTTGTCGGATGGGATTTGACCTCCAACGGCTCTTTCACCCACATTCACCCGTCGCTTGCTGAATACTCTTTGGCCCCTGGCCTCTTGGAAACACCCATGGAATCAACCCGCGGAAAGAAAAAGACCGTACGCTCGACGCGCGAGCGCCTTCAGGATCTCGAACATCGCCACAAGGCGATCGAGGGCGAACTGAGCGACCCGGCCGTCGCCGGCGATCCGCGCCGCCTGGCGGAACTTGGGCGCGAGCACAGCGACCTGACGGAGACGATCGCTGTGGCGCGGCAATTGGTGTCCTCCGAGCAGCGGCTGGCAGAGGCGGAGGAGTTGCTGCGAACGGAATCCGACGGCGAACTCAGGGAGTTGGCAGAAGCGGACGCGGAAGAGGCCGGCGAGTTGGTCGAGAAGTTGACCGAGGAACTGCAGCTTCGCCTGATGCCGAAGGATCCGCTGGATGACCGCGACCTGCTGCTGGAAATCCGCGCAGGCACCGGCGGCGATGAGGCCGGGCTCTTCGCGGGCGATCTGCTGCGGATGTACTCACGATATGCGGAGACCCAGGGATGGAAGGTGGAACTGGTCTCGCAGACCGAGAGCGACCTCGGCGGCTTCCGCGAAGTCATCGTCGGCATTCGGGGCGATCGGGTCTACAGCCACTTGAAGTACGAAGGTGGCGTTCATCGCGTGCAGCGCGTTCCCGTCACTGAAACTCAAGGGCGCATTCACACGTCCGCCGCGACGGTGGCGGTCTTGCCCGAAGCGGAAGAGACCGACATCGAAGTCAAAGACTCCGACCTTCGCATCGATACCATGTGCGCCAGCGGCCCCGGCGGCCAGGGCGTGAATACGACGTACAGCGCCGTGCGCGTCGTGCACTTGCCGACCGGCATGATCATCTCCTGCCAGGACGAGCGCAGCCAGCGGAAGAACCTCGCCAAGGCGATGCAGGTCCTGCGTTCCCGGCTTCTCGAACAGAAGATGCGCGAAGACATGGCCGCGCGCAGCGCCTCGCGCAAACAGATGGTCGGCAGCGGCGACCGAAGCGAGCGCATCCGCACCTACAATTTCCCCCAGAACCGCGTGACCGACCACCGCATCAATCTCACACTGTATTGCCTCGATCGCGTCATGGAAGGCGATCTGGAGGAGTTGGTCGGTTCCTTGCGCAAAGCTGAGATGCAAGAGCTGATGGAGGAGATGGGGCAGTAAATCGAAGCGCTGGCGGCGATCACACGAGGTGACTTGAGCATCCTTGCTCAAGCCCAGTGATGAGGGGCTCTTCGTCTTTGGACGCGCCGGCGTCTGGGTTCGCTCTTGGGCAGAGATGCCCAAGCCACCTCATTGTTCCCGCTGCGGCACTGAACGTCCCTCGCCGGGGTCCAGCATCCAGAATTCCTCTTCGCTGACGTCGAGTTCCTTGCGTGCTTTCCTGAGATCCCTCGGCGCGTCATCCTGTCCATCATCGGCCAGTTCAAACGTACCGTAGTGCACGGCGAGGCTCGTTCCGGCTTCGAGAAGCTGGTGCGCCTCGACGGCCTCTCGCGGTGTCATGTGCATCGGACCCATGAACCAGATGGGCTTGTATGCTCCGATTGGGAGCATCGCAACGCGCGGAGCGCCGAAGCGCTCTTTGACCTGTTCGAAGTGCGGGCCCGTTCCCGTGTCGCCGGCGTAGTAAGCGACGCCCGCCGGACCTTTGACGACATAGCCGCCCCAGAGCGTCTTGCGACGATCACGCGTTCCTCGCCCGGACCAGTGCTGCGCCGGGACAAAAGTCAGTTCCACATTGTCCGCCAACTTTACGTCATCCCACCAGTCCATTGCCTTGCAGTTTGTCAGTCCCTGGCGTCGCAGATAGAGATCGTTCCCGAGAGGAACATAGATCGTGGGATCATGCGTTTTGGCCAGTCGCTTCAGCGTAGTCAGGTCGAGGTGATCGTAGTGGTTGTGGCTGATCACGATGGCATCGATTGGGGGAAGGTCTTCGAAACGAATCCCCGGCGGGTGGACGCGCTTCGGGCCAATCCAGGTGAAGGGGCTTGCGCGCTCGGACCAGATCGGATCGGTCAGGATGTTCAGTCCATCCATCTGCAGCAGCACCGTGGCGTGATTGACAAACGTGACGCGCATCTCGCCATCACCAACGCGCTCTGGAGGAGCCGGTCCGGGATCGGCGGGTTTGAAGTCGCGCCACTCACCCGGATCGGCGGTGAAACGCCACTTCAGGAACGTTGCAAACCGATTCTTGTTTGCGATTGGGACCTGGTTCGAGAAGCGTTCGCCATCGAAGTGATCCGATTCAGGCCCTTCATACCCCGGTGCAGATAGCACAACAGCCCCCATGAACATTGGAATCAGGATCCCCGTCACTCCCACGCCGAGCAGGAACCAAAGCGCGCGACGTACGCCTTTTCGCTTGAATGTTCGGCGGATAAGTCCAGCTTCTGTAGACATTCATTGCCCGTTTCGTGGCGGATTCCCCAACGGCCCTCTGTGAATGCCAAATGAGTGCCATTCGGGCCGGGGAGAACTTTCGACTTCGGCGGGAAGATTGCTAGCTAGTCACTCAGGAGAATCGAGATGCTACTTGTTCTGATGCGCCACGGCATAGCGGAGGATGGCTCGCCGGACGAAGCTCGCCGCCTAACGGGCGATGGCCGAGAGAAAACCGTACGCGTGGCAAAGGGTCTCGAAAGGTTCGGCGTTCGTCCCGATCTTGTAATTACCAGCCACCGCATTAGGGCGCAGGAGACGGCCCAGATCGTCATCGAGACGCTGGGGCTGAAGACGAAGTGGGTTCGCTCCGACGGCGTGGATTTCTACGTGCCCTGGGAACAATTCGCGTCGGATGTGAATCGGCGCATCAAGTCCTCTGGGGCAGAGACCGTCCTTGTGGCGGGGCACATGCCGCAGGTCAGCATGCTGGCATCGATGTGCCTGACCGGCCAGGAGGATGACTTCCGCTTTCGCAAATCCGCCGCGATGGGCATCGAGTTTGATCGTCGCATTGAATCCGGGACGGGCAATCTCCTGTTCTATCTGACGCACTCCGTCGCAAAGACTCTCCAGTAAAGGTTCCCGATGCTGCACGATTTGCTCGAAGAAAACCCGATCCTGATTCGCCTGCTCCGATCTGGCCAGGCCGCGCTGCCCGTAACCAAGGACTTCTGGAATGACTTGGCTTACGGCATCGGAATCAAGGCGGGAGACTTGCGCTCCGGACTGGAAGACCTGTACGCCGCCGGTCTCTCCGCTGGATTCTGGGGCGAACCGAACCCTTCGCATCCGAACATCGGTGAAGCCCTGCTGCAGGGGGATGTTCAGGACGAATCGCTTTGCGTGCGCTACCTGCTCGAAACCGAGATGGGTGTGCTGACATCAGTCGCAGGCGAACAGCGTTCGATGGATGCTGGTGGAAGCCCGTCGATCCGCTGGTTCAAGACCGGTTGGTCGCCGAATCTGAGTTTGCCGGAGCAGGAGAACCTGCTTGAAGCAGGCGCGGATCGATCGACGTTGATCAAAGACCAACCGGAGGCGAAGGCGATTCCCGACGAGGACCGCCCTGTGTGGGAGGCCCTCAAGACGCCTCGCCGACTTCTGTCAGCGACATCGCCCTGGGAACAGATTGGCGACTTGTGTGGCATTCAGCCCGAGGAAGCGCGGATGGCGATCCAGCGTCTCACGATGAACAAGTTCTGGCGCAGGTTCGCGTTGAAGTTGAATCCGACGGCGATGGGTTGGGAAGGTTGCGGATTGGCGTGCTGGCAATTGCGCGACGAAGATGCGTCGAAGGCGGCGAATGCCGTTTCGCTGATTCGTGGCAGTGGCGATGTCTGTCTGCGCACGCTGAGCGATTCTCTGCCGTACAATCTCATGGTGCTGTTGATTGGGCGGCATGCGGACTCCGGTATGTTGGCCGCAGAGGAAATATCCCGGCGATGGAACGTGGAACTCGGGCGGTTCATCCCCGTTAGGTTCATCTAGCTGGACCAACTTGACACCCTCTCCACCAATCGGCATCACGGGATTGTCGATTGAATCCCAGTCCGAAGCGCGGCTGACCCATGCGAATCTATCGTTGCTTCTGCGACAGCGAACTGCAACCGGGCGAAACGATCGAGTTGCCGGCACCGGAGGCCGAGCACCTTGTCCGAGTGCGCCGCGCATCCGCGGGCGACGACGTGGTTGCCATCAATGGGCGCGGTATTGAAGCCCAGGCCCGCCTGCTGGAAGCCGGCAAGCGCAGCGCTCGCATCGAAGTGATCGAGCGCTTGCGCTGTGAATCCTCGCCGCCTCCGGCGCTGGAGATTGCTCCTTCGCTGACGCGCACCTCGGCTTTCGAAGATATGCTGCAACGGTCGATCGAGTTAGGTGCGACGGCGATCCGCCCGATTGTCGCCGATCGCGGAGTCGTGCGACTGGATGAACGGAAGGCGCATGACCGGGCCGAACGCTGGCGCCGTCTGGCCGTCGAGGCGCTCAAGCAATGCGAGCGGCTTTGGTTGCCGGAAGTCGCTGAACCAGCGGAGCTTGATGACACTCTTGCGGCCGTCCGGAGTTCCGGCGCAGAGGCTGTTGTTCTCGCCGAGCGCTCAGAGAAAGCGCCTCCGCTGGCCGACTTGTTGGCCGAAGCGCCGGATCGCCCGAGGTGCTTCTTCTTTGGGCCAGAGGGGGGCTGGACAGACGAGGAGCGGGCCGTGTTTGAGGAGGCTCGTGCTTGCCAGGCATCCTTCGGGAGAGCCATCCTGCGCGCCGAAACTGCCGTGATGGCCGCATTGGCAGTTGCGCAGGCGATGCGTCGAGATTAGGGCTTGGAGCGTCCCGCTGGTGCGGGGCATTTTCGTTTGGCAGGCCATTGGATCAGGAATGCAGGAGTCGCCGTGAAGATCTTGTTCGTCTCATCTGAAGTCAGTCCCTTCGCCAAGACAGGCGGACTGGCGGATGTCGTTGGGGCGCTGCCCCAGTATCTTGCCCGTCGGGGACATGACGTGCGCGTTGTGATGCCGCTATACAAGAGCATCGACACCTACGCCCACAGGCTGATTCCGCTTCTGCCCGAAATCATCGTCGATTGGGGAACCGACCGCATCTCGGGAGAAGTGATGCGCTGCTCGCATCCATCCAGCCCGGCGGACGTGCCAATGTACTTCATCGCCCAAGAGCTATTGTTCGATCGCGACGGCTTGTATGGCGAGGCGGGTCAGGATTACTTCGACAACGATCGGCGTTTCGCCTTCTTCAATTTCGCCACGCTGTGGATGCTAAAGGGGCTGAATTGGAGCCCGGACGTCATTCACCTGAACGATTGGCAGGCGGGTATGGTGGCGGCCTTGTTGAAGCACCACCCCATCATTTCGGAAGACGACTTCTATCGCCGGATCCGAACGGTTTTCACCATCCACAATATGGCATACCAGGGACTCTTCCACCACGACATGATGCCGCGGATGAACCTGCCCTGGTACATCTACAACCCGGATGGTATCGAGTTTCACAACCAGGTCAGCACTTTGAAGGCGGGTATCGTCTTCTCCGATCGCATAACGACGGTCTCGCCGACATATGCAAAGGAAATCCAGACTGAGGAACACGGTGCCGGAATGGATGGCGTTCTTCGCCTGCGCGCGCGCGAATTGGATGGAATTCTGAACGGCATCGACGACGATGTCTGGAACCCCGAAACGGATGCACTGATCCCGGCGAATTACTCAGCGGACGATACAAGTGGAAAGGCCAAGTGCCGCAAGGCCCTGCTGAAGCAATTCGGGATCAAGGACAAGGCTGGGGCGCCTGTTATCGGGATGATCTCGCGGCTGGTTGACCAGAAGGGCTTCGACATTGTGGCGAAAGCAATGCCGGAGATTCTGGCAACGGGAGCACGCATCGTCCTCCTCGGTACCGGCGAGGCGAAGCACGAAGAGTTCTTCCGTAGTCTGGCCGCGCGGAACCCGGGCCAGGTCGGCGTTGCCATCGAGTACAACGAGAAGACCGCTCACCTGATCGAGGCCGGCTCGGACTGCTTCCTGATGCCCTCCTACTTTGAACCCAGCGGATTGAATCAGCTCTATTCCATGCGCTATGGAACGATTCCCATCGTGCGCGGCGTGGGTGGGCTGAAGGACTCCATAGAACACGCCAACAAGAAGACCATCACCGCGGGCAAGGCCACCGGCTTCGTGTTTGAGCGCTATACCGCTGGGGCGTTGCAACAAATGGTTAAACGCGCCGTGCAGTGCTACCAGGATCAGAAACTCTGGCAGAAGCTGGTGAAGGACGCCATGACCAAGGATTTCACCTGGGATCGCTCGGCGAAAGAGTACGAGAAGGTCTACAAGAAGACGATGAAGAAGTAACAGCTACTCGCGACCCGTCATCTCCGGATCCGCCGCGACGATCCGGGCGGAGCCCGCTCGGGCGACGGTCACGATGTGGACCTCTTCCGTTCCCGCATCCATCAGAACTTCGGCACAGCTCGAGACCGTCGCACCGGTCGTCATCACGTCGTCGACCAGCAGAATGCGTTTCCCCCTCAATTCGGCCGGTTCCGGCACCTCGAATGCCCCACGCACATTCGAAAGGCGGGCTTCCTTCGATTGCTGGCGCGCCTGTGGGGGAGTGGGCTTGTGGCGCACCAGCAGATCGGGCCGACATGGCAAGCGCAGCACATCCTGCAATCCGCGCGCGATACTCTCGGCCTGATTGTAGCCTCGCCCCCAGCGCCTGCGATAGAACATCGGGACAGGCACGATGAAGTCGACTCCGCGGTCACGCACCAGGATGTCGAAGTGCTCTGCCATGGCCGCGACTGTGAGACGCGCCAGTGCGCTGCCAACATGTTCGGCGTGCCGGTACTTCATGTTGCGGATCAGATCGCCCGCTACGCCTGCGTAAGGAAACGCCGCTCGGGCGCTGCGGAAGGAATCCGGCAGGCGACGGCAGAACTCGCAGGGCTGCTCGCTGGTTTCCTCATAATTGCCGAGTGAACAGCGCGGGCAATCCGCCGGGACGATTACCCGCAATTCCCCGCGGCACTCGGTGCAAAGAAAATCGCCCGCCTCCGGCCGCAACGGAACGTGGCAGGCCATACAGGCGGGCGGAAAGAACCATTCCCAGACGACGCCTGCGCCTTGCCGCAACCGAACCGGCAGGGGAGCGTCTATCACGAGCGGCTACTCCTTGCGTCCAAAGCCGAAGAACTTGCGCTTGCGCTTGTCGTGTCCATCGGCGTCCTTGTGCTCTTTCTCGCCGGGACGTTCGAAGGCTTCCTTTTCGCCTTCCTTCTGAAGGAAGCGATCCATCGCCTTGTGGCTTTCCTTTACATGGCGCGCTTCCAAATCTCCATCGAAGACGTCCGACTTCTCTTTCGGCGCCTCCATGTCCTGGATCTCCTCGATCGTGTACTTCTTCGGACGAACGCGGAATCCTTCCATCTTCATCAGATCGCGGACTTTGCCCAGCAGATCGCTCGGCATGAAGGGCTTCGTCAGGAAGTCGTTGGCGCCGACACGCGAGGCCATCTGGCGATCCTTATCTCCGCTCTTCGCCGTGCAGACCATTATCGGCAGTCTGCGGAACGCGCGGTTCGAGCGGAGCGACTGGCAGAGCTGGAAGCCGCTCATCTTCGGCAGCATGATGTCGATGACCAGAATGTCCGGCTGGTAGCGCACCAGGCGTTCGATGGCTTCCATTCCATCACCCGCGCGGACGAGCTCGAAGTCGCGTTCCAGCGACGCCTTCATCAAATCCTGGATGTCTTCGTCGTCATCGACGATCATCACGCGCGGCTTTGGGCCGACCGGGCTGACATCTTCGACCGGCGCTTCTACCTTCTCCGGCGCCTCGGGCTTCTGGAACTCGCCGGATCCGGGGGCTGCCGGTTCGACGTTGGCCGCCTCAGCCTCTTTGAGTTCCTTCAACGAATAGCGTTTACGCTTCTGCTGGGGAGGCGTCGTCTGGAAGAACACGTCGATGTTCTTCAGCAGGCGCGACGGATCGAACGGCTTTGTCAGGTAGAGATTCGCGCCCGCGCCGTAGCCCTTCTTGATGTCCTCTTTGCCGCCCAGAGCCGTCAGGAACATGACCGGCAGGGCCGAGAACCGCGGGTTCTTGCGGATGGCCGAACAGGCCTCGAAGCCGTTCATCAACGGCATCATCACATCCATCAGGACGAAGTCGGGTTCGTAGCGATCCAATTTCTCCAATGCGTCGAGGCCGTCGTGGGCCTCAAGCACCTCGTAGGAGGACTTCAAAGTCGCTACAATAATCGTCCGGACATCCGGCTCATCGTCCACAACCAAGATTCGCCACATTGGTTCAGAATCCTCGGGTTCGGAATAGGTGCATCGCGTGAGCAAAATCCAGGCTAAGGGGGGGCACACACAGAAGCAAGCGAGAACGCACCGGGCCCGGAGGGGTGAAACCCGCCCTTGACCTCTTCGGCCCTTCCGCGTTCTCTACTCCATTATGGGACGCAAGCGATCATATCCCACATCAATTAAAGAGGCAAAGTCCTCGACCTCTCGCGAGGCCGCTCGCAAACCCGTGCCCCTGCGCCAGGGCATCGTTGCGATTTTCTCCCTTGGTCTGATCGCGATTGCGGTCTGGATGTCGATTCAGACCGTCCATGAAGTGCGGGCCGAGGTGCTCTTTGAAAAGGCCCGAATGATCCAGCAGCGCGACGACACGTCGCCGCTTGCCGAGGTCAAATTCCGCCAGGCCTATGCTCAGGATCCGAACCATCCGGAGATCATGCGTGCGCTGGCGAATAACCTGATTCGAAACGAGAAGATCAAGTACTCGCGCCGACAACTCCGATCAATGTCGCAGGATCGGATCGAGGAAGGCCTGCGTTTGTTGGCACGTGCGCGCATCATTTACCCCTTCGAGCCCGACGTCGTGCGCGCTCACGGTGAGACTGCGTTGATGTTTGGCGATCTGTTGACGCTGACGGGCGACTACGACCGTGCGGAAGAGATGTACCAGGTTTCCTTTCAGGCTTTGACTGCTGCGGCGCGTCAACTACCCGTGCCGCGCCAGTCGAAAGAAGCGTTCCACGCCGAGATTATTCGCGTCGCTCAATTGATCGGTCGCCAGGACACGGCCTACGAATTCGTCCATCACATGGACAAGCGCGGCTTCCGCTGGATTCTCCCCGACCTGCGAATGCCGGAAGCACCGCTCGAAGCGGGGCGCAGCCTCGGCATCGAGCCCCGCGTCGTCCGCGAGGCGCGCTGGCTGCTGTCGATTGACCAGGAGCGCAACGCCGCGATGCGAGGTCTTGTCGAGGCGGTCAATCTGGGCGAAGGACCGGCCGCGATTCAGACGCTCACATGGCTTGATAAACAGAACGAACTTTCGCCGGAAGCGCGTCGGCTGCTGAACCACCTGGTCAGCACATCGGCCGACGATCCGGCGTTCTAAAGGACTTCGATATGGCAAAGAAGAAGAACCCCGTGCTGGTCAGCGATCTCGTCGGCGTGATCAACGATATCGCACCGTTCCGCCTCGCCGAGCACTGGGACAATGTTGGCCTGCAGTTCGGCAGCCCCTCGAATCCCGCAGGGAAGGTGCTGGTTGCGCTCGAAGTCAGTCCGGCCGTGATTGCAGAGGCGAAGCGCCTCGGCGTTGGGACGCTTGTTACGCATCATCCGCTTCTCTTCGTGCCCCCGAAGTCCTTTGCCGAGACGACCCCTGTGACACAGATGGGCGCGGAACTGATTCGGGCAGGAATCAATCTGATTGCCGCGCACACGAACCTCGATTCCGTTGCGCACGGGACAAACGGCGAAATCGCCGATCGCCTGAAGCTGGACGATCGGCGTTTCCTGAAGGCGCTTCCGAATTCCGCGGATTCGGTGAAGTATGTTGTCTTTGTTCCCACCAGCCACGTCGACGCGGTGATCGAAGCGATCGCATCCGCGGGCGCGGGCGTGATCGGGCAGTACAGTCACTGCACATTCCGTTCACCCGGAACCGGGACTTACACGCCGATGGACGGCGCGAAGCCATACGCCGGTAAGATCGGGAAGTTCGAAGAAGCGACCGATGAAGTTCGCCTCGAGTGTGTTTGTCCGAAGTCGAACCTGGCGCGCCTGATCGATAAGGTCCGCGCCGCGCATCCCTACCAAGAAGTCGCCTTCGATGTGTATCCGCTCGAACCGACCGGCGCGCGGCAATACGGCATGGGCTGCATCGGGAAACTTTCGAAAGCGACGACCCTCGCGCAATTCGTCCGCACCTGCAAACGGGCCTTCTGCATCAAGAGCATCGGCGTTGTCGGCCCTGATGATAAGCCCATCGAGCGTGTGGCGATTTGCTCCGGAGCGGGCGGTTCCTTCATTAGTGGCTGGAAGCCCGGCAGCGCCGACGTCTTTGTCACCGGCGAGATGACGCACCACCAGGCAGCCGATGCGCGCGAACGCGGCCTCGCCGTCGTCCTTGTCGGGCACTTCAACAGCGAAGCCATCGTCTCGCCGCGCTTCGCGAAGATGATCGCCGACCACCCCCGCCTGGCCGGCCGCGATCTGAACATCGCCGTCTCTAAAGACGAGGCGACTCCCGTACGACGGTTGTAACCGCTAACACATTCCACATGGCACATCCATGGCTCTTCCAGTTCCATTCCGCTGGATTGGGAGCAAATTGCCATGATATCCGCCAGACGATTCGCGCCCTGGGGCGCGCTTTCGGCGTTTTTGAGCCATGTTTTAACCATTCGGCCTGTCGTCGTGATCGCAGGGCTTGTCTGCGTTTTCGGTGGGAGTGCCTTCGCAGACCCGGGCACTGCCTTCACCTACCAGGGGCGTTTGACAAACGGGGGGGCGCCGTTGGACGGGCCGGTCAGCCTTCGCTTCTCCCTCTTTGACGCCCCGACAACCGGCACTCAAATCGGCGGAACGATCGCCCCACCTGACCGGCTCATCTCTTCCGGCCTGGTCGAGGAATCGCTCGATTTTGGCGCTACAGCGTTCGATGGCTCCTCCCGGTGGCTGGAGATTGCCGTCGATGCCGATGGTGGGGCCGACAACTTCGAGACGGTAACGCCGCGGGTGCAGATGCTTCCGGCCCCGTATGCGATGTATGCGGAGACGGCCGGCAATGTAGATGATGCCGATGCCGATCCGGCGAATGAACTACAGACGCTCTCCTTCACATCCCCGAACCTGTCAATCAGTGGCGGAAACTCCGTGAGCCTCGGCGGCCTGCTTTCCGCCGTTCCTGACGGCCACTCGCTGGACGCGGCAGACGGCGATCCGATCGATGCGCTTTACGTGGATGGCGAAGGACGTGTTGGTATCGGAACCACGTCTCCCGTCGCAGGCCTGGAGATTCAAACGCGAGCCTCGGGAAGTGCCGTCACATTGTTGACCCAGGTAGGCGCCGCCATTGATGTCTCCAAACCCGGTGGGACGTTCGAGGGACTTATCGCTCCGCAGGACGTTGAACTTCAAGGTTCATTGGCGTTTGTCGTATCAGGTTCACTGGTCGTGCTCGACATCTCTAATCCCACGAATCCGATCCCTGTTGCCAATGTTGCTGGATTGGGCGGAAGCTGCATCAGCGTCGATGGTGATCTGGCCTGCGTCGGGTCCGGGCAGACAGTAAAAGTCATCGATGTCTCCGATCCGACCACGCCCGTCCTCCTTGGAACCGCTGTCGATGACAACCTCGGTGGGAGTTTCCCCTCCCTTTTCCCGGTTGCCGATGTCTTCGTGCAGGGGACGACTGCTTACGCGCTTGCCCAATACGACGATGCCCTCACGATCATCGATCTCTCGAATCCGGCATCTCCTGCCTTCCTCGGAGAAGCCAAGGCCGGTTTCAAGCTAGGCGGCAGTGGAACCGTGATCGTAAGAAACAATCTCGCCTATGTGACCTCTCAGGACAACGACGCGCTCAGCATCATCGATGTCACAAATCCGGCGATACCGGTCGAAATCGGCGTCGCTCAAGATGTCAGTAGCGGCGGAACTTTCTCTCAACTCAACGGGGCGGTCGGTCTCGACCTCGTTGGGGATATCGCCTATGTGACCGCCTCGGTGTCAGATGCCGTGACGATGATCGATGTTTCTGTTCCTTCGGCTCCTGTCGAACTTGGTGTTGGGGTCGGCTCGAGCCGCGGTGGCACGTTCAGTCGTCTTGAGGGCGCCCGGCACATTTCATCCGATGGCACGTGGGCAGCGGTTGGTTCGCTGTTCGACGATTCGCTCACTGTGGTTGACGTATCGGATCCAACGAACCCAACGGAGATGGCGTATGCGACGGATGATTCGCGGGGAGGCGATTTCTCGCTGCTTCAGTACCCGCAAGGGCTCAAGTTCCGCAGCGGAATCATCTACGCAACATCGCTCAACGACAGGGCGCTTTCCATGTATGGAATCGTGAGTAGTACCGGCGCGGCGAACGCGTTGATCGCGAACGGCAATGGCATCTTCGGTGGTGCTGTCACGGCAAATCGGTTCGTCGGCGACGGTTCGGCTCTGACGAATTTGCCCGGCGATGCGGACGCAGATCCGACGAACGAACTGCAGGACCTATCGCTCAGTGGAAGCATGCTAAACCTGACCGGCGATCCGACCGACGTTGATCTGTCTGCGGAATTCTGGACTCTTTCCGGCAACCAGGGCACCACCGACACCACTTACATCGGAACCGTCAATGAAGCGCCCTTCGACATTCGTGTGGAAGGGCAGCGTGCCATTCGCGTGAGTACCGGCGCGGACAGCGAGGGCGATTTCGCGCCGAACATCACGCTCGGTGACTTCCGAGCATCCGTTGTCGGCGATGGTGCGGTCGGGACGATCGTCTCTGCCAGCGACGCGAATCAGAACGATTTCCCCGCGCCGATTCCAGAGATCAACTCGGCGTGGGATGACTTCAGCGTCGTTATTGGTGGACAGGAAAACACAGCCGGTTCGCCCGATGGCGATTCACAATCCGCGCTGGATGCTGGTGTATTCGGCGGCAATCGGAACTTCGCAACGGGACCGCAGGCGGTCGTCGTTGGCGGAGAGAAGAATGAAGCGAGCAATCACCAGGCAGGCGTGTTTGCCGGCGAAGACAATCTCGCCTATGGCGAGGAATCTGTCGTGTTGGGCGGCGACTTGAATTACGCTGGAGCGCTCGATTCCGGGATCGTCGGAGGCGTCGATAATTACATCGACGATTTCCCGGGCTCTGAAGGCGAACTTGGCTTCATAGGCGGTGGTTACTACAACTACGTTTCCGCGCCTCTGGGGGCGACGGTCGGTGGCGAAGCGAACGAGGCCAACGGTTACGCCAGCCTCGCTGCCGGTTCCAATGCCGCGGCGGATCACGATTTCTCGTTTGTCTGGTCCGATGGTACGACCGGGTACGACAGCGGCTTAACGGACCTTTTCTCCACAACTGCGCCGGGGCAGTTCCTGATCGAAGCGGCCAATGGCGTTGGCATCAACAAGGAGGACCCCACATCGGAACTCGATGTGAACGGAACAGTGACGGCCTCTGCATTTGTCGGCGACGGATCGGGCCTGACTGGTCTCGTCGATAACGTGGACGACGCGGACTCCGATCCGACGAATGAGCTCCAGGATCTTCAGTCTGTTCTCAGCAATGGCAACCAGGCGAACATCGGCGGCCAGGGGCAGTTCTCATCTTCGCAGGTCAACAGCACATTGCGAATTGGCTTTGATGGTGGGCTGAATACGAATGCCCAGCCCGGGAACAGTTGGGGCAATATTGCCATCGGCAATTATCAGATTCTCACGAGTGGCACCGACTCGGCCCAGGCCACAACAACTTCGCAGGCCCTTGTCATTCAGACCCAGGACAACCCCTCGGCGGACGGCAGTTTCCAACTCTTCAGCGTCCAGAGCGGCGGCGACGCCAATCGCTTCTCCGTGGTACACGGCAACACTGGTTACGGCAGCCAGTTCCACGACAGCGTCGCAGTTGGCTCCAATGGGTATACGCGCCTGTTGTCCTTCGACCCATCCAGCAACCTGGATTTCGGGATCGGAAACAACGGCGACCTTTGGGTAGCCGACGATATCGAAGCTGGTGGAACGGTGTACGCCAACAGCTTCATCGGAGATGGTTCGGCGCTGACGAATCTGCCCGTCGACGGCGACGGCGATTCGACGAATGAGTTGCAGAATCTAAATAGCGTTCTCACACAGGGCGACAGCGCCGGCGGCCTCTCCATTAGTGGTCTGAACGACCTCAGTTTCGATCCTACTCTCGGTGGTTTCGGCTTCGACACGACAGCGAGCGTGAATTTCAACGCACGGCAGGTGAATGTGACGCTTGGCAGCAATCTGGCCCCGAGTTCTCTCGATCAGTCCAAGGCAGACATCAAAATCGGGCGGGAGAATACGCCGGCGGAAATCAACGTGATTCTCAACAAGGACAAGTCCGGCGGCATGGTGATTTCGGGTACGGAACCCAAGGGGGGCCTGATTAGCGATCCGATTGGAGAGGAACCAAGCAACGGTCCCCTCCTGCTGATTGACGGCAGCAGTCTTGAAGGCACGACAGCAGCCCGCGCCTTCAAAGTCGACATGAGCGGCGGCGCTGCAACGGTGCCTTACGCGGCGACTTTCCTTGGCGGCAATGTCGGCATCGGCACCGATGACCCGGATACTCCGCTCGAAGTGAATGGAGAAGCCTCGGCCGATGAATTCTCTGCCGCGAATTTCAATGTCGGCAGCGTTGGAACCCTCGAAGTTGAAAATGGATTCTACCGATTGTCCGATCGTGCCCTGAGTACTGACGCGAGCAATCCGACGGGCAGCAGTTTCACGAATGCCACAGACGAATGGCAGAGTTTCACCGCCGTAGCATCCGCGCGGCTAGCCCGAGTGGTCATTCAGCGCATCGGTCCGGCGGGTCCGGTTACTGCCTACTTGCGCGAAGGCGAGGGAGCCGGTGGCGCGATCCTTTCGCAGAGCTCTCTGCCTGCAATCGCAGGCACTGGAGGCGCGTTGCAGGAAGTCTCCTGGATCTTCCCAGTGCCGATCACAGCCGGCAATCAATACACCGTGCACCTGGTCGCATCGAGCGGTTTTGTCAGTTGGGGGCAGACTCCCACCGACCCATACGCGGGCGGGCGCGGGGAGATCAGTTCGACCTATGATCACTACTTCGTCGCTTACGTTCTCAATGAATCGGGAAGTTCAACACCGCTTGTCGAAGTCGAATCTCAAACTGGCGAGATGACGTTTGGCGCCCAGCAATACTCCCCGGTTGCATCGGAAGCGGCCAGCCCGTTGCGCATCGTTGCGGGTTCCATCATCGACGACGAATCGGGGACCGGAGTCGATGGAGTCTCCGGCAATGGCATCCAGAGTGTCACCCGCACGAACAACGAGTACACGATCACCTTTGCGGCCTCGTTCGCGGATAATCCGATTGTCACCGCGACGGCGAGGACACTGAACCGCGCCTGCATCGTCACGCAGTCCGGCACGAATGTGATCAAGATCGAGACGCGCCAACTCGGTAATAACGACGCCGAACGCGCATCGTTCAACTTCATCGCTGTCGGGGCGAGATAATCCGAATGCACTCCTCGGCGTGGGTCATCCCAACCAGGTGGCCCGCGTCGAGCCAATGATCCGCGTTCGCGCGGCAGGCAATGCTGGAACTCAGCGGCACACAAAACCATCCCGCAAGTGGTTCGGCTTACCTCGCCCAAACAAACCCTTCGAATGCATCCGTATTCCGAGTGCGAAATCCGGCGGCCATTCTGCGTGCGATTGCCTGCTATTTTGTTCTCCAGGAGCAGCAAGCACCTGCGCCCCCGCAGTTTTATTTTACCGGTGTACCATTTACACTGCCCGATTTGCGGCCAACCCACCGCTTCTTGGAGATAAATAAATGTAAATCGCCATTGACGCCATCTCAGCTCACAGACAGGTGTACTTCGAGATCACTTTATACTGTCTGCGGGAGAGGATATCATGACAGAATGCCTGTCGGTCCGTACCAAGCTTTCTATCAATCGTCGGTTGTCATTGCTGGCACCCTTGGCCTTTCTGTCGCTCTGTTGGATAGGCCATCCGGGACTATCTCACGCTGATACACCGCTTATCATCCCCATGCCGCAGAAGTACGACGACTCACAGATTCAATTCGAGTGTGTGGATGATCAAGGATCCACTTATGTCTGGTCCGATAGAACGGAAGGTGAAACGATCGCCGCTGAGCAGGTCGATCCCGATCGCGAGGATGGATTCGGGGTTCTAGGCGATTCCTCTTCCCCAATTCAAGTCTATCTGATCAACTCAGAGAACCTCTTGAAGAATCCATCCATGGAGGAACACTCCGGCGATGATATCGACGATTGGGTCGAAGAATGGACCTCCGTTCTCAACTTCTATGACACCACGACGAAGAAGCGAGGCGATGCATCTGCTAAGCTACTTCCGCACACAGATCCGATTGAGATGACGCGTCTCTATCAGGACTTTCGCGTTGAACTCGATACAGAGTACTGCTTCGAGATGTGGGTCCGCACAGAATCGGTCGGAGGAGTCGTTCTTGGCGAGATGTATCGCATGGATGACAACGGGGGCCATGTCGATTCCTTCCAAACGGAATGGCTCTCCGGCACGAATGACTGGTGTGTCCTTCGCGGAACCTTCAATTCAGGCCAATACACATCAGCCCGAATCTATCTTCGGCTCCACGGTTCGTCCGGTCAGGCCTGGTTCGATTCCGTCAGGGTCTTTCGAGCAGAAGAGGGAGTCACCAACCTCACGGAATATGATGCTGAGCTTCAACTTAAGTTGGACGACATTCCAGAAGACCTCGTCCAGAGATACGATCGGTATGTTCGCGCGCTCGAGTCTTGGCAGCGTGATCAATCCTATCTCCTCTGGGCGAATCGATTTGAGGATGCTCCTGGCCAGTGGAAGGTCGGGTACTACGTCGTTGGCAAAGGCGCCCAGGGGCGTTACTATGGAATGCAATCGCTGCGACAAGTCCTCACCCAAGTTGAGGCTGGCGACTGCCCACGTGGCAGCCTGGGCGTGCCCTACGACTTCAGTGTACTTGACTATCCAGACTATCCGGTCCGGAGTATGATGTACCAGGATCCGGATTTGGGTGCGTTTTTTGATTTTATTGATTCGCCTTGGCCCTACGACCTCTCCGTGGAGGGAAGAGAACGACTCGATTACCTGACCAATCTGAAGCTCTCCGAGGTGATGCTTGGCTACGATGATGCCATAGGGTATGGATGGGGACAACTGGAGGAAAACAGGCTCTTTTCGTGGAATCCCGCGACGGAGCAATGGGATCTCAAGGTAAATGAGAATGAATCGCAGGGATGGGCTTACTGGACGCACTTTGGCAAGCTCTTCGACTACATGAACGAGCGCCATTTGACGCCAATTATCGGACTGGGGTTCTTCAACTACGCCATCATCACGTTCTACGATCCATTCTCGTTAACGGAAGGCTATTTCTGCAATCAAATCCCATTCGAAGTTCAGTCTCTTGGGGTGGCAACGCCGGCGCTTAACGCTCCAGTTCTTTCAGATGACGAAAACCTTCTGGCGAAGGGAGACTTCGAAGAGGCGGCAGATACTTCCACGTATCGCAATCAAAGTCCGATTCACGGGAACAACTACTTCTATCGACCTCCACAGGTTCCACAGGTTCCCGGCGACGTGGATTACTCGCTGGCTTCGATTCCTGCCCCCTCTTACTCGAACTTGGAAGTCACCGGATGGATTCGAGCCAGGTGGGATGCCAAGGCCGAGGACCTAGTTCATGTGACTGGGGCTTCACTTCTGGGAACCTCGAACCTAGCCTTGGAAACCAATGATTGGACGAGCTACGAAGCCCGGCTCTTTACCGAGGACTCTCAAGAAATCGGTATCATCTTCCCAGCGATGGGATTAGAGCGGGGCTTTGATTACTTTCGTCTCATCCAGCGCGACATTGCGCGTAACGGGACTTTCGAGTATTGGAGTACCAGCTACAACGCACACGAATGGCAGGAAGACTCGGGAGGAGGGGTGATCTCGCGCGATCAAACACAGCCCCGCAACGGAGCGTCCTGCTTGAGAATGTCGCGCTCCTCTGCCGGCATGACTCGCATGACCCAGGACTTCATCTCCACGCCGAACATGATCCACACGCTCAGAGCCTGGGTGAAGCATGACCTGCAATCGGAATCCATTGCCTACTGCGAGATCTACGCAACTGAGAATGGGCAGATTATTGATGATTCCTATGTGGTTGCTCGAGATCTGCGGCCCGGGATAGATTCAGATTGGTACATGCAGGAGCTAACCTTCGAGACGAACTCGACGGGGACTTTCCGTATCTATCTTCATCTTCACGGCGGGGGAACCACATGGTTTGACGACATCACGGTTGAACCGGAAGCCCCGAACACCCTGTTCGTAGAGAGCTTCGAAGATCACGACTTCGATCCCGCCGGTTGGCAGGAGCTTCCGCAATCCGCCGGTGCCGATGCCATTCTCGATGCCAAGACCAGCGGAGATGGCGTATCCTCTGTCAGGACGACTGGTCTCATGAAACTGCGGCAGGAGTTCACTCCAGAGCCGCGGGTTCAGTATGAGGCACGTGCCCTTTTTGAGCCCGGCGATCTGGCCGACGGCTCTTCGCTCCTTCCCGTCCTGGACATCTCCGAGTTGGATGGAACGCCGATTTTGAATGCCACCCTTAACGAGCCGAGTACCTTTCAGCCCCACTGGCGCTCGTTCCGACAGACCTTTGAAACAGGCCCGGTAGAGAGTGCCCATTATTTAGAACTCGAAACCCTGGATTCGCAGCCACAGCACTTCGACGCAGTGGGCATCTACCGTTCCAATTGGCTCAAGAATGCGGATTTTGAGTATCTGCAATCGAATGGACTCATCTACGATTGGACAGAAGAGATTCCGGACAACATCTCAAGAGCCTCAGATCCCTACACCGGGACGTACGGCCTCTGGATGCACGCCCCTGTGATTGACCCAATTCTTCTAAAGGCATCCGAGACATCAAAAAAAAGCCCCATCGTGACAGAGAAAGTCATATTCCCACCGCTGCCTAGAAAGCCTGTAACCAATCGGGCATATCAATCAGTCTCCATAGAGCCCTACACCGATTATTGTTTCGAAGCATACGTGAAGACGGATTCAGCCTATGGCGCATGGATCGAGGCATATCCGGTCGATGACTATGGCAACGACGTTACAGCGGAAATGCTGGCCAGTCCAAGGGTCGTATCCACCTCTGACTGGACACCACTGCGAATCACACTGAATTCCCGAGAATACTCCAGTCTGCGTCTTCAGCTTTGCGCCGAGGGTGGCTCCACTGTTTTCGATTCGGCGAATCTGTATCCATCCAGCTATGTTCTCGATGGCTCGTTTGAGGCTGCGGAGGCATACCCAGATGGTTCTATTGGAAATGGCTCATGGGGTGAAATGTGGTTCTACCAGATGCAGAGACCAGGCGTATTTGTGGATTCAGCCGATTTCCATTCCGGAAATAGTGCGCTCCTCGTAACATCAAACAGCGGGGCGGATGACCCAGATACGAAGACCAATAGATCAATCTACCAGGACTTCACTGTTCCCCCCTGGACGACCATTGAAATGAGCTTCTGGGCGAAATGGCAGAGCGTCTCCAATGCGAACTTCGGCGCAACCCTCAGCGCTGCCAAGCCGGCGGCCGCTCCAGAAACATCCATTGATGTGGATGAAGATGGCTCCTGGGCACGGCACAATTACCGGGATCTCAACATCAACCGGACTTTCGCTCCTTTCCCTTCATCCTCTGACTGGCGAAAGTACCGAATACTCTTCAACACTGGCCGAAATACTCGTATCACCTGCTCGATAGACGTATCTCCGATCGACAACAGCAACTGGTCAGGCGACTTCTGGTTCGACGATGTTCAGGTCAAGTGCATCCCCGAGGAGATTGGGTCCGGGCTGATCACCAACAGCCTGAATCACGACACCCTCCTTGTCAGGGACCATCTCGGGAACACCCTCGTCGAAGGTACTGACTACAATCTGCGCCTGGTCGGTACGGAGCAGGACCAGAATTGGGAACTCTGGAACTTGGACTGGCCGATCGGTAAACGCCTTACGGTCTCATGGAATGAAGTTGGTCCCGTGCCGACTGGACACAGTTGCCCCCAAAGCGAGAAACTCTATTTGCTGGCAGAGGCATTCTTCAATGCATGGCATGCCGATCCGGAAGTGGATCCTGACGGCTACGGGTTCGGCCTTACGACGTTCGTTGTTGGGCATGACGACATTCGATTAATCAATCTGGATGGACGTTCTCTTTCGGCTGGTCTGACGAACAGCCAGCAAGTTGCCTACAGTCTGTCTAGACTGAGTGAGATCGTCCCCGAGGGCTGCAGCTTGATTGCTTGGGCAGACGCTTTCGATCGCTACCATTTCGACCGTTTCAAGGGCGATTTTGCGGAAGAAAGGTATCGCGCAGCAGGGCAAGTGCCGAAGAGCATCCGCTATATGCCGTGGGATTACTACTCGAATGGCGGTGAATCTGCAGCCCATGCGGAGAATTTCGCCCGCGCCGTTGACGGGTACGGCCTGACCTGGGTGGGCACGGGTGGTGTTGAGGACGAATCCAACTGGGAGACTGCACCACAGTGGATGGCTGCGGCAAAGCCCCATTCCCTGAACAAAGGCGCTTGTTGGGCAACATGGAGGGCACTATTCATCCAAGACGAAGGTGCGACACCACCGACATACATTTCTCATGACTTCGATGGCCTTGTACTCATGTCCGAAATCACCTGGAATCATGACGGGTACCCTGACGGATCACCTGATGATGACGACTATGTACCTGAGTATGAGCGGCACCCTTCCTTAGTGAGCCTGGATGACTTGCCATACATTCCCTATAACCTAAACAACTCTCTTGGAGATGTGCCAGATGCACTTCCACCGCAGTGAGTCCTCTGAATAGCAGAAACACAAAACCGGCCCGGGCGTTGTCGCCCGGGCCGATTGATCCATCCCGCAAGTGCTTCCGCTTACTTCGCCGAGGCGAAGCGCTTGGCCACTTCTTCCCAATTCACGACGTTCCAGAACGCGGCGATGTAGTCCGGCCGCAGGTTCTGATACTTCAGGTAGTAGGCGTGCTCCCAGACGTCCAGGCCGAGGATCGGCGTGCCGCTGCCGTCCATCAACGGGTTGTCCTGGTTCGGGGTGCTGGTGACGGCGAGCTTGCCATCCTTGACGACGAGCCAGGCCCAGCCACTGCCGAAGCGCGTGGCCGCGGCGTTGGAGAACTTCTCTTTGAATCCGTCGAAGCTGCCGAAGGCTGCGTCGATCGCGGTGGCCAAGTCGCCGGTCGGGGCGCCGCCGCCGTTCGGACTCATAACCGTCCAGAACAGGCTGTGGTTGGCGTGTCCGCCGCCGTTGTTGCGGATGCCGCCGCGGATGTCTTCCGGCACGGCGCTCAGATCCGAAATCAGGTCTTCGATCGACTTCGCGGCGAGATCGGCGTGTCCTTCGAGGGCCGCGTTGGTCTTCTTCACGTAGCCGCCATGGTGCTTGTCGTGGTGGATCTCCATCGTCTTCGCATCGATGTGCGGCTCCAGAGCATCCTTTGCATACGGTAGATCAGGCAGTGTGTAAGCCATAAAGCGTATCTCCTTAAATCAGTCAGACTTGTTCGCGAATTGTCACTTTCTCATCTCTGTGACCATCTCTCACAGTATCCCTATGCAAGACCCGGACCGCCGTTTTTCGGCACTCCGGAGATGCGTGCCAAACCGTTGCGTGAATGGCCAAGGCTTCTGGTATCAGTGAGTTGCGTAATCCAGGAATTGGAACTTGGGCGCGCGGCCGCAGGCTGCGGCGGTTGATCGGCGCCGCGAAAAGAGACGCGCCGGAAGCTCTTTGGCTCCCGGCGCGGAAACTTCGGCACGGTATCGCGATTGTCAGATGGACTGGGCCTCGGCTTCTTCCGGTTCTTCCTGATGCATGGGATCCAGTTTCCCGATAATGGAACGGATTCGCACCATACCTTCGCCGACCAGACGCATGACTGTGCCTTCCGGTGCATCGCCGATGTCCCGCGTAATTGCGGCGGGACTTCGGGTCGCGATATCGTCCTGCAACTGCCCCCAACTGACGATTGCCTTATCTTCATCCTCCTCGTCTGCAATGACCTGGTGGCCGCGATAAACCAGGCCCAGGTAGAGTTCGATGGTTTCTCCATCCAGCCAGAACGGAAGGTGCGGACAATCGCGATGGACTTTGACGCAATGGCGGACCAACTCGTCGATCTGATCCAGCGGGCCCTGGCCATCGAACTGCTTAATCACGAGGCGTAATTGGTGCCCGAATCGCCCGGTCGTCGCTGACTCCTCGACGACATCCCGCAGATGGCTAGAGACGCTGATCGTCATTCCACGATCCACATCCACCTTATCGATGTACGTGGTGAAGATCTCCTGCGTGGCGGGATCGCTGGGGGGACGGTATTTTGTCTCCTGCTGCTTTCCCTTCTTCGCCTTCTTGTTTTTCTGCCCTTTAACGACCTTCGTCAGCTTGGCGGAAATACCGGAGAGAGAAATACCAATCGCCACGCCGATGATCAGGAAAATCAGTCGTTCAGCTAGATCCATGGATCGAGCACCTTTCGGATGATCCTGGCTCTCAAAATCGCCCCGCCACCCGGAATCTGAAGTTTGGAGAAGACTATCGACAACACAGAAGCCTGTCAATCCGCATTGGGAGCGCTCCGAATCGCTCCACGGCGCCAGGCACGGATCATCGATTGACCCGCAGGGAGAAGTGGAACACGGTTCGCTTCAATACCGACCGGTCGGTATTGAAAGCCGCCTCCGACCGAAAGCGGAAGGACCCTGAAAATGCAGGTTTTGGACGAAAAGAAACGCGCCCGCATCATCCAGGCAGCGACAGAGCTCTTTGCCACAGAGCCCTTTCGCAAGGTGCTGCTGAGTCAAGTTGCCGCGGCTGCGGGAGTTGGGAAGGGCACTCTTTACGTCTATTTCAAGAGCAAAGAGGACCTCTATATCGCCACAGTTCAGGAAGGTTTCCTCGATCTCGTCGATTGCCTGAATGCGCGTTTGGGCGACCAGCAGTTGGCGCCGCCCGAGAGCCTCGCGATCGTTATTCGGGAGCTCGTGCACTTCGCCTGCCGAAACCCGCATGTCTTTCAACTGATGCGGACTGTGCCGGACCAGACCCTGGATCAGCCTGCATGGGAGCAGAAACGCCGCGAGTTGCGCGGATTAATCGAATCGATCATCCGACGCGGCATCGAGTGCGGAATCTACGACGATCCTCACCCGGAGTTAACCGCCGTCTTCATTCCGGGAATGGTGCGCTCGACGTTCCATTTCGATGGCGAAGAAGTCGACGAGGAAGCGCTGACTCAGCAGATCACTCGCCTTGTTTCGAGGGCGCTTTGCAGGAAATGAAGATTTGGAATTCATAGTGAGGGATTTGGAATAAATGAGCGACTCTGAAAAGACAGCGACAGAAGAGCCCCAGGAAAAGCAGCAGGAGAACGGCGAACAGAATTCGTCAAAGCGCAAGGTGGCAGTCGTCGTCATTGCGATCCTCATCCTCGTGGGTCTGATCTTTGGCGTGCCTGCGTACTTGCATGCGCGGAGCCATGAGTCCACGGACGACGCATTCATCGAGGGGCACATCATCTCGATCAGCCCACGTGTCGAAGGCATTGTCGCACGGGTTCATGTTTCGGACAATCAGTGGGTCAAGAAGGGGGAACTGCTGGCCGAACTCGATCCGAGCGATTTCCAGGCTGCACTGGATGCGGCGGAGGCGACGCTGAATGCCGCGAAGGCCGCTCATGAAGCTCGACAGTTGGATGTCGACGTCACTTCGATCACGACTTCTTCGACGCTGGAAGAGAGCAAGGCAAGCCTTGCCGCCGCCGAAGCCTCAGTCGAGGAGGGTGAGGCCCTCCTGACGTCGGCGGAGAACAAACTCGATCAGTCTCAAGCTGCGCTTTCGTACGCCGGGGCGGCGCTGGACCAGGCGAAGGCCGATGTGAACTCCGCAGAGGCGGAGCACGATCGCGATGTGCTCGACCTGGAGCGCGAACGCAGCCTCGTCGATTCGCAGACGGCCAGCCGACAAGATCTCGATCACGCGATCGCCGCCGAGCGCATCACGGCTGCGGATTTGGAATCAAAGCGCCAGAAGGTCCAGACCCAGGAAGCACTGATCAAGATGGCTGGCGCATCGTTGAAGTCGGCCCAGAGCGATCTCGATCGAGCGAAGGCCCAGTTGGAAGTTCGCCGTGCCCAAGCTAATGTCGCGCGCAGTCGCGTCGATTCAGCACTGGCCGCTCCGCAGCGCGTCGCGCAGAGCAAGGCCAATGCGGACATTTCTCACGCGGATTCGAAGCAGGCGGAAGCAAAGGTCGATCAAGCGCGCCTGAATCTCTCGTACACGAAGATCTATGCACCGTGCGACGGATTCGTGACCAAGAAGTCGGTCGAACCAGGTGCATTCGTTTCACGCGGCCAGCCGCTGCTCGCGATCGTGGATCCGGATGTTTGGGTGACGGCGAATTTCAAGGAAACACAGATTGGCGAAATGAAACCCGGCCAGCCGGTGGAGGTTGAGGTCGACACATTCCCCGGCGTCTCTTTCGAGGGGCGCGTCGATAGTGTGCAGCGCGGCACCGGGGCGCGATTCAGTCTCCTGCCGCCGGAGAACGCCACCGGGAACTTCGTGAAAGTGGTTCAGCGCGTGCCGGTGAAGATCGTCTTCGACGATCCAAAGGCTGCTGACTATCGCCTGGTTCCCGGTATGTCCGTCATTCCCGACGTCGACATTTCTGCACCGGGAACGAAGATCGACTCGAGCATTGCACAGGGCGCTGCAGAGGATCGCTGATGTCTGCGTCCACCGAATCGCATGCCCAGCACGCACACGACCTGATGGCGTCCGCCAACAAGTGGATCATTGCCTTTACGGTCATGTTCGGCGCGTTCATTTCCGTGATGGACATCAGCGTCGTGAACGTTGCGCTGCCTCACATGATGGGCACGTTCGGTGAGGATCTGTCCTCCATCACGTGGGTGGCAACAGGCTACAGCATCGCGGAAATCATCATGGTGACGATGACCGGATGGTGGAGCACCATGATCGGCCGGAAGCGCCTGTATCTACTGTCATTTGGAGTGTTTACTGCCGGTTCCGTTCTCTGCGGATCCGCGACCACTTATCCGATGATGCTCGTCTGTCGCGTTTTGCAAGGCGCCGGCGGGGGAGCGCTCATCCCGGTTTCGCAGGCGATCTTGCGGGAGACTTTCCCGCCCGAAGAGCAGGGCATGGCGATGGCCATGTACGGCATGGGTGTCGTGCTGGCGCCGGCCTTTGGGCCGATCCTCGGCGGTTGGCTGACCGATCACTACGGTTGGCCGTGGATTTTCTACATCAACGTACCGGTCAGCCTGCTGGGAATGTTCCTGGTGGCAACGTTCGTGCACGATCCTCCGTACCTGCGCCGCGGTGTGCAGAAGGTCGACTGGTGGGGAATCGGTCTCCTCGCCTTGTCCCTCACAATGATGCAGATCGTGCTCGAACGCGGTCAGGAGAACGACTGGTTTGAATCGAAGTGGATCGTGGCCGGCTCGATCGTCACGGTCGTCTCACTGATCACGCTGATCATCTACGAACTCAAGATTCCCGAGCCAGTTGTGAACTTCCGCGTGCTGCGGGACTTGCCGTTAACGCTGGGTTCTGCTATGAGTCTCATCTTCGGCATTGGCTTATTCGGTACGACCTTTATCCTGCCGCAATTCACGCAGAACCTGCTGGGCTATACGGCGTTTGATGCGGGGCTTGTACTGGCGCCACGCGCCGTGGCGATTCTGATGCTGATGCCGATCGCCGGCTGGCTGTACCGTCACTTCGATGCGCGAGTCATGATCTTCTTCGGCATTGTCTTGATCTGCTGGTCGTATTGGGATCTTTCGCACTTGTCGCTTGAGGCAGACTTCTGGACACTGGTTCCGATGCTTCTGCTGATGGGTGCCGGCATGCCTTTCATGTTCGTCACGATGACGACCGTGTCTCTCAGCACTACGCGACGCGAGGACATGACCGATGCGTCCGGCATCTATACGCTCTCTCGACGCGTCGGCGGTAACATCGGCTACGCGCTGATCGCAACGCTCGTTGCGCGCGGACAGCAGATCCACCGCACGACGCTTGTCAGCCACATTACGGACTTCAATCCGAACTTCATGGCTTTCAAGCAGCATCTCGCCGCGGGGTTGGCTCATGCAGGCGTCGCCCCCGGGCTGATCCCGAGGGCGACGATGGGTTACACAGATTTTATGGTACACCGGCACGCCACGATGTTGGCTTACAACGATGCCTCGTTGATTACCGGACTGCTCTTTCTGATCACGGTACCGCTGGTCTTTCTGATTCCCGGCCGCGCCGTTCTGGCAGCGACTGCCAAGAAGAACGGCGCAGCCGGGCACTGATCATTCGTCCTCGTCGTCGCCGCCGCCCAGCAGACCGCCAAGACCTTCGCGCACGTTGCGCACAGCATCGCCTGCCGCGTCTTCGACATCTTCGGCGGCGCTGCCGGCGCCTTCAGTCAATCCACGGAACTGCTCGCCAACATCGGCGCCGAGCGAGTTCAGCGTGTTGCCCAGATCCTTCAGCGCTTCGTCAGGCAGGATGCCTGTGCCGGCGTCGCGGATCGCGCCAAGCAACTCGGCGAAGAAGATCTCCAGCGCTTCGGCCGGATTGACCGTTTCCTTCTCGCCGCCGAGGTCCTTCTTGTCGATGCGTGGGACAGGTACTTCAGCCGTCTGCCCATTCAGGAACGGCATGGCCACGGAGATCGTTGTTCCCTCGATGATCAGTTGCTCGATCTTCATCTGCTTCTCGGTGCCCTCTTCCTTCGGCGCTTCTTCGGTGCCGCTGGAGAGACGCTTGGCATTCTCCGCCAGATCCTGCAGGTTGGAGGACTTCAGCGACTTCTTCTCCATCGTGATGTCGGAGTCGGAAATCTGGATCAGGTGGATGACCGGCTTGTCCGTGCGGAAGGAAGGCAGATCGGCTTCCACGCGAACGACGCCGAACTTCATCGCGTGATCCGAGTCGTACCCTTCGGGATTGTCGATCACGATGTTGTTGAACTGAATCGTGCCCTTCGCCGGTTCGACCTCAGCGCTCTCGATTGAAACATCGACCTGCAAGACGTACTCAAGAACCCGCTCCGTCGCCGTGCGAACGATCGAGTCCTTCTTCATGTAGAGAATACCGCCAACTACCACTGCCGCCACGATCAGGACGATGACCAGTCCGACGACGATCTTAATGAGGCGTTTTGCCATGAGCTATTTCTCCTTCGGAATCTCAGTCTGATATACTCTCGCTTCGTGCATGCGAGTCATGTGCCACTCGGACCTTGTTTTACTGGGCCAGGAAGATCATAATCCCAACTGCAAGAAGTGCCAACACTTCCAGCGAGCCGAGTATAATTGCCGTCCACGCATGCGCTACGCCCCGAATATCGGGGTCCCGCTTGGCGGATCGCAAGCCCATCCCGCCGAGAATGACAGCCGCCAGGCCCCCGATTCCAGTCGGGATGAAGAGACAGAGCGCTCCAAGCAGGGAGAGAATGGCCACGTAATAGCCGATAACGGCCAGCGTGTTCGGCGGAATCAGCTTTTGGAAGAGGTCCCTCGGAATCTCGTTCTTCAACTCTGGAACTGAATTAACGGGCCGCATCTGGTGAGTCTCGGCATCCTCGACCAGGCTTGCAAAAGGGACGCGGCCTTGTCGCGCCCACTCGATCAATGTCGGGATGTCCGCCGGGCCGTATCGGCTCCCATCCGGATGGATCACATAGACATTTTCAAACTCCATCGCAACTCCCCCCTGTCAAATCTCAATATCTGGATAGGCGACCGCGAGCCAGGGGCCAAGGCCAAATAACCGTTGTCGAAGCCCCTCCGATCGGGCCACTCTGTCCTGAAGAGGTGAAGTGCTCGTGAAGGCTATCATACCTGCCATCATCATGCTTCTCTTGGTTGTCGCCGCTCCAGCGGCGGATCGGTTGCCCTTCGTCTCGTTGGACGGATCCGATCGAGTCCAGCAGGACGGCCTGCGCTCAATCTGTGAGGAGGAGTCCTGGTGGATCCAGATCGGGGACCGTCTTTACAGTCCATCGCTCGGCGAGGCCGAGAGCGATCCAGCCGTGTACTACATCCTGGATGGCGCGCCCGTCCCGCCGTCGCTTGCGGATCGGGTGGCGGCCTCTCACTTGAGCAAGACAATCCTCTACCTGCCTGACGGTCCCCCAACCGATCTGCACGGCACAAACTGTCCGGATTGCCCGTTCGAAGGATCACTCACTCCACTTGCAGTCAACCGGGCGCTGGTGACGGAGACTCTCCCCGGCACTCCTCTTCCAACGGGGATTCCCGACTTCATGGTCGCCGATGCGATCCAGGCAATTTCCGTCGATATTTACACTTCGCAGTTGGTGTCGCTGACCAGTATCGATAGCCGCTGCACACACTCGGACGGAAATGACGCGGCTCGGGACTACATTGCGGCGGAGTTCGCCTCGATGGGACTCGATGTAGAGCTGCAGCACTACGAACCGATCCTCCGGGGCATCGGCTACACGAATGTGATTGGGCGACTGGAAGGGGCGCGGTATCCCGATCAGTTTCTGGTCGTCGGTGGCCATTACGATTCCCTCCCGTGCCCTCCGAATCCTGGGCCTGGTGCCGAGGACAATGCCTCCGGGACCGCCGGCGTTCTTGAGGCGGCGCGCGTGATTTCACAGGTCACGCCGCGCCCCCAGCGCACTATCCTGTTCGTCACGTTCTCCGCGGAGGAGCAGGGATTGCTCGGAAGCGAATACTTCGTCGAGCAGTTCACCCCACAGGACTATGCGGGCTTCCGCGGTGCACTGATTATGGATATGATTTCGTACACGAGCGATCCAGTTTGGGATGTGCACGTGGAGAGTTTCATTTGGCACGCGAACTTTGCGTCGACTGTCCTCGCATGCGCCGATGACTTCTCCACACTGACCCGATACTGGTCGTCGAGCACCGGACGCAGTGACCATATGTCTTTCCTCAACCGCGGCTTGGCGGCGGTGCTGATTATCGAATCCGAGTGGGGGAATTACCCCTACTATCATACTTCCGACGACACGATGGACAAGATCACGCCTGCAGTGGGGAGTGAAGTCCTCCGGATGACCATCGCAGCCGCGCTGCAGTTGGCGAACCCGGATCCTGTCGGGCCTTCGGGAATGATGATCAGGGGATCGGAGAGCCGGTGACAGACCCAGTCGATTTGAAGAAGAAAGAACTGCGCCGTATTATGCGCGCCCGGCGGCGCTCCCTGAGCGATTCGGAGCAGGCCGACGCTGCCCGGAAGCTCGTCGGACAACTGTGGTCGCTGCCGGGAATCGGGGATTCTCGAGGGCTTCTGGCGACACTGCCGGTTGGTGGAGAACTCAGCGTCGCGCCGTTCCTCGACGAGTGGTTGCAGCGAGGCCGCGCCCTCTTTCTGCCCAAGGTGGATGAAGATCTGATCGGGATGACGCCGTTGCGCGTCGCTTCGATGTCGGACATTCGGCCGGGCTATCGGGATTGTCCGGAGCCCGATCCAGTGCGTTGCCCCGCAGCCGACATTTCGGAAATCGATGTCTTCCTGGCGCCCGGCGTGGCATTCGATCGAGGGGGCGCGCGCCTGGGCCAGGGAGGAGGGCATTTCGACCGGATGCTGGCCCATCGTCGCATCGATTCGATCGTAGTCGGGGTCGCCCATTTCTTCCAGGTCATTGACGATATCCCATTTCGGCCCGAGTTTGATCAGCGGATGGATTGGATCGCGACGCCGGAGGGGATCGTGCGCTGCTCGGGGCAGGAGTAGCACTTCATTCAATCCCTGGCATTGGTATCGCTTGCCCTCCCAGTGACCCGGATGGCAACAACACCCGGGTCGCGGGCCTTGTTGCGTCTGGTCGCAACCCCGCAGAGCCATCACCACAGACGAAATGGGAGTTCATGAGCACGATCATCGATATCAAGGGGCTGACAAAGGTCTACGTCCGCGATGTGATCGGGACGGAGCATGGCCGCATCCGCCTGCGCCTCAAAGATCGCAAGCGCGTTGCGCTGGAAAACCTGAACTTACAGGTCGAGGAAGGGCAGATTTTCGGTCTGCTCGGTCCCAACGGCGCCGGAAAGACAACAACGATCAAGATCCTGATGGGTCTGCATTTCCCGACCGCCGGATCGGCCACCATCATGGGTCGCCCCCTGGGTGATGTCTCTTCGAAGGCCCAGATCGGCTTTCTGCCTGAGAATCCGTTCTTCTACGACTATCTTACGGGCCAAGAATTCCTGGATTTCTACGGGCAACTCTACGGAATGGACCGCGCAGCACGCCGCCGCAGGATTCCCGAGTTGCTCGAGCAGGTTGGCCTGGAGGACTCCGGTAACGTTCCGTTGCGCGGGTACTCCAAGGGCATGCTCCAGCGCGTCGGTTTGGCGCAGGCGCTGCTGAACGACCCCAAACTGGTGATTCTGGATGAGCCGCAGTCCGGCCTCGATCCATTCGGTCGAAAAGAGGTTCGCGACTTGATTCTGCGCCTCAAAGAGGCCGGGAAGACGGTGATGTTCTCCAGCCACATTCTGGGCGACGCGGAAATGATCTGCGATCGCGTCGGGATTCTGAACCAGGGCAAGCTGATTGCCGAGGGACAGTTGTCCGAGCTGCTTTCGACTCGAGTCATTGCTTATGAAATGGAGATGGCTTCCCCATCGGCCGAGCTCCTGGCGGATGTGCGCAAGTCCGCCCGCCGGGTGCTCGAGCAGGGTGAATCCTACCTGGCGGACTTCGAGACAGAAGAAGAAGCAAAGAAGACTCTCTCCCGACTGGCGGGCGGCGAGGGAACACTCGTCAGTTACGCACCACGGCGCGAGACGCTGGAGGGCTATTTCATTCGTGAAATCGAAGGCAAGCGTGCCGAAGCGGCCAACGCCGAGGGGAAGGGGGCGAAGGCATGAAAGTCTTTGCGATCGCTATCAACACTTTCAAGGAAGCCGTCCGGAACCGCGTTCTGTACGTGCTCCTGTTCTTTGCTGTGCTGATCCTATTGGCTGCCTGGGTGGCCTCGACTCTGGCTATCTTCGGACAGGAGAAAATCGTCCGCGACCTCGGTGTCGCGGCTATCAACATCATCTCCGTCCTGATCGCCGTCTTCGTTGGCGTTGGACTCGTCTACAACGATCTGGACAAGAAAACCATCTACACAATCGTCTCGAAGCCGATCAGTCGCTGGCACTTCCTCATCGGGAAATACCTCGGGCTCTTGCTGACCATCTGCGTCAACATTCTGATCATGACCTTCTTCTTCCTGGCGGTGTTGTACTTCCGAAGGTACACGACCGACGAGGTGATGAGCAAAGCGCTTTGGATGAATGCTGATGGTACCTACAAGGAAGCCATCAGTCCTCTCGCGCCGACATTCTACTACCTGATATCCTTCGTGAAGGCGATTGCCCAGGCGCTGCTGAGCGTCGTCTCCTTCGGGATCTACTCGATTCCGGCGACTCAGGGCATCATGGCCGCCTCTTTCCTGACGATGTTGGAAATGTCGATCGTGACAGCATTCGCGATTCTGTTCTCCTCCTTCGCCAGTCCAATCCTCAGCGCCATGATGACGGTGATCATGTTCGTGGTGGGACGACTGAACCAGGACTTGTATTACCTGGCCGACCTGTTGGCCTTCAGGGCGGGTGGTGTCGATAATCTCACCACGGGCCAGTACATTGCCTATCAGTTCTCGACCAAGGCGGCGTACGTGGCACCAAACCTAGAGTTCTTCAACCAGCGACACCGCATCGCCGAGATGCTGTCGCCCGAGATCACGGGTTACCAGATCGTATACGGCGTGGCATACACGGCCGTCGTGCTGGTGATCGCGATCGTGATCTTCAACAGGCGGAATTTCAAATGAGCGAGAAGACTCCAAAGCCCAAGAGCTTCCGGCCTTGGGCGCGCTTCTCGGCGGGGGAGCTCCTACTGCTGCTTATTGCCGCAGCGGCTTTCTTCTACTGTCTCCGTTTTCAGGTCCACCGCTACGAGGGCTACACCCGCGGCAGTGGCGTCTACGTTCAGGAGGTTCGTCTGCCCGCCACGGAGATCATCCGTTTTGTTGCACTCGGTTACGACGATCTGTACGCGGATTTCCTGGTTCTTCAGGCTGTGCAGGCCTTCGGCTCAAAGTGGCAGACGCCCAACAATGACAACACGCCCATCCTGGAGTACTTCGATACCGTGACGGAGTTGGCTCCGCACTGGATCGAGGCCTATGAACTCGGGAATTTGGTCCTGACGGAAGGAAAGGGCGATTATGATCTGAGTTTCGACCTTTTACGGAAGGGCATCCGTAAAAACCCGAATAACTGGCGTCTTCCTTTCCTCGCGATTTACAATGCCGTGTGGGGAATGAACGAGCCCTCGGTGGCTCGTGAGTTTCTCCATTACGTGAAGCGGATCCCCGATGCGCCCGGCTACGTGATTCGCATGGAGGAGTATATCGAGCGCCAATCCGGGCGATTCCACGCGGCATTCAATGTGAACCTCAGCTACTATCTGCGTTACCTGCACTCAAACCGGGAGACCGAAGCGAATCTTGCAATCATTCGCTTCAAGACGATCCTCGATGGCTGGTACAAGCTGGAGTTGGCCCGTGCGGCCGATGCCTATTATAAGGAGCACGGCGAGCATCCGCCCAATATCGAGGCCCTCTTGGACGAGAAGTACCGGCCGGACTTCACTGCCCCGACAATGACTGGCTTGCTGAACGCTGTCGAAGAATATTCTACCAAGGGCGAAGATATCCGGGACTTCCAGGATGACATCCGCGAAGAGTCCATTGAGCACATCGTCGGCCTGCCGCCGGATCCGAATGGAACATGGTACTACTTGTCGTCCCTGCAGAGATCGCAGATGCCCGAAGGAGCACCGCCCGAGGACGCCGATCTTGTCGTGAAGTATCCTTACTTCAGCAGTATCTTCGACCAGCACGAGCGAGTTGACGCCCGCATCCTGCAGGCTCAGAATACCGTCGCACAGACGATAAGGAACGAGAACCGTCTGCCCGAACCTTCCGAACTCGCCCGCTTCCTCGGTCCGGACTGGGTCGGCGGACACATGGTCTACGACCCAAGTGGACCGTACTTCTATTCGACCGCGATGTGGCGCGTTCGGCACGGCAACGATCCGCGTATCGGTCTATCGGGCACTCTGGAGAACTTCCCGCGCCGAACCTTCCGTGTCTCTGACGATCAGCCCGACTACCTGCAGGCAGAACCGACATTGTGGGATTTCGAGGAGGACGCGGTCTGGGCAGAGGACATCGGACTGACTCCGGGAGTCCCATACCAGGATCAGCCTCCCGAGGTGATGGACGGGATCGGCGAACGCATCGTGAAGGAGTGTTTCAATGCATGGTTCGTCGGTCCAATGTACCCGCCACCCGAGGAGTAGGGCGGTTGGTCCGGGGATTGCACCAGGGACGGAAAGCCGAACCGATTTCAGGCCCGCGAGATCTGCCACCTGCAGGTCTCGCGGGCTGACTCGAATCCAGGGAGTGAGCGCCGCGTGGCTCTTTCAGACGTACCCGCTGAACTCGTAGAGCGCTGTCAGAAGGGCGACAGCGACGCCTTCAGCGATCTGTTCGAGATGATCCGCGACGATCTCTTTCGTTGGGCCTATTCCCTCCTTCGCAACGAGGACGATGCTCTCGAAGTCGTCCAGGAATGCTCGATCCGCATTTTCCGCCACCTCGAACGCCTGAAGGACCCGAAGCGCTTCAGCGCCTGGGTGGGCCGTATGCTGGTCAACCAGGTGAATACTTATCGGGTGAAGGCTGCCCGCACGCGGACTGAGAGCCTGGAAGACGGATTGGAAGCCCCCGAGGAGTCGCTCCCGATCCAGGGCACCCCCGGCGCGGGCCCGCGGGCTGCCGCCAGCCGCAACGAGGTCTATCGCGATGTCAACGCGGCAATCCAGGAACTGCCGCCCCGCCAGCGCACCGCCGTCCTGCTCTTCGATGTCAAAGGCTGGAGTATCAAAGAAGTAGCGGCGGAACTGGGGACCACCGAGGGAGCCGTGAAATTTAACATTTTTCAGGGTCGGCGCAAACTTCGACAGCTTCTCGATGGTTATGTTAACGAGAAGGGCGAGCTAAACGTCGAGGATTTCGACTAACTCGCTTGAATTTCCATGACTTATACGGAGCACACTCCGACCATGTCTCCACGGTCCGGCGACAAAGACCCCGCAAAACTCCCCAAGAACTGGTCCCCCGAGGGCGATTCAGACGCCCAGTGGGAGGGCATTGTTCGGCTTCTTCGCGAATCCGATCAGCCCACCACACCCACGGACGAGCAGTACGATCGATTGTTCACAGAGGTGATGGAAGAGGTGATCGGGTCCGAAGGCGCCCCGGCGCCGGCCCAGCAGCGCCGTGAGTCCTTCCTCGACTGGTTGCGCCTCGTCCTGACCGGCGGCGGTCTGCCGGCCCATGGATTCCGGTTTGCTGCGGTTGCGACCGGCGCGTTGCTGATCGGCATGAGCCTCAACACCGCGCCTCAGCAGGTGGCGACGCCGCAGCACCACCCAGGCACTGCACGGACGGTCGCGATGGCATCTCCGGGGAACGAGAAAGGGCCTGCCGGCGGCGGCACCATTGTTCCCGTCAGCAACGATCCTTCCGCCGGGGTGGCTTCGGCAGCGCCCGCATCCACGGTCGGCCGCGTGATTGAACGCGAAGCGTGGAACACCGATGAGCGTGCCTCTGCGAACTGGGATTGGGAAGGCACAATGGCTTCCGACCAGGGGTGGAATTTCAATCAGAACATGGAGTCGTACGGTTCGCCTCAAGTCGTCTCGAGCGCACCGACAGCCGGCGCCTCCTCTCGCCAGCAGGTGATCAGCCTGATGCAACAGCTCAAGTTCCAGTCGATGGTCGAACGCGATGAAGAATCGCTGTACCAGATTCGTCGGCTCGAATCGGCGCTGACGCCGCTCCTGGAGGATACGCAGGGTGTTCCGAATGCGGAGGTCGAAGCGCTCGACAGCTTCCGACGCGGCGAAGACCTCGCGGCCCGTTCCCGCTACGCGGATGCGCTGCTGGCATTCGACCAGGTGCGCCGGCATGCTCCGGGGACCTTCATGGCGTTCCTGGCGCAGTTCCAGATCGCACGCATCGATTTCGAAAACCTGCGCGACTACGAAAGCGCACTGGAAGCCTATCGCGTGGCGTTGGAAGAGTATCCGAGCCACTTCCTGAGCGACGAGAACAAGGCCCTGATCCTTCAGCGCATCGAACTTCTGACGCGCAATTCCGGCGACGATTGGAAGGCCCTGCGAGTTTGGCAGGACGCGCTTGCCGCGCCGGACACGGCCAGTGAGATCTCGAAGCTTGAGATGCTGCTGACGGAATCGCCGACCAGTCCGCTGGCCAGCCAGGCTGCGCTGAGGTTGGCGGGACTGACGCTCGAGGACATTCGCGGCGAGCAGATCAATCCGCTTTATGTTGTTCGCATCCTCGACGAAGCCATTGCTGCTTCACCCGGCGCCGCCCATCGCGCAGACATTCAGTTCGCGAAGGGCGAAGTGCTGCTACGACGCTTGCTGAAGCTCGATGAAGCCACCGAGGAATTCAAGCAGGTTGTCGACAACACGACCAGCGAGCCGATTCGCCTGCGTGCCCTGCAACGCCTGCGCTACCTGGAAGAACGCCAGAGCCGCGTAGAGAACTGACCACGGATTTCACGGAAACCACGGATAAGAAACGCGAACGCGCCGGGCAATCAACCCGGCGCGTTCTTCGATTTCCAGACGTCCCACAGCGCTTGTTCGTACAGTCCGCCGAAATCGATCCGAGTGATGGGCTTCATGCGATGCCATCGAAGGCCGTCATCCATCTCACCTTGGATCGATATCTCGCGCCAGTCCATCTCCCCGTCGCTGAATGACGGCTCTCGTCCAATGAAGAGTATATCGGGCGCAGTTCGCAGTGGATGCACTGAAACAAGTGGAAAGAATTCCAATGCACTCTCGATGACTCCTCTTTTGCTCGTCAGCTTGATGCGACCGACTTCGTCTTCATGTGGCCACGACTGGCTGCGGAGCTCGAGTGCCTTGCGAACAAACTCGCCATTCCGCGCACGCTTGATGGACTTCAGCGTGGAGACAAGTTCCGCAGAGTACCCGTTCGCGAGAATATCGTCGGAAACCAATTTCAGCAGAAGCCACTTTGGCGACCACGCCAGGATGTAACCTTGCTGATAGAAGCTATCGTCGAATCTACTGCGAGTTCGAACGATGACGCCATCCCTTCGGAATCGCTCCAGTTTCTTCTCGTTCAACTTCATCTCTCGGTATTCCTTCATTTTCGACGCAAGGATGTTCAGATCGTGGAGCGCCCGCGGGGACGCGATATCTGCCGGAATTGAATCGTCTCAGATAGTATACGGTGTTCCTAAGAATCCCCAGTTGGGAGTCAAAACGCTCTCACGGTACGACTGCGCGTGGCGGGCAGAGAGTGGACAACACTATCTCTGCTTCGCTTGAACGATGAAGTACACGAGATTCTGCCACTCCGAACGAGATTCAAGCCACAGGGGTGTCAGTTCCAGATCCTCCCTCTGGGGGATAAGCTCAGGTTTCGCGAGTATGACGATTCTCCCCGAAGGGGCAAGCAGCAGATCTGGCCAAGATATTCTCCACCCTTGCCTCTGCAGCAGCTTGCTCCTCGACCAATTACGTAAGGATGGCACCAGCAGACTGAAGGGCAGAAAGAGAAGGACATAGTGTGTCAGGAATGCATAAGGGATGACGTACAAGCACAGATGTACTGCCCAAATGATCCAATACCTTGCATGATCCTCCGGTTCCACCGGGTCAATGCTTCTCATAGTCCGTGTGACCTCGTCTCGGCCCTTGGAGATCGCGGCGATTCGGGGGCAGGATACTCTCTCAAGAATCACTCTCATCATTGCGATGAGAGAAGGGAGAGCATTGGGCGATCTCCCTGCCTACCTCTCAGCGTCACCTGAGGTTGAGGGCACGTACCTCGATTCCCATACTTCCCACAGCGCTTGTTCGTCGAAGCCGCCGAAGTCTCCCATTCCGCTCCATCCGTGTTCTCCGTGCGATCCGTGGTCATTCCACCTTGGTGGACGTCGTGATGTCCAGTTCGTGGATCTTGTTGAAGAGTGTCTTGTAGGAGACGCCGAGGCGTTTGGCTGCTTCGGCTTTGTTGCCGCCGCACAGGCGAATTGCGCGAATCACGGCGCCGCGCTGGGCATCCGCAGCGACGTCGCCGAGCGGACGGATCTCTCCCTCCTCGCCGAGATCGACGAGCAGATGATCTTCGCTCACCGGCGGCTTTGCGGCGGTCATCTTGGGGATTTCTGAACCGGACGGCGTCACGGTGTAAGAACTGCTCTCCAGCAACACGCGAGCATCGCGCAAGACCAACGCTTTCTCGACGGCGTTCTGGAGTTCGCGGATGTTGCCCGGCCATTCGCGTTCCTGGATGCCGGCAATGATCTCGTCGCTCAGTTTCAACGGTTCCAGTTTGTGCCGATCGGAGAAGCGCTGGTTGAAGTAACGCGCGAGTTGCGGAATGTCCTGTCGGCGTTCGCGCAGGGGCGGCAGATGCAATGGAATCACATTCAGGCGATAGTACAGATCCTCGCGGAACGCCTTTGTGCGAATGCTTTCCTGCAGATCGGCGTTTGTTGCGGCGATGATGCGCACGTCGACGGAGATCTCACTCTCGCCGCCGACACGACGGAAGCGTTGGTCCTGCAGCACGCGCAGGAATTTCGCCTGCAGCCCCAGGGGCATTTCGCCAATCTCATCCAGGAACAGCGTGCCGCCGTCTGCCAGTTCAAACTTGCCGCGCTGCAATGCGTGGGCACCGGTGAACGCGCCGCGTTCGTGGCCGAAGAACTCGGATTCCAGCAACGTCTCCGGCAGGGCCGCGCAGTTCACGGCCACAAACGGCTTGTCGCGCCGAGATCCGTTGTAGTGGACCGCCTGCGCAACCAGCTCCTTACCGGTTCCCGATTCGCCCTGGATCAAAACGGAGGTCTTCAGGTCGGCGATGCGCTTGATGATTGTGAAGACATCCTGCAGGCTTTCGTCGCTTCCAATCATCGGCAGGGGAGCGCGATCGGCGCCGACGAACGTCGGGTGACAAAATTCTGCGCGCGTCAGCAGATCGCGGCTTTCGAAACTGCGCCGCACGGCTGAACGAATGCGCGAATTATCGAATGGCTTGACGACAAAGTCCGCGGCGCCGAGCTGCATCGCCTTCACCGCGGTGTCGACATTGCCAAAAGCCGTGATGACGATGATCGTGGTGTCCGGACTCATTTTCAGAGTGCGCTTGATGACTTCAAAGCCGTCCATGCCGGGCATGGACAGATCGACGATCATGGCGGGAATCGTCGCCGAAGATTCCTGCAGGACTTCGAGCGCTTCTTCGCCGGACGCGCAGGCCACCGCCTGCCAGCCGTCATCCTCCAGAATATCCAACAGGAGGTTGCGCATGTTTTTCTCGTCGTCGACGATCAGGACCTGGCATTGGCTGGCGACTGTCATGGGTACCTCCGTGGGAAATCAGCGGTTGTTTTTGCCCGATCGCCGCCCATTGCGCTAGCGAAAAACCAGGACGCTTTCAGCGGAGAGCTGAGCATACGAATTACTCCCTGAGAAATCTCGCAAATGCGGTCCGATTTGTCGTGCGCTTTCCTGGCCTCTCCGTTTCATATCTTGAACAAAATCAATGACGCAAAGTGCGCTTGCTTTCCGGCCTGTGCGTTTTGCAGGGTCTCGCAGAATTGTAATGCTATACTCTTCTGGAAGGTGCTTTACCTATGAAAATCTCTAATCGTGTTGCCAGCCTCGAACCCTCGATGACTCTTGCGCTGACGGCGAAGGCCAAGGCCCTGAAGGCGCAGGGCGTTGATGTCATGTCCTTCGGCGCCGGAGAGCCCGACTTCGACACACCCGAGTTCATCAAGAACATCGCGATCGAAGACATCAAGGCAGGCCGCACGAAGTACACACCGGCGAAGGGCGGCCCGGAGATCATTGAGTCGGTGCGCCAGGCCCTCGAGCGCGACTACGGTCTCGAATACACGGCGGCGGAGATCCTCGTCTCGGTCGGTGGCAAGCATTCACTCTACAATATCTTCCAGACGATCGTCGACCACGACGATGAAGTCATCATTCCGTCGCCCTTCTGGCTGACGTATCCGGAGCAGGTGCGCGCGGCGGAAGGCGAGCCGGTCATCGTGAAGTGCGGACCCGAGCAGAACTTCAAGATCACGCCCGCGCAGTTGGAGGCGGCGATCACCGACCGCACCGTGGCGCTCGTTCTCAACAGTCCGAGCAACCCGACCGGCGCAGTCTATTCGAAGGACGAACTCTCGGCGCTGGCCGAAGTTCTGAAGAAGCATCAAAATGTCACGATCGTCAGTGACGATTTGTACGAGAAGTTAGTTTACGCGCCGGAAAAGTTTACCAGCATCCTGCACGTCGCACCGGAGCTGCGCGGGCGCACGATTATCGTCAATGGCTGGTCGAAAGCGTTCTCGATGACCGGCTGGCGGTTGGGGTGGATCGCGGGTCCTGTGGAGGCTGTGAAGCCCATGACAAGCCTGCAAAGCCACTCGACCTCGAACGTGACGTCTTTTTGCCAGCGTGCGGCGGCGGTTGCCCTGCAGAGCGACCTGAAGTTCCTGGATGAATGGCGTGCCGAATTTGATGCTCGGCGCAAGATTCTCGTCGCTGGATTGAACGAAATCCCGGGCGTGACGTGCGATCCGGCCCCAATGGGGGCCTTCTATGCCTTCCCGGATATTTCCGGGGTCTTTGGCAAGAAAATCGCTAATAAGGTGATCGATGGCTCAATGCCATTTGCCGACGTAGCCCTTGAGGAGGCCAAAGTCGCTGTCGTTCCTGGTAAAGCTTTTGGTGAAGATCGTTGCGTGAGAATGAGCTACGCAACGAGCCGGGAAGTCATCGAGAAGGGCCTTGAGAGACTGCGGAAGCTGATTGAGAGCGCCGAATAAGCTGGACGGCCGGTCAACGCCAAAACAAAGCAGAATTATCAACAGATTTGTCGTTTTTTCGTTGACCGGCCAACAGCATTTCGTACTCTCCAAATAAGTCGTCGTTATGCGCACATTTGCCTGATGGCGCGATTCCAATAGAGAGGTGTCATTCCCAGACAACCTATTTTCCTCCCTCCCCTCCTCCAAGGGCTGGAGCCTCCTTCGCGGAGGCTTCGGCTCTTTTTAGCACCCTGATTCTCTTCCCCGATCTGCACCAAAACATGCACAATCCCGTGGACGACTCCAGCCGTTGGCTGCTTTCATCCAAGGACCTTTGAACGAGGCGATTCTATGGCTTCCCGCATCCTGAAAGAACGACTTGTCTTCGTCGGAGGCGTGCTGTGCGCGCTGCTTGTTATTCTTACGGCCTGTGGGCTGGACGGAGAATACGCGTCTGTCGTCGGGCCTGATGGCCGCACGGTGAAATTCCGAGCAACGGGCGAGGCCTCGTGGTACGGCCCCGGGTTTGCCGGTCGGCCGACCGCCAGCGGCGAGATCTTCAATCCGGACCAACTGACCGCGGCCCACGGCAACATTCCGCTCGGCAGCGTCGTTCGGGTTACCAATCTGGAAAATGGCAGGTCAGTTGTCGTGCGCGTCAACGATCGGTTTCCCGGCACAAAGGGTCGGATCATCGATCTGTCGCGTGCCTCGTTTGCGTCGCTCGCACCGGTCGAGCGGGGCGTTATCCCTGTTCGCCTGGAAGTTCTTCAGGCTGTTCACTAATCGAGAGGAAATCCGATGGCTATCTCTGTAACCGTCGATGTGATTCTGTTTGCTGTCGAGAACCAGGTACTGCACGTGCTGCTGATCCAGCGCAAGAATCCTCCATTTGCAGATGCCTGGGCGTTCCCCGGCGGTTTCCTGGATGAAGGCGAGGATCTGGAGCCGGCGGCCCTTCGCGAACTGCAGGAGGAGACAGGGCTTTCGCTGGAAGACGGAGAGCTTTGGCAGTTGGGAGCCTACGGGACTCCTGGACGCGATCCTCGTGGGCACACGATCACCGTCGCCTTCTTCGGCGTGCTTCCGGAGGATATGCCCGAGGTTAGAGGCGCTGACGATGCGGCAAAGGCGCAGTGGTGGCCGATCGAGTCCTTGCCGGAGCTCGCGTTCGATCATGGCGATATTCTGAACGAAGCCCTGGCCGCTGTGGCCGGGACCGACGACTGATCGCCGACTGACTCCCATCAGAACATTCGAGAATATGCGTTCGAGCAGCGCTGCGCATTCCCCATGGGGGAGTGATCTCGTCGTGAAATGCTCGGTGTTCTGAAATTATCTTTTGACCCCGCTGTCCAGTTTCTGCTCTCGTGCTCTGTTAAGACTCCGCTGGGAGGACTCCCTACTCGCGAGGCGATCATGGAAACGCATATCACGCACATCTACAAACGAAACGGTCAACTGGTGAAGTTCGACCAGAAGCGCGTCACGGATGCAATGTTCCGGGCGGCGGCATCGATCGGCGGCAAAGACGTCGACCGTGCTCGAGAATTGACCGACATCGTCGTCGGGATCATGAACGGGCAATACGAGAAAGGGCAGTATCCCACCGTTGAGGAGACGCAGGACATCATCATCAATGTTCTGCAGCGCGAAGGCCACATGCGTACGGCGCGCGCGTACGCCGCTTATCGCCAGGAACACTCTCGCCTGCGCCGCAAACGCGAAACCGGCGAGGTTCCGGATACCGTCCCTTACAAGCTGCTCTGGGAAGTCGTGAACTGGAATGTCGACTACGGCTGTGACACGATCTATCATCTGAATGAACACATTCGCCGCGGCACGTTCCCGATTCTTGTTCGCGAGGCGGAACGCGTCTATCAGCGGGAGATCGATAAGCTGGCGCGCGAGATCGAAGAGCGTCTCGACGACGTGAAGATCGTTATCGTTGCCGGTCCATCGAGTTCTGGCAAGACCACGACGACGATTCGCCTGGGCGAGAAGCTGGCGCACAAGAACGTCGAGTTCGTCACGATCGGTCTCGACAACTATTTCTATGACCTCGAGACGCATCCGAAGGACGAATTCGGCGACTACGATTTCGAACGGCCGGAGGCACTCGATATTCCGCTCGTGAACGAGCATCTGGCCGCGCTGATCGAGGGCAAAGAAGTGATGATGCCCTACTACAACTTCAAGACGGGCAAGCGCGAACCGGAAAACGCCAAGCCGTTCAAGCTGGCGAAGAATCAGATCCTGATCGTCGATAGCTTGCACGGTTTGTACGAGCCGCTGACAGCATCGGTTCCGGCGGATCGAATCTTCCGCATGTACATCGAGGCGATGTGTCAGATCAAAGACAACAACATGGAGTTCGTCCGTTGGGCGGACCTGCGCATGTTGCGTCGCATGGTGCGCGATTCATGGGCGCGTGCTTACTCGCCAAACCAGACAGTTGGGCACTGGCACTACGTCCGGCGCAGCGAATTGCAGTACATCGTGCCTTATCTTCACACGGCAGACTTCGTGTTCAACGGCTCGCTTCCCTACGAACTGCCGGTGCTGAAACGTCACCTTTGGAAGTACATGGACGAGATTCACAGCACCTACGAGAACGAGCCAAAGCGCTACGATGCGTCCATTCGCGCACGGCGCGTGCATCGACTGCTCGATTCGATTACGCAGTGTGACAACGAGGAGTGCATCCCGGAGTATTCGCTGATGCGCGAGTACATCGGCGGCAGTTGTTACAAGTACTGAGAATCGTAAACAGTGAGGCGGCCGCCGAGAAGCGGCCGTTCTCCTTTTTTACTGAACGACCCAGCCATCATAAGGGCCAGTGCCGAGAAGTTGCCTGGACAGGCTGAGCTGCGTGGAACTCGTGATGCCGTCGGATGCCGTGACTGTGCATTCCACAACCTGTCCGGCATTAGCTTCATAGGCAGGCAACATGTCCGAAGTCGCTGCAATCGTTACATCGCGGCGTACGTCTCCATCGACCGTCCAGAGGAACCGGTAACGAACGACATCGTAGTCAGGATCGCGCAGAATGATGGGCGCTTCCACCTGGCACCGAACGGCTTGAGTGTAATTGGGGGACGGAGGAATGAAAGACAGTCCCTCCGCCGGCAGGGGAGGGCGATTCACGCCGGACTCGGGCGTTTCGACAACTTCAAACGGTGCGTTGGCGACAACGTCGCCATCCAGCGTCAGCTCGACTATCCAGGTGCCTGTGACGTCGAAGTTGATGTTGTAGTTCCACCACCAGTAGGAAGTCCGATAGAAGTTCGAGTTCGCAAAGGCCTGTGCTCCACTATCGTACCGAACCGAGTCATCGGGGCGGATGAATCGAACGCGCCACGGGCACTCTGCGGGGAAGTTCTGAGCGATAGTCCAGAAGCGAATCGGTTGCACGCCCGTCCCAAAATAAGCCTCGCGATCTGTATCGACCGGAGGGCCTGCCCAGACCGACAGATCGTCTGTCGTGATCGCGAACTCTCGCAGATAGAGATCCCGCCGAAAGGCCGGCTGGTTTTCGAAACCGCTGTCTCCCGGGCGGCACGCACCGGCAAAGGGCTCGTAGTAGCTATCATAGAGGCGAGACTCGAAGTGCAGGTGCGGTCCAGTGCTGTATCCGCTGCTGGCCGTCAGCCCGATCTGCTGGCCCGCCTGGACTGTCTCTCCGGGACTCACGCTGACGCTGCCATTCTTCAGATGCCAGTACCACGTTGTGTGCTCTCCTCCGTGGTCGATGATCACATAGTTCGCCTGATTGTTTGGATCCCAGGTTGTCTGTTCGTCGAAGTTCCCATCCTGAATCGCTACGACGGTCCCCGGCAGCGCGGCGTAAACCGGCACGCCGATGTCTTTGCGCGTCCAGGTCGTGATGTCTGAATCGATTCCCTGGTGCGTGTCGTACGTGTAGCCGGTGCACTCGTAGTCCTGGATTCCGGCGGATGGATCGAGATCGACGAAGTTGTTCGGGAAGATATCGCCCCAGAATTCCCCTGCCTGAGGATAGAACGGATACAGAGTTGGGGGCAGGATAACGCCACCTTCAACGCGGCTGGCGCGGTACTTCGCCAACTTCGCTTCAGCTTCCTGACGCTGCAGCTTCGAAATACAATCCGCCGGCGGTTGTTCATCGAGCTCGCGACCGCCTCCGAGGCCATCGGCCGAGGCTGTTCCCGCGGTCAGAAGAAAGGGCGATGCGAAGAGCAGAATGGTTGTGCGCAAGAAGCTCATGGCGGGAATCCTCACGGGGCGACGATAGCGGCGGCCAGGTGCGGATTCCGTGCCGATTCGACTAGAACATCATCCAGCCACGCAGCCCAATTCCCTGCACCGTCATGGAGATTTGTCGAGCTTCGGATTCCAGCAAACCGTCGCTCGCTGTGACGGCGCATTCGACCGTCTGGCCGCTCTGTGCTTCGAAGGCAGGAAGCATATCCGAGGGGGCTGCGATTGTCACGTCGCGGCGAATCTCGCCGTCGACCCTCCACACGAATCGATAGCGCAACTGATCGTAGTCCGGATCGCGCACAATCCACGGAGCGATTGCATCGCAGCGAATCGCATCGGCGACTGTCGCGGTTGTGGGCGAGAAAGCCAGGTCATCCGGCGGCAGGGGAGGGCGGTTCGGGCCAGATTCGGGCGATCCCACGACCTCAAACGGCGCCTCGGCCATTACCTCGCCATCCAGCGTCAGTTCGATCGTCCAGGTTCCCGTCACGCTCAGATCCAGTAAGTAGCTCCAGTACCAGAAGGACTGACGATAAAGCGTGGGGTTTGAAAAGGAGTTGGAGCCGCTGTCGAAGGACAACGACTTGTCCGGCCGAAGAATACGAACGCGCCAGGGGCAGAAGGGCGGGATATTCTGGGCCATTGCCCAGAATCGGACTCGCTGGCCGCCCGTGCCGAAGTAGCCCTCGCGCGTTGTGTCGTCCGGAGGGCCGGACCAACTGCTGAGGTCTTCCTTGGTGACGATGAATTCGCGCAGGAATAGGTCGCGGCGAAATGACGGCTGGCTTTCGAAACCGCTCTCGCCTGGATGGCAAGTGCCTACAAAGGGATCGTAGGGAGAACCATCGAATCGGGACTCGAAGTGCAGATGCGGGCCGGTGCTCATACCGCTGCTTGCAGTCATGGCAATCTGCTGGCCGGCTCGCACGGTCTCTCCAACTTCCACCGCAACGCTGCCGTTCTTCAGGTGCCAGTACCACGTCTGGTGCGTGTTGCCGTGATCGATGATCACGTAGTTGGCTTTGTTGTTCGGGTTCCAATCCGTCTGCTCATCGAAGTTTCCATCCGCGACTGCGGCAACGATCCCTGGCAGTGCCGCATAGACGGGGACGCCGATGTCTTTCCGTACCCACGTCGCGATGCTTGTGTCGATACCCTGGTGTGAATCGTACGTGTAGCCAGTGCATTCGTAGTCGCTGATGCCCGGGCTCGGATCGACATCGAAGAAACTGCCGGGGAAGATGTCATCCCAGATTCTGCCAGCTTGCGGATAGAACGGATAGTGCGTTGGTCCTTCGGCGCGTGCAGCCTCCGGATTGGCTGCGCGGAAGGCTTCGACCTTCGCCATCGCGGCCTCTCGCTCCGCGTCTGAAATGCAGTTCGTGTGAGGCGCCAAAGGCAATTCACCGCCCCCGAACTCCTCGAGCATTTGCGTGGCGAAAGATGTGAAAGGGAACAAGCCCGCTGCCAGCGGGGCCAAGATCCTCCAGACACTCAACATGTACAGAACCCATCCCAAACGATCTCGGCCGATAGGTAGTGCGGATTTCGTGCCTGTTCGGAGGGTTTCTACTGGGGTCTAGGATTCTGAGGGCGTCTCAGGAAGGCAAACGCGGGATCGTCACGGAGTTCCAGCACCGGCTGGGCGCCTTCGAACTCCGGCTCCTGGGCCGCATATCCCGGGTCTGGGAGGGCACTTTGGGGGTCCTGGGCTGCATAGAGCGGCAGGTCGAAGCTGGAGAAGTCGATCCCCGGCGTTTCGATGTCCATCCGATGCAATTCCGGGCCCAGATACCACTTCCAGATCGGAGCCGAGCGCCAATTGAACGATGTGGCCGTGAACGATCCGCGCGGAAGCGATGCAATCCAGTCACGATTGTTCATGACCAGGCGCCTCTGTCCGGACGGATCGGGGGAGAGTTGTGGGATCGAAAGAAGCACGGCCGTCAGCAGCACCATTGCGATCGGAAACCAGCCGAGGGCCTTCCAAACGGCGTTCGCCTCCCCCTCCTGTCCCGCTCGATTCCAGCGCTCCTGGAACCGATCGAGGACGACGGCTGCCAGGACGGCGATTCCCGGGACGACGTTCAAGAACGACCGCTCGACCTTCCATGGATAGAGGCTCCAGACGACCAACGGGAAGAGCGTCCACCAGAGAAGGAGTCGCTGATCCGACCCTTCGATGATCGGCTCGCGCTTCATCCAAATGAGTCCGACCACGCCGACAATCAGAAGCCAGTGCATTCCCGCCGCGAGTGTTCCGATCAGGTAGAACCATGCCGCCGCTCCGTAGCCGCGAACGCCATCGGTTGATTCCGCTGCGCCTGCTGCGATCACGGCTTCTTCGCCGCCGGCGACCTGGTGAACGGCGAAGTTGTAGTACAACTCGCCAAAGAAACTGCGGAAGTCCGGATAGGCATTTCGCAGAACGAAGTCGACACCGAGCAAAGCGCCTTCGAATAGGCCGGCTGACACAATGCCCCCTGCTATCAGGGCGATGCGTGTGCGACGACTCCAAAGCGGCCAGGCTCCGATGCCCAGTGCGAGCATCAAAGGAGCAACGTTATAATGGCATGTGAACGCTGCGAACGCGACGGCACCCGCGAGCGCAGCGCGCCATGCTTTGCCATCTGCATGTTCCATAATCCAGAAGGCGAGGAGTGCGAGAAAGACAGCGGGTTCTACACCGAGCGCCATTCGGCCAAACTGCAGCACGAGTGGATTCAGTGCGACCAGGAGTCCTGCATAAAGTCCTGTACGCCATCCGAATCGCTTTTCCGCAATGGATTGCGTGAGTGCTACGACTCCAACGCCGCAGAGGACGGAGAGGGCAAGCGCTCGGCCGCTGGTCAAACCGCCAGTCAACAGATCCAGAAATGCTAAAATGAATATGTACCCAGGTTTGGCTGCAAAATAGAGGGTCCCGCCGCCCTGGTGGATGGCATCTCGGATCTCGGCGATCGAATTTCCCGAGAAAATGCCGCGAATTCCCTCGGCAATCGTGTGGGCCGCCAGAAGAAAATGCCCTTCATCGTAAACGGCTATTGCCCTCCCGGCAGCGCCCGCGGCTAAAATAACCAGCATGAGAACAGCCGGGCCGATTCGGATGAGAATATTGGGGCCTTTCAGGCCTTGTTCGAGGCGGCGCATCGGAGACTCCGGGAAAAGGGCTGTTTACACGGCCAACTCAAACGGTTACAAGGGATGAGATGGGGGCGCAAGCCCGGTGGGGCCAGTCTGGCGGTGCTGATTTCCCTTGCGGCGGTGTGTTCGGCTCAATCATGACTTACACCAGAAGAATCGAAACTTGGCGAGAGAGAGCAAAATCCGGATCAAACTGCCATTTTGCGATAGCAATTGGTCCCGGGTGCGTCGGATCCCGATCAACTGAAAGGGAGAACGAGTGCATCTAGTATTGCGCCCACTTTTCTAGGTAGGGCAATCTGGCCTTCGACTCCTATGAGACGAGATCCAGAAAGGTCCAGGCAGAGAGCAGGGCACCGAGACCTAACGACTAGAGGGATTGCCCATGTTTGGCTCCAAAACCGTCATCGGTTTGGATATTGGATCGGATAAAGTCAAAGCGATCCAACTCAAGAAGCGTGGAAACCGGCTCGAGGTCGAGAAGTTCGGGATCGCCGATGTCTACCCGAACGGCGACAAGAGTTCGCCGCCGGCAGATCCTCGCGAATTGAAGACCCAAGCCATCCGGCGGGCGATTGATGACGCCCGCATCACCGCCAAGTACTGCGTCAGTGCTGTCAGCGGCGAATCCATCATCGTGCGGTATATTCAACTTCCTCAAATGCCAGAGGCCGAGTTGAAGAACGCGCTGCGGTGGGAGGCGGAAGAGTATATCCCCTTCCATATCGACGAAGTGAATATCGACTCGGTCGTCCTTGGCCCTTCGGCCACGGCGGGCAAGGTCGATGTTCTGCTCGTTTCCGCCAAGAAGGACCTGGTGAGCGAGCACGTCGGCCTGGTGCGCGGCGTCGGCCTGACGCCCGTGATTGTCGATGTGGATTCCTTCGCCTTCCTGAACAGCTACGAAATCGCCTACGAGCCTCAGGCTTCGGACTGCGTGGCTCTGGTGAACATCGGAGCGGAGATCACCAATATTAATATCTACCTCGGCGGGACGTCGCGATTCTCTCGCGACATCAGCATCGCCGGCAACGCGGTCACCCAATCGATCGTGCAGAAGACCAGCGTTCCCTACAAGCGTGCCGAAGAAATGAAGCAGGCCATCGGGGCGCCGATGCCGGAGAACGCCGAAGCGACCGAAGAAGAAGAGTCCTCGCTGATCAGCTCGATCCGCGGCACCGTGGAGCGCATTACCGGCTCCGACCTGGGTGACGAGACGCTCGAAGCATCGGTCAACAAAGCAACTCGCAATGTTCTGATGAACCTGGTGGGCGAGATTCGCCGCTCGGTTCAGTTCTTTGAAAACCAGGCGGGCGGACACACCGTCTCGCGGCTCATCCTCGGCGGTGGCACATCCCGGATGCCTCACTTGCCCCAGTTCCTGTCCTCCGAGTTGGAAATGGAGGTCGAGTTGTTCGACCCGCTGCGCAACTTCCAGGTCGCCAGCGGCGTGAACACCGACTTGCTCTCGGCGTCCAAGGAACACCTTGGGGTGGCGATCGGGCTCGCCCTGCGAAAGGTGGTGGGATAGGCTATGATTCGGATTAACCTACTTCCCCAAGAGACGGCGGCGGACGTTCGCGGTGCCGCCAAGACGTCCGAAACCAGCGGTACGATGGTGGTCGCCCTGATCCTGATCATCGCCTTCGCGGTGGTCCTTGGTGGCGGCGGCTGGATCTATAACTATCGCAGCAGCGAATTGAAGAGGACCGCCAGAGTCAAGGCCGAAGCCAAGAAGGTGGCGGATGAACTGAAGGACATGAAGACCCAGTACGCAGAGGTCCAGGATTCGATGACGGCTCTGCGCAACCAGATCGCCGTCCTTAAGGCCCTCGATCCCGAGAATCGCCTCTTCTGGGCACGTAAGCTGAACATCCTGCCGATGTTGGTTCCGGAAGGCGTTTTCCTGACCAACATCCGCGTGGTAGAAGATGTGAAGGAAGTTGAAACGGCAGAGTCGCGTGCACGCTATGCGGCGTGGGCAAAGAAGAAGAAGGGCCCGGCCCCATCGCGCGTTATGAAGCCCGTGATCAAACAGAAGCTGGATATGGAAGGCGTCTCCTACGTGGAGAACGGAACCAGCGACCAGCGACTGCAGTTGATCATCGACTTCTATCGTTCGCTGGAGAACAACAAGGTCGAAGTACCATTCTCTGGCGAACAGGTCGGCTTCATGGAGCACTTTGAGCCGAACATCGCGTTCTCGCCCTTTGAAGCGGCGAAGATCAGCAATCGGCAGTGCTCGAAGTTCAAGTTCACTCTCATCAGCCAACCGCTGACATCCGAGGATAGCGCAGGCGGTTGATGCAGCCATCCGGACCGTGGCGTGAGCCGCAGCCGGGGTAGTTTGACGAAACCTACGAAACGGACGACCAGCCGGAGGATTGATCACGATGGTCTTTACCGAAAAAAACAAGCAGGCGCTATTGATCGGGCTGATCATGGCTGCGTTCCTAGGGTTCCTGGTGGGCTATTATTACTGGCTGAGCAAGCCGGTCATCGCAAAGACCCAGAAGGAACGCGGTACCCTGAATGCGCAGATCAAGAAGGATCAGGCCGAGATTAATCGCATGCGCGCTCTGATTGAGAACACTGCCGAGCGGGAACAGATGGCAGAAGTGGTTCGGCGGGCGAAGGAGCGGTTGCCCGAAGATCGGCGCGCCATCGAATTCCTGACCCTGCTGCGCGACAGCCTGACAAAGACGGGCGTTGTGCAGACTCGCGTGGCTCCGGAAGCTCCCAAGCGCCGCGCGCTGTATGAAGAGATCCCCTACAGTGTCAAGGGATCGGCACGTTACCATGAATTCGGTCAGTTCCTGAACCTGATCGAATGCAACCCCGACCGCTTCATGCGTGTGAACGGGTTCTCGCTCTCGAATGACCCGAATCGCCCGAGTATTCACCCGATGGAAGTTGGGATTTCGACATTCATGTTCCGGTCTCGATGAGACCCGCCTCCGAGAGGAAGAGGCACGGAAAGGATCGCAAGATGAGAATTCGCCCAACGCCCTTGCTGCCCGTTGTTGTGCTGGCGTTGCTTTCCCTTCTGGCCCCCAGAGGGATCCAGGCACAGCGGTCTGCGGAGTTGGTTGCCGCATCGGACGTCGAAAACGCCGGCTTGGACGAAGGCACTACTGAGGAGGCCGAGCCGGATCTCGCCTCTCAGTTGCCCGCCGAGGATGAGGCCGTCTTCGAGTTCGACGAAGGCAATGATGCAGCCAATGGTGACGATACTCAGATCGAGGCGACGGTCGAGGAGATCGAGATGCTCATCAGCCTGCCGCGCGCCGCTCAGCTCGGACGCGAGGCCGATGAGGACCCCCGATCCCCGCGGAACCTGTTTGAGACCAAGGAAGTTCGGGAAGCCCTGCTGGGGACGAAGCCCAAGTTCGTCTACTTCCCCCAGGGCATCGATCCGATGATCATTCCCTGGGTTCGCAATCAGATCGTCGTCAACGAACTGCTCGACGATGTACGCGAATTGATGGCTCTCGGCGATCTGCCAAGCCTTCGCAGGGCGCAGGAGATCACCGAAGAAATCACCACGAAGTATAAGGACACCCAACAGGCGCCGGAAGCCAATCGCCTTCGGTCACAGATTCTTCGTCAGATTCAGATCCTAACGCAGACGGACCCCGAGCGCGTCAACCAGCCGCACGCGACCCCCACGCCGGATATCAATCCGCCTCCGCGCTGGGTTATTGAAAATACCCGTGGTGTGATTGTCGATAAAGTTCAGCCGGAAGATTCCTACGTCTTGATCGGCGATGACATCCTGCGCCGGGGCGACAAAGTTCCCCGTTTCCCGCAGGTCGTCATCCAGGATATTCTGCCCGGTGAAGTCATCTTCACTTACCAGGACAATGAGTTCCTGGTTCGTGTGAAGAGCGAGGAAGGATAATCCAATGAACCATTCCCGTAGCGCAGGCGAGAATTCAAAAGGAGCCCTTTTCCCGATGCGATTGGTTTCTCCATTACCCAGCCTCGCCGGAGGCCTTGGCACGCTGCTCTTGGCGGCCGGGCTGTGGGCCGGGCCCCAGCTTCATGCCTGGAACCTGCAGCAAACGCAGAACCAGGAGCGGGTGCGAATCCGGTGGACGGAACCGGCGCCCATCGAGATCAACGAGTTCCCCGCGGCCCGACAGGTCGTCGTGACCATTCCGGAGGCCTTCATGACCTCCGATCTGGCTCCCCTCGACACGTCCGCCAGCACGCTTCTTCAGTCCGCCAAGGCGCAGTCAATCAACTTGGCAGACGGGCGCGAAGCCGTGCAGGTGACATTCGACTTGCGCGAATGGCGTGATGTCCACGCCGTCGCCGGCGCTGGATGGCTGACGCTGTCCTACGAGCGGCCGGGCAGCATCGAGGTCCACAACGCGTCCGTGAGCGATGCTCCTTCCACGCGGAAGGTCATCAAGCTCAGCAACGCCGACCTCGAAGCGCTCGATGCCGACCAGTTCGGCTCCAGCAACACGCCCGCGACCGGTGCCGGTCAGGCAGATGCCCAGTCCGATGCCTTCGCTCCCTTCTACGTCCCGCCGGATCTGACCCCGGAAGAGAAGGCGCAGCAGATGGGCACCCAGGACCTGGGTATGCTGACCACCATGGACATCCTGAATCGCACCGTCGATCTGGATTTCAAGGATGCCGAACTCCAGAACGTCATCCGTCTGATTGCCTCGAAGCTTGGGCTGAACATCATCCTGACGCCGGACCAGGTGAACGGACGCGTGACGCTCAGCCTCAGTAATGTGCAGGTTGGCGACGCGCTCGACGCGCTCCTGAAGTCCCGCAACCTGGCCTACAAGATCGAGAATGGCGGCATCGTCCGCATCGTCGATCGCAAGCTGGTTCAGCCGGAAGAGAAGGAAACAATCATTCAGTCCGTTTCGCTGAACTGGGTGGATGCGGATGAGATCATGGACGCGCTCGATCCGTTCATGAGCGACTCCGGCGAAGTTCAGTCGTCCGAGAAGGCCAACGTAATCATCATCAAGGACGTGCCCGATCGCATCGCGACGCTGCAGGACCTGATCACCCGCCTCGACGTTCCGGAGAAGCAGGTGAAGATGGAAGTCCGCCTGGTTGATATGTCCGAGAGCGCCTCCCGCAATCTGGGTCTGCGCACGACATGGACGAAGCAGGACTTCACGACCCTCGTCCCGGTGGAAGAAGGCGAACTCGGCACCGCGGTCGATCTGGCGAAGACCTTCGGCGGATTCGGCTCCTCTGCCGGCGTCGATTCCTTCTTCATCGATCACATCGCCGACAATGTTTCGATCTTCGGAAACGACTACATCCTGCAGATGCGTCTCGAGGCGGAAGAGAACCGTGGCGAGGCCGTGACGCTGGCCAACCCGACGATTCTCTCGCTGAACAACACTGAAGCCAGCATCGAGATCAAGCGTCAGGTCCCGTACCGCGACGCCGTCAACTCGACGCAGGGCTCCGTGGCCTCGATCCGTTTCGCGGACCTTGGCACCAAGATCACACTGACCCCGCGCATCACCAACCACGGCTACGTCCAGATGGAGATCCAGCCGGAGCAGAAGATCCTCGTCGGTACCGACGCTGCCACAAATGTCCCGATCATCGACGAGCGCTTTGCCGAGACATCTGTGATCGTGAAGGACGAGCAGACGGTCGCCCTCGGCGGTCTGCGCCAGTTCGATACGACTCTGAACGAAACGGGCGTTCCCTGGCTGCTTCGTGCGCCAGTCATCAGTTGGCTGTTCAAGAGCCAGTCCTCCACACAGAACCGCGTCGAGCTCTTCCTGTTCGTGACGCCGCACATCGTCAAGGACCCGCAGCCCGAGGTCTACGAGATGGGCGTATACGAGAAGATCGATTACAACTGGGATCTGCCGGATTACTACTACGATGAAATTCGCGCCCGCAAGGGACCGAAAGAGCAGATCGACCCGAAAATCAAGTACTGATGGCCCAGGCCATAAATGCTGATTCCGCCGCCTCCCTCGAAACAGGGAGGCGGCGTTCTATGAAGCCACCGTGCGATGAAACCCATGACTGAACAGGAGATCGTCAAGGAGCGCAGGATCCCGTTGTCTTTGGGCAGCGCGATTGCGTTGTGGTTTGCGGCCTGGTTCTTCACCGGACTCGTCTGGGGGCCGCCACTGGGGCCGATGTGGATAAACCCGCTGCCCTATTGGCTGTACGTCGTTGCGCAGTTCCTTCCACTGGTCATTACACTGACCGTCTCGCTTGCGCTCATGGCGCTCCTGGCGCTCCAGGCGCCTTCGCGCAATACACTGATTGTGCTCGGCGTCGTTTCCTTCGCGGCCCTGCTGGGTTGCGGCATCTTCTTGCCCACCCAGTGGCGTCTCCTTGTCCAGGGCCCGCTGCTGATGCTCTTCGGAATCGCGCTGGGGTTCGGACTGGCGCGCAGTTTCCAGCAGCGCGAATGGATTATCCCGGTCCTTGTGATCCTGATCTTCATCGACGTTTACAGCGTCTTCCTTGGCCCAACGAAAGCCATGATGGAGAGCGATCGCGGAGCCAAGGCCGCCGAATACGTCATGGTGACCTTGCCCTCTTCCAATCCCGATCGCCCATTCGGCGTCCAGCCCTTCTTCGGTTTTCCCGACGCGCTCGTGATGGCGCTGCTGCTCGGGTTGGCCGTGCGATTCAGCCTACCCCTCCGCCGGACGGCGATCGCGGCGGTCCTTGGACTCTTGATCGCCATCGCATTCGCCGGCCTGACAGGCGTGGGCACCCCCGCTTTGCCTTACATCTGCGGGGTCTTCTGGATCTCCCAGGTCTCCCGCCTCCAAATGGACAGGAAGTCGGCGACTCAACTCATCACCTTCCTGGTTATCATCTCGGCAGTCGTGGCCGTCCTGCAGTTCTTTCGATAATCTCACGGTCTTCCCAAAATCCGCCAACAATCCCCTTGACTCACGACGCCTCATAAGTAAGTGTTTGTTTATAAATGGTTATGGAGAGCGTACATGCTGTTCAGAAGATCAAAAAACACCCCCAGGAGGCGACGCCGTCGGACCATCGTTGTCGCGCTCATTCTGCTGGCGATCGCTGGCGTCTCCTCCGCACTGCTGGCTCTGAGCGGTTGCTCTCACGCGCCGATCGGTTGGGAAAAGGTCCCGGGCAACACGGACATCGTTCCCGTCCTGTTCGTCACCGATCGGGCGGCGACCAACGACGGGCAGTTCGGCCCGGACCGCGCCGAGAGCCTTAGCTACGGCGTCGCGTGGGTGACTTTGCCGCCGGACCGGGAAACCGGCGAGTACCCCCGCCCCGTCCCTGCGGCGCCCCTGAAGGCCGAACGACACGTTGCCCTGATCTCCATCGAGCCTCTCAGCCGAGAGGGCTTCCTGGCGCGCCTGGACGATTCCTGGAGCAACAATCCCGACTCACCACGACTGCTCTTTGTGCCGGGTTATGGACTGACTTTCGAGTCCGCTGCCTGCCGTCTGGCTCAGATGGCAGACGACATCGATGCGGAGCCGCCTGTGCTCTTCAGTTGGCCCTCGCACGGGAGTTTCACGCGATATGCGCGCGATCATCGCGTGGCGGCGGATTCTGTTCCGACTCTTCAGACTTTCCTCGAAGACCTTGCCACAGAACGCGCCGCCGGTCGATTCGGCGCGTACGGCGTTGCGGCTCACAGCACGGGGGCAGAGATTCTTTCGCGCGCCCTGGCGGAGCGTCACAATCCTGCGGAGACGGTGGCCGACCAGGCGATCTTTTTCGCGCCGGACGTCGATGCAGGCGTTCTGGCAGAGCGCACGACCCTCTTCACGGGCATCAAGGAGACGACAATCTACGCGTCGACCGATGACGTTTCGCTTTGGCTATCGCGGGTTCTGCACGGAAACGAGCCGCGTGGGGGCGAGGTTGCCGGCTGGTTGGATCCCCAAGCTCGAATCGTCGACGTCAGCGACGTCACCACGCAGATGTGGGGGCACATTTACTATCGCGACAGCCCCGAAGTACTGTCCGATCTCCGCCGGGCACTGACTTCCAGGTAAGCCTGCGCCTTGACAAGGCCGCCGTCTCGCTGGGAGTCTCCGGCCGCACGAGGCGAGGGAGGCAATTCGCCGCGGATGGACGAGCAATGGCCGGGACTTACAGCGTAATCACCTATGGGTGCCAGATGAACGAGCACGACTCGGAGATCATGGAGGGTCTCCTGAGGGCTCGTGGGATGGAGCGTTCGGACGACGAACGCACCGCCGATGTGATCGTGTTCAACACGTGCACGGTCAGGGACGGCGCGGAATCCAGAGCTTACGGCCGCATCGACAGCCTTTCGACCTCCAAGCGCGAGAACCCCGAGCAGGTCATCGCAATCTGCGGCTGCGCGGCCCAGGACAAGGGCCAGGCGCTGCTGGAGCGCTTCCAGCACGTCGACCTGATCATCGGCACACGCGATTACGTGAAGATCGACCAACTCGTCGACGAGGTTCGCCGCACCGGCCAGCGCATCGTCGCCGTTGAGGATCTGGATAAGCCGCTTAGTCTCCCGACTGTCCCGATGCGCAAGTCGAGCCTGAAGGCCTTCGTAAACATAATGTTCGGCTGCAACAATCGTTGCACCTTCTGCATTGTTCCGAAGACACGCGGCGTCGAGTACAGCCGCACACTGGAAGAGATCGTCGCGGAGGTGAAGACTCTCGCCGAGGCGGGCTTCCGCGAGATCTGTCTGCTGGGCCAGAATGTGAATTCTTATCTGGACGAGAAGCGGAACGACTTTAGCGACCTGCTGCATGCGCTGAACGAGATCGATGGGATCTGGCGAATTCGCTACACGACCTCGAATCCGAAGAGCGCGCGCGACCGGCACCTGTCCGCGATCGCAGAGTGCGAGAAGGTCATGGAAAGCCTCCACCTTCCCGTGCAGTCCGGCAACAATCGGATTCTGCGCGAAATGAAACGTGCCTACAATATCGAGCGCTATCGCTACCTCGTTGACATGTACCGCGATCTTTGTCCGGACAGCGGGCTGACTACCGACATCATCGTCGGATTCCCGACGGAAACCGACGAGGAGTTCGAAGAGACGATCAAGCTTGTGGAGGAGATGCGCTACGACAGCGCATTTATGTTCATGTACTCCCCGCGGGCCGGCACGGTCGCGGCGGACACGATGCGGAACGACGTGCCGATGCGCGTGAAGAAGGAGCGCCTTGAGCGGTTGATCCAACTGCAGGAGTCGATCAGCGCAGAGGTCAATGCCGCCGAGGTTGGCCGCGTACACGAGGTTCTGGTGGAAGGTCCCGCGAGGCGCTACAACGATATGATGGGACGTACGCGCACAGACAAGACCGTGATTCTGCCTGGCGATGAGAGCCTTGTCGGTAAGCTGGTCCAGGTCCGTATCACTGACGGGCACTCACACACGTTGAAGGGTGAATTGCTGGCCGACAAGCCCGCCATGGCGATGGATGCCTAAACGGCGCGAGCCACGAGAACGATCTCAGAGCTTTCGTCCGCATCGAACTCTTCGCCTTCGTAATCCCCGTACATCGCGGTGACCTGAAGGTTACTAAAATCCAGTTCGGCCACGATCTCGGCCTTGCTGTAGAGCTGCAGTTCCAGCGACCACTCCTGCTGTTCCTTGCCAATTCGCCAGACCCCCGCGCCGCGCAGCGTGTTCTTTGCGGGATCGAACGCGTACTCTTCGGTCATGGTCAGCTTTGGGCCGACGGTGTGGGAGGGCTCGAACTCCTCCGCAATCTCGGCCATCACGGGACCATTCGGGATTTGAAGTACGAATAGTCCACCGGAGGAGAGGACGCGCCGGATCTCCGCCAGTATCGCCCGATTCTCCTCGCGCGAGAAGTAGCCGAACGTGTTGAAAATGCAGTAGGCACCGCGAAAGGCTCCGTCGGCGAATCCCAGGCTGCGCATATCGCTGCAGACGGCGCGTCGGCCACGAGTAGGATGGCGCTTCAGCAGGTGGGCGAAACGATCTGTCCCGGTGACGTCGAAGCCGCGGTGGCGCATGGCCCGAACATGGCGGCCAAACCCACAACCGATATCCAGAATTGGACCTGGGCGGACCGGCCGCAGCGCCTTCTCCAGGAACGATGCTTCGCGTCGCGTCTCGCGTGGGTTGGCTAAGGGGCCTTCGTAAACTTCGAGGTACAGCGGACTGAAGTAGTCCTGCCACCAGGAACTCGCCGGTTTGCTCATCAGCTCGCACCGAGCTCCTTCAGGACAATGGCAACTTCTTCGGCCTCGACGTCGCGCACCAGTTCCACCTCGCCCATTCGCACTGGCAGGACGTAGCGGATGCGCCCCTTGCGCACCTTCTTGTCCATCTGTGTGCGTTCGATCAGCGTCTCCGCACTCAAGCCTTCCGGAACACGCGTCGGGAGACCGGTGCGTTCCAACAGTTTCACCAGGCGATCGTGCTCAGTCTGCGTCCACTCCTCGTAAGTATCGCGATTCAGCGAGATCATCGAGGCCACGACCATGCCGATTGAGATCGCTTCGCCGTGGCGCAACTTGCCGTATTTCGTTTCCGCCTCGATTGCATGCCCAACCGTGTGCCCGAAATTCAGAATCGCGCGCAGGCCGGATTCGCGTTCGTCCTCCGCAACGACGTCGGCCTTGATTTCGACGGAGCGCTTCACTGCGTGAACCAGTTGCTCATCGTACCCGGGCTGGAAGATCGTATCCAGATTCTCCTCGAGGAAATCGAAGAATTCGGCATCGCGAATGACGCCGTATTTGATGACTTCGGCCATGCCGGAGATACGTTCCTCGACAGGCAGTGTCTTCAAGCAATCCAGATCGGCCAGAACCATTGCCGGCTGCCAGAAGGAGCCGACGAGGTTCTTGCCTTGTTCGAGGTTCACGCCGGTCTTGCCGCCAACGCTCGAATCCACCATGGCCAGCAGCGTCGTCGGAACTTGCACAAACGCGATCCCGCGCAGGTACGTGGCGGCAGCAAACCCCGTCAGGTCACCCGCCACGCCGCCACCGAGAGCCACCATTGCGGAATCGCGCGCGAAGGCTCCATCCGCCAGCATCTCCCAGAGTTGCCCGATGCACTCAACGCTCTTGGTCTTCTCACCGGAAGGCATCGAGATGATGCCGACATCGAATCCGCTGGTTGCGAGTGTCTTCGTCAGCAGCTTGCTCCAGGGCGACTCGACCGCCTCGTCGCAAACAACCAGGACCTGGTCTCCCTCAACAACTTCGCGAAGGAAACTCCCAGCCGTATCGAACAATCTGCGGCCGATGATAATCTCGTAGGAGCGTTTGCCCAGTTCGACACGTACGCGCGCAGCGGAGTCGGAAGATGCCGGTTCCATGTGATTGTCCTTTCCGGATACTTTGCTCCCCCGGGCGAAATGGCCGCGGGGGAGGGGTTGGAAATCAAGGCTGGAAAAAGGTACGCGCCCCGGCTGGGGCGCGCAACAGAACTCATTCGGAGGCCGGTGCTGGACCTTCGACCGGTGGCGTCTCTTCCGAGGCCGGCGGTGTCGCGCCCGGCTCCTCGGTGGCGACCGGTTCGGCCGGCGTGACAGCCGCCGCTTCGCCGGAACCGAGGTCCAGATCGTTTCTTTCGCGTTCATGCCACGTGCCGAGCATGGTCAGGAGAATTGCAATCACGAAGAATGCGGCCGTGGACCAGGCTGTCCATTTCGAAAGGCTCTTCTCGGCCTGCGAGGCGCCGAGGGTTTCGCTGATCGCAGCCGAGGCGCTTCCGCCTCCGAGGCTGCCCATGCCGCCACCCTTGCTCGGCTGGATGAGGACGATCAGGACCAACCACGTGCAAAGGACCACGTATGCGAGGCCCAGAATAACCATCAATACTGTCATTTTCCGTACCCTATTCTATCCGGTTCGGGGAATTAACCCTCCACGGACAGGCACACAGGGCCTGTCCAAGGGCCGTTGACCCTTGGTCGCAGGCCCCCGGGGTGTCAAGGCCAGGATTGCGGAAGTTCGCTTTCCCTAGCCGGTGAATTCGACCAGATCTCCCGAATCGACCTGGCCATCACCGTTCAAGTCCGCCGGCCGCATCTGGATGCCCAGAATGTGGTTCAGAATGACCTCCAGGCTGTAGACGTACGGGGCGGGATTCGGTGTAATCGTGATGCTGACGGAGTCGCTTGCGGTCAGCTCCTCGAGGCTCTTGACCACCAGTTCAAACTCGAAGACTTGCTCCGTAGGGCTCGGGGAGACCTCAAAATGAGGCGTCGCCGTATCGGCGTCCTTCAAATCCACTGAGTCGCCGCTGGTTTGGGTCCAGGCGTACGTCAGATCCTCGCCGATCGGATCATAGGAACTGGTCCCATTCAGGTAAACGACCTGCGTCGATCCGACGTTGATCCGCTGGTCCTCGCCAGCGCTTGCCACGGGCGGCAGGGGAGGCGGTTGAGGCATGGACGAAGGTTCACCGAACCATGCCTTGGTCCAACTATCCGGAATCCCGGCATCCGAGGCACCAGGCCACAGATAGTCGAGCCCGTAGAAGTACTGGCCGATCTGGATGCCGACTTCGTGATTCCAGCCACCCAGGTTCGCATCGTCGATGCAAAGTTCCGCTCCCCAACTTTCGCCATCCCGTATTGCTGCCACCTGGAAGCCGGGCCGAGATTCGAAGTCGAACGTGAAGGCTCCACTGCCGTTGGGAACCAGCGTCACAGTCTCCGAGTCATCGCTGACTCCAAAGGCGATGTCGGAGCCGGTGACCTCCGGTCCGCCGCTGTTGTCCAGATCGAGAAGAATCGCGATGAGTCGGCCGTACGGATCGGTGGTCGTGAACTGCAGACCGCTGAAGCACGCGTAGAGTTTCCCGTCGCGGTGCAACATGCGGACCTCGTAGTAGGACCCGTCATCGTAGGGAACGCGAATCAGGCTTCCATCTTCGTACACGTCATCGCATCGACCATCGATCGCGATGGCCGAACCGCCAACTGTCGGAATTGTGACGGGAGCGATTTCGAAGTGACGCGTTGTGCTGCCGGAGGCGCCTTCGCTGTCCATCGCCGAGATGGTCAGTGTGTATTCTCCGGGGAGGAGATCGTCGTACTGAACCATCGAGCCGACGGGGGCTCGAGCTTCCGGTCCAGTGAGCGACCACACGAGGGAATCCGCCGGCAGGCTGCCCTCGTCCGCATCGAGTGCCAGTGCGCACAGCGTAATCATGTCTCCGTACGGAATCGTCTCACCTTCTTCCACGCCATCGAGCAGTATCAACGGCGGGTGATTGTCGATCGTGATTGGACCGAGATCGTGAACCACCGTATTCATCCCGTCGGAGAACAGGAGCTTGAAGCGGCAGGACGCTCCGCCGGGTAGTCGATCCAGTGGCAAGTCCACTCCGTTGTAGGGATTCTGCGCGCCCCAATTGCGCCACGTCGTGCCGTCGTCGTTGCTGTAGAGAACCATCGTCTGAATCGCATCGCCATCCGCGTCCCAGGCATTCCAGCGCAGCCTGACAAGCCCGGCGCCCGCATCCACTTCCGGCGCGGCGACTCGAACGTCCGGTGCATTCGCGGTGCGAGTCACCACATACGCCGTGGCGCCGTCGACCTCGAATTCGAGCGAATGAACATCGTTGTTATAGGGCAGCCATGAGTAGATCATTCCCAGCGCTGCATCGCCGTCTCCGACCGGGAACGGATCGACTTCCTGCGAATGCAGAGATGTTCCCGAGACATCGCGAAGAATCAACGTTTGCTTGAAGAACCCGGCATTCCCGACAGCCGGGAAATCGGGTTGTTGCGCCAGGCCTGCCGGCCAGGCGAAAAGATTGGCGATCTGGTATCCGCCCGAGACTGGCTCGTATAGCGCACCAATCACAAGCTGATCGTTGAGGGGATCGCCTTGGATTTTCGTGCGCGCGTCGGAGCGCAATCCCGTGTTGATGCTTGTCGGTCGGCGCCAGCGATCGTCGCGGTAGTACTGTCCGGAAATCCATCGCGGCAACCGATACGACATCAAGTCGCCGGCCTCGGTCGGCCGAACGACCGTACGCGTCATTCGATCGAATCCCATGTAGCGCACATTGCTGCCCGACGGCCCCATGTTACATTCATTCCAAGGGTAGCCGCTTTCGTAAGGCCCGTCAGGTTCTTCCCCGCATCCTGTATTGTGAATGTGCAGGATTCCGGCGACGTGCCCCCACTCGTGAGCGATCGAAAGCGCGCCGCGCGGCTGGTTGAAACTATTCAGATCCGAGATGCCGCCCTCCATACGAACCAGGGCTCCCGTGACTGGGAAGGCGACGCCGTTGAAGTTGGGTACGCCCGGCGGAACCATCGCGACCTGCAGATTTCCGTAGAGATAGTTGCTTGACAAGGTTGAAACTGAAAGATTGAGCAATGCCCAATTCTGTTCGTTCGGCATTGTCCACGGACCGAGGTCGATCCCCAGGATATTCTTCTGCAGTACGCTGTCGACCTCTTCGACCGTGAGGTCTGAGAATGGCACGAACGCCTTTGCGCGTTCGATCATCCGTGGAAGTGACATCACGTTGCGCAGACGAATAATGGGCTGGTCCTTGACCTTCATTGGCCTGAAAATGAGGGACGGAGTCTCTGGATCGATCGGTTCTGCGTGAACCTGGATACCCGACTTCCGCGTCTCGTAGCTCACCGAGACCGTGTTGTTTGAGCGCGTCTCGGTTTCCGGGGCCAGATCGGATTCATTCAAAGTCATGCGGAACTCCATCGTTCCGGGGGTGATGTATCGTCCCGGAACAATCCAGAAGAACGTGCGGGGATTTCGATTGTCGAAGTTATCCCGCGTATTTGCCGGTCCGCTCGTTCCATCCAGTCGAGCCAGCCACCGCGGCTGGAATTCCTCGACGAGAACGCCATCGTCGTAGACCCGCAGCCACCCGTCGACGGGCCAGCTTGTTTCGCCCGTTGTGTTCATGGCGAGATCGCCGTATCCGCGAACGACAGTGTCCTTGCCCGCGATCAGCGGAATGCGAAGACCAGCAGAGTCCTCCAGGGTCTGAGTCGTCTGAATGGCCTCCAAACCTTGCTCTCGAACATCCAGCGTCACCGCTGCGGAACTCGTCGCGAGACGCTTGACGTAGTGGCCCTCGGGGCTTCGCGGTTCGATGTAATAGAGCCAATCGCCGTCGGACGTCAGGCTGCCGACGTTTGACGACAGGGCTTGGATTGATGTTCCGGCGCCGGTACCGCTGATGACGTTTCGTTGTATCGAATAGGTGCCAGAGACGTTCTGGACGAAGTAGTAGTTATCGGAATCGACTGCGACGTTGTAGACTGAAGCGCCGATGCTATAATAGCGTTCCGTGACGACGCCGCTGGCGGGGGAGATATGAACCAGATAGCCGCCGACGTTGTTGAGGCCGCGCCCAGTCGAGCGGACAAGCGGAACGAATCGCGTGGCGAAGATCACCGTGGAACTGGGGAACGCCGATGTGTAGATGGCATAATCCTGAACAAAGTCCGTGAGAACCGTTCCCGGCGTCGTGCTGTTTGAGCCGACGTTCTTCAGATAAAGAGTATTCAAGCCGCTGTCGCCTGGCGCAACGGGCTCCGGCCCGACCATGTAGAAGATCCCCATCGTGCCGCTCGATCCGTAAGGTTCGATCTTGATCTTCTTGACCCAATTGTTGCTCGCGTTTGGTCCCGTGCCAGTTGCGACCAAGACACCGGCCGCCGCGCCGACGCTATCTTCGTTTGCGCGATAGATGCGGAACGCGTTGGTCGAGGTTGAACGCATCCCATAATACACGTCGCCATCGTGGTAGGCGAGCGATGTCACGGCATAGCCGGTTAGTGCGCTGTTCGTGACAAGATCGTTGCCGCCGGCGTTCGCTGTCGCATAGCGGCGATCGATCACGCGCGAGTCGCGCACGTAGAAGAAGTGTGCGTCGTTTCGAACGATGTTCGTTCCATCTTCGATGCCGAGGCAGTCTGAGAGCCGCGTGTAGTTCGGCGATGACGGATCGAAGCGGTAGGCCTTCCACAACAGGCGATCGTCGCCTGGATCTCCGCAGGAAGTCTTGTTATTCTGCCAGCAGTATAACCCGTTATTGTAGAGGTCCATACCGGCCAGGCCGTTATCTTCCTGGATCAGAATCTGTGCAAACTGCGCCCTCCCCTCAGTTGCCGTGAATGTTAGCACCAGCAATGTCAACGTCGCCAGAATGGCAGGACGGAGAACGCTTAGAGAACGCATGAATGCTCCTGTAGCAAAAAGTCAAGGTATCGGATATTGGCAATACTCAGGGCATATACCGTGCCCGGGGACGAATCGTCATGCCGTGGCAGGATATCGTGAGCACAGCTCTTCAACGTGAGGGCGATCGAAATGCGGATGTCGTTTCCTTGCAGGTATCGAGGGGCTGACATGCAAGATAGGCGCACTTCAAATACTGGTCAACTGTGAAAAAAAGCACAGAAAATGCATGAAAGATGGCCTAAAAGAAGATCGCGCTGGGGGACAATCTTGTCCTCCCAGCGCGAAGAAGTTGCATGGTGAAGTTTGACGAACTTCGCGTCCTATTCGCTGACCTCGAGCTTGCGATCCTCGACCGGTTGGAGCTTCTTGAGTTCCGGACGCTTCATTCTTCCCTGGGACCAATCCTGGACATCGTCGGGCTTCGATTCTTCGGACGACGATTCTGATGCGCCACTTGTTTCGAGCGAGTTCACGAGCGTGACAAGCGCCGGTGTCGCTGCGTCGACGGCTGCCTGGCTGCCCGTCATTTTCAGGAAGACGGAGCCTTCGGGGCCGCCCTCGATGATGATTCCGTACAGACCGGAGTTCTCCAGCGCTTCGCCGCTTCCGCCCATCATGGAGGCCTTCAGGGTACCGACGCCGTAGGTTTCCGTTACGTTGAGCGAGTCCACCTTCTGCTGGTAGATCTGGGGCTTCACCTCGTCGCTCAAATCAAGCTGACCCAGCCAGCGACTGACGTTTGCCACGGCCGAACCGCCCTGATCGCGTCCGAAGTAGTAGGCGACCAGTTCGGCGCCTCGGTCGGTGCCATCAGGAGCCGGAACCTGCCACTGGGCGGCGCGCATCATGCCGAGCTCGCCCTTGGGAACTTCCTTCCAGGAGGCGGGCACATCGAAGGAAATGCCAAACAGAGTCGCCTTGGTCCTGGCTACGTCCGCAGGCAGAGTTTCCCGATCGGCCGGAGGTTCGGCAAAACGCATCATCATCTGGCCCCCTTCTCCCTGGTTGATCTGCGGGTGTCCGGCAGGCAGCTCTGCACTGCCGTCCATCATCTGATCCATCGACGGATGGCCAGACGGCATCCCAGAGCTTCCACCCATCATCTCTCCCATCGAGGGATGACCCGCGGGCATCTCTGCGGCAGGTTGACTCGCCGGCTGCGACGCCTGCGCCACCTGGACCTCCTTGGTCCCCTCCTGCTCGTACAGGACTTGCTCATCATTGCAGGACGACACTCCGACCAGCGTGGTGCTCAGCACCGCGGTCAGGAGAGTTGTTCGGATCCATTCGTTAGCCATATGGGAAACTCCCTCATATTCAAGTGTGCTAGGTGCTGACATAGCCAAACCCGGGCCGACAAGCGAGAATTGGCAGGGCCAGCCGCCTTCCCCATATCTGACACGAGAAACCTCTGCTGGGTTCCTGTGCTCTCCGTAATCCCAATGAAACCATCGCCTTGAAGTAACAGGGCCACGCAGTCCCGCTTGCGTCTGTTCCATCGGGCGGGGGAAACACGGGGCGCTATGGAATCGACGACGCTTCGCTCGCGCATCGCCATTGCAGTGCTCTGCCTCGGGCTCTTTCCGCTGGCGCTGGTGACATATAATCACCTGGGCGAGGACGCGTTTATCACCTATCGGTACGTGGAGCAGTTTGCCGGCGGGCATGGCCTGGTCTACAATCGTGGCGAGATCGTGGAGGGATTCTCGAATCCTTTCTGGTTGCTGGTGCTGACGCCGGCGGCTTGGGCCGGGCTGAAGCTGCACGTGGCCGCGCGCTTGCTGACCGTGGCGTTTCTGGCGGGGCTTGTCTGTACCTCGTGGCTGGCGGCGCAGCGCCTGGTAGGGGAGAAGAACCGTTGGCTTGCTTGGTGGCTGCCGCTGGCGATCGCCTTGACCCCGATTCTGAACTACCACCGCGATCGCGGCCTGGAGACTGTCTCCTACGCGGCGCTGATGGCCGGGATGCTTCTGGTCTTCGGGATGCGGGCTTGGATTCTTGCGGCTGTCGCTGGGTGTTTCGTATCTATCAGTCGTCCCGAGGGGCTCGCATTCGTCATTGCCCTCTGGCCGGCGGCCGCATGGGAGATCTGGCGAACGCGCTCGCAGCGTTCCTGGTGGCGACCTGCTGCATTCGTGGCAGGGCCGCTGCTATTCTGGCTGATGATCGAACTGGGGCGCCGAGTCTACTTCGACAACTGGGTTCCCAACACGGTGACAGCAAAGGCCGGCGGCGCAGCCGGATGGCGCGAGCTGTTGCGGCTCGTGCTTTCCTGGTGGGGGATGCCGGTGCTGGGATTTGCCGGAGCGGCCCTTGCGTTTCGCCGGGATCGCAAAGACTTGCTGGCGCTTGGGACCGGGCTATTGATCGCGGCGGCGGCTGCTTTCCAACTGAAGATCGGCGACGTGCTGTCAGCCGGATTTCGCTACAGCGCTCCGATCGTCGTACCCAGCCTGATCGGTGTGTGGCTGCTGCTCAGGGAGGTTGGATCGTGCGTGAGGCCGGCAGTGCTCAAGATCGCAGCCGGGACACTTCTCGCACTCTCGCTTTGGATGCCCTACCTGGAGGGCAGTGCCTACATAGTTGGCTTGCGCGGCGAGGGGCCCGGAGCGCGCCTGCCGTCCCGAGTTGCTCGATTCCTCACAACCTGGGATCTGGGCACGCGATGGGAGTGGTTCTTCCACGACCCCATCCTGCTAAATGCTGAAGCCGGCCGCTGGGTGCGGGATGAACTAGTCCCCGAGCACCCCGGAGCCTTACTGGCGGCGGACCAGATGGGAATGCTGGGGTTTTACGTTCCGCCCGAAACGCACATTGTTGATATGTTGGGGCTTATGGATCGCCACGTGGCCACCTATCGACTGATGGGGATCGACTTGGCGCGGTATCTGGAGGAGCGCGATGTCTCGTTCATCCTGCTTTACTGCTGGGGGCCGAAGCCGCTTGAAGGCTGGATCGGCCCTGACGACGTGAATCGTGCGGCGGTTCCGTACCTGCGCCCCACCGTGGAGGAGACGCCGGGCCGCGAACTCTGGGCACCGTGGTACTACGTGCGGCCGCGGAATGACCTGGAGGCCGTTCAGTTCGTGGTTTATGGCCCAACGGAAGGCGCGCCGACGGAGCCGCAGATCATCCTGGTGGGCGAAACAACCGAGGAAATGAAGCGTCTTTGGGGGATCTGAGGGTATGCCTGAACGGGCATGAGAGATTCCGCCGGCCAGTCGGAGGGACCGGTCTTGCGGGGACGTGATTCTTTCGCTTGCTCCCCTTATAAAAAAAGCCGTAGGCATCCTCACCATTGACCTTGCGAACCCCAGAGGTTAAGCATTTTATAAACCCACCGGAAGCTACCCCGGGTATTTTATAAGACCGTAGCGAAAGGCGGCCATGGCAGGCCAGAAGACAAAGTCCGGGAAGCGGCGCGTCACCATCATGGACGTTGCCAAGGAGGCGGGTGTAAGCATCGCTGCGGTCTCGCGTATCCTTAACAATAGCTACGAAGGTTTCTCGGCTCGCGAGGAGACCAAACAGCGCGTTTACGCGGCGGTCAAGAAGCTGAATTACGTCGCCAGCCGCGCCGCCGTTCGTCTCGCCACAGGCAAGACCCAGGCGATCGCCTTCTGCTATCCCGGCCACGGGATTGGCGACACGGCGATCGATACCTCTCAGATTTCCACTGTCTTCGGCCAGTTCGACCACATGCTGCAGGTCCACGGTGTGGCGCGCGCGGCCAATTCGGCGCGCTACGACCTTGTGCTGATGATGCGCGGCGGGGAACGCACGCTCGAGCAGTTGCTGACGCAGGCACAGGAAACCGTGGACGGGATCATCTACGTTCAGCCTGAGGCTGATAAAAAGATTATGAAGAAGGTCGTCTCCGCGGAAATCCCGGTGGCGATCGTTGGACCGGCTCCGGTGGAGGGCGACAATTTCTGCTCTGTCCGTGTGGACGAGTTCACGGCCGGCCGCATGGCGATGGGTCACTTGATCGTTGCCGGTTCGCGGCGCGTGATCGTTGCCGTGCCCGAGGCGCTGGTCCACGAAACCGCCATCCAGGATCGCCTGGAAGGCGTGAAGATCGCCGTGAAAACTTTCAGCGATCCGGCGCTGGGATTTGATGTCGTGCAGTTACCGTACGATATGGATGTGGCGAAGTCGAAACTGATCAGCCACATCGGCAAGTGGGGTAAGCCGGACGGCGTCTTGACGCTCGGTGGAGTCTTGCCGTTTGCCGTTATGCAGGCCTTGGAGTCCGAGGGGTTGCTTGTACCGGATGACGTGAAGGTCGTCGGCTTTGACGAGAACCCGATGTACCAGTTGCACAGTCCACCCATCACGGGAATCCGCTATCCAATTGAAGAGATGTGCCGCAAGGCCGCGGAGATTCTTCTCGAACGCATCAAGTCGGGGAAGACTCCCGAACCGGTGCTGATGACGCCGAAGATGATCGCGCGCAAGAGTTCGGAAGCCTCCTTCCTCTTCTAAGAGGCCGCCATGACAGAGCCCGCACCACAGGCACCGGATCAGCGCCGCTGGTTCCGCAAGAAGCGCTTTCGAGTCCCCATTTATGGCGTCGCGTTCATCGTGCTGCTCCTGGCCGCGCTCATCTACGGCATCTTCGTGACGGTGATTTCGCGTGCAAAGGCCCGCGACTTTCCGCGTGACGAATGGCTGCAAATTTACCGTGAAGACGTCGAAGCGCTTCGGTTCTCGGATACACAACTGAGCGATGCCGTCGCAGGGTTGCAGGAACTGGCAGCGGACGCCCCGGACGACATCACCCAGCCTCTCTCTCCGGAGAAGAAGGATCTTGCGCGTGCCTACTGGGCGCAGATTTATGAGCTGGCGCGCGATATTCACGCCCGGGCCGACTTGCATCGCGACTTCGTTGTGTGGGTCGAGAAGGAACGACGAGGCGATCACATTCGCGGGTTCCTGCTTTGCGAAGTGGCAGACATGATGGTGCACGACGCGGCGCTGCAGATCGCGGAGTCGCTGGCGGGAAACGATCGCTTCGAGCGTATTCTGAACGAACCGCAGGAGGAGTTTGCACTGCCCGAAGGGACATTCACTGACCTCAAGAACCAGATTCTGAATCCAGAGCGGACTGCCCGCCAGTACGCTGCTCGCAAATACCGACGCGTTCTCGGCAAGTTCGATGAGTACGACGATGTGATCTCCGAACCGGAAGGCGCGTGGCTACAGGTGCGCGTCGTGGCGTTGGAGGACGATGTCGTCGATCGACTGCAGGCGCGCGGCGTCGATCTCGCCATCGACCAGACGAAGGATTATTCCAGCGGGCTTGCCTTCCAGGCCTGGTTTCCTGTGCAGCACAACGTGGCCGACACGATGGGGAACATCCGCCTGAAGCGGGGCGAGACAGCGCTGATCTCCAACGATCAGATCCAGCAATTCCACGATAAACTGCAGTCTGGCGACATCGGCGTGACGCGCCGGAACTGGTATCTCTCGAACGCCGGCATTCCAGGATTCTGGCCGCACGCGATTCTCTACATCGGCCATCCCGCGGATCTGGCGGAGTTCGCCGACGATCCGGATGTGATTGCTTGGTGTGAGGAACACAACGCGGCAGACTTCGCGACGCTCCTTGAAACGCGCCACCCAGGAGCCTGGAAGGCTTACACAACGGCCTCGGACCAAGGCGAAAATGCCGTGCTCGAAGCCATCGCAGAAGGCGTCGTGTTTCGCCCGCTCGAAGACGCTTTCCACGCCGATGCCGTCGGAGTCGTTCGTCCGCGACTGAGCAAACTTGACGTTGCGCGCGCCATCGATCGCGCGTTCTCGCATTACGGCAAACCGTACGACTACAACTTCGATTTCGTCACGGACGAGACGCTGGTCTGCAGCGAACTCGTCTTCAAGAGCTACCAGCCGACGGAAGAATTCTCCGGTGTGAACTTCCCGCTGTCCGAGACGCTGGGCAGACCGCTCCTTCCCCCGAACGACCTGGTCAAGAAATTCGATCTCGAATGGGGCGATCCAAAGCAGCAACTCGACTTCGTCGGTTTCCTCGATCCACGCGAATCCGCCGGCGCCGCCACATGGGGAACCATGGAAGACTTCCGCCACAGTTGGATGCGCCCAAAACGCGAAGCCGTGAGGTGAAGTGAGGTGAAGTGGCTAGTGACGAGTAGCTAGTGGCGAGTTGCGGCCGCTGCTTGCACCAGGAACGCCTGACGCACTGGTTGATCTGTTAGTGGCAGGGTACCTACGCGCGTCCGATGGCCGGGAGGAATTCGACTTCGCCGAGGGCGTCGTTGACGGCGATACGGTGGGTGCGGCATCGCTCGGCTTCGATGATGTTGCGGATCGTTTCGATCGTTCGGCCGAGATCTTCGTTGACCATCACGTAGTCGTAGCGCTGGGCGAAACGGATTTCGTTGCGTGCGTTCTCAAGACGCAGCCGCATCGTTTCTTCGTTGTCGAGACCGCGGGAGCGGAGGCGCTTTTCGAGCGTCGCGATGCTGGGCGGCAGGATGAAGATCGTCACCGTGTCAGGGCGCTCTTCCTTCAGTTCCAGGCTGCCCTGGACGTCGATATCGAGAATCACATCCTTGCGATCGGCCAGTTTGCGGGCGACTTCTTCGCGCAGCGTACCGTAATAGTGCCCGTGGACCTTGGCGTACTCGATAAACGCATCCTCGGCGATCAGGCGCTCGAATTCTTCTTCGGTGTGGAAGTAGTAATCTTCGCCGTCGACCTCGCCCGTTCGGGGGGCGCGGGTTGTGGCGGAGACGGAATAGGAGAGCGTGGAATCGGCCTTGAGAACGGCCCGCAGGACGGTAGATTTGCCGCCGCCGCTCGGGGCAGAAATGACGAACAGAATACCTTCGCGGTTCAGTTGAAACTCGATCACGGAGCGCCACCCGGGCGGGGCAGCCGGGCCCCGCTGCTGGATTGAGGGAATCGTGCCCAGCCCCGAGCCCAGTGTCAAGGCAGGTTCAGCGCGCTTCTGCAGGGCGTTTTGAGGCCGCGATTCAGGGCGTAGACACTTGATTTCGGCGAGGATGCAACCAGCGTAGACGGCGATGACTCTTCTCGTCGTCGCCTTCGAGTCGCAGGAGATTCTCGATCTCCCAGATTGTTGCCGTGGCGCTGCCTTGCAGGATTTCCACCTCGTCGCCTTCCTGCAACTCGATCTGCTGAGGATCGTTGTCCGCACCCAGCAGCGCCGGTCCGCGCGTGATGCACACGACGATTCGCGAGTCAGGGGTCAGGACGAGGTGGTTGATGGGCTCCGTGGAGTTGTTGAACGCCAGCCCGATCCCGACATGGATTACCGAGTTCGTGATCGATCGATAGTAGGCGGAGGACCCGAAGGGCGTGGCCACGATCAGGCCGTCGCCGACGATCTCCCCAAAATGGTATGTCTCGTCGATCTCAACGGTGAAGCGCACAGCGCTGGTGACATTGGCGTTGTGGACGAAAATGTCGTTCAGGGCCAGCAGGCAGTGGCCGTGGGCGCGGGCCTCCAGCTTCGGGAGCCGCGTGATCTGGACCTGGCGCGTGGCAACGCGGCGCAGGACTTCGCAGTTGCGCAAGCGGAGGGCTTCGGGGTCGCCGGTATCCGGCCGCGGTTTCCGGATGGGGACTTTCGGCAGACCGGGAAAATCGCGTTCGGCACCCAGCATGGTTCCGTCGCCGCCGTAGCAGATGCAGGCTTCGGCATCTGCCGGGTTCTCGACGACTTCCAACTTGGCGTCGCGGATGCAGTTTTCGACTTCCTCGGACTGCTGGCCTACGAGCATCACCCGCATAGGATTCGGTCCTTGTTTCCCCCTGGTTTTGTCCAGACCTGGACAGCATCCGGAATCGGACGGCGCTCGTCAAGGCTCGCCGGGGCGGAAAGAGGCCTTCCGGTGGGGGACTTTCTCTTGATCCCGTCCGGGGCCATAGAGACGGTGGAGTCAATGTGCACTCCCCCTCGGGAGAGGTGATATTTCCATGAATGTCGGCGATCCGTTTGTTCGACATACAGCCTACTGCTTCCAGGTTCTGGAAGGCGTCCGAAAGGACGACTTCAACGAGAAGGGCCTGTGGCCGTCGCGTGATCCGGCGGATGTGGACGAGCCAACCCAAGAGGTGCTCGTCGCGCAGCTCCAGCGCTGGAAAGAGCTGGTGAAGAAGTACACGGCTGTCACGAAGATGCTGGACCCGCGGGAGATGTTCATCCTGTCGATCGCGGTGCAGCGCTGGGCCGGTCCGATCCTCGAGGTCGGAACGTACAAGGGCATCACGACCTGCCTGATGTGCGAGGTGCTGAATTCTCTGAAGCGTCGAGTTCAGTTGTTCACTGTTGAACTTCTGAGGGAAGGGTACAAGGGCCCCGCGGGGGACGACGAGTACCCGGGCGAGAACTACTTCAAGGCGTTGCAGCAGTTCCGCAGCCAGAAGGCCCTGAGCCGCGTCGTTCCGATTGTCGGCGACTCGCACAAGCTCTTCCCGGTGTTCTGGGGGGTCCGTCCAGTCCTGATCTTCCTGGATGGCGATCACACCGAAGAAGGCGTGACCCAGGACCTGCAGATGCTGAAGAACTTCAACCACCCCTTCATCTGTCTGCTGCACGATGCGAATCTGTCGTCGGTGATGGAGCCCGTCCTGAAGTTGCGGTCTGAGATTCCGGTGCACTTCGCGAACTTCCACACCGGCGCTTCCGGGGAAAAGGGGCTGGTGGCTCTCAGCCGGCCATGATTCCGCTATGACCGTCGCCCTGACAATCTTCTATCTGCTCGTGGTGCTTGCTTACGGCACCACGACGATTTTTTACCTGAGCTTCTTCTTGCGCGAAGATGAGCGCTTCCTGACGCGTGCGCGAATTCCCCGCGGGGCGGGCAAGATCTTTCACCTCATCTTCCTCATCCTTCTCGGCTTCAAGTACAAGGAACTGCCGCTGGTCGGCGCATCGAGTTTTCTGTCGTTGTTGGCACTGACGTTGGTAATCGTCCACACGGTTCAGGAGCTTCGTCTGAAGGTCGGGGGAACCGGCGTCTTCGTCATGGGGATCGCAACGCTGCTGCAGATCGTCGCTTATCCTGCGATTCACGCACAGCCCGAAATCAAGGAACTGTTCCAAAGCCCAGGCTTTGGCATTCACGTGTTCCTGGCGCTTGCAGGGTACACGGGATTCATTCTGTCGGCATTGTATGCCGTTCTGTATCTCGTCATGTTCCGGCAGTTGAAAGCGAAGCGATTCGGGTTGTTCTTCCGAAATCTTCCGCCACTGGATCTGTTGGCAAAACTGAACATCGACGCGGCACTGGTGGGGTGGATCGCACTGACTCCGGCGATTCTGCTCGGGATTGGAATGTCGATTCGCCTCGATATGGATCTGCTTTGGGATCCGAAAACTCTGCATTCGTTTGTGGCCTGGGTTGTTTACCTGGCGCTACTGATTGGGCATCGGAAGATGCAATGGCCGGGACGGACGTTGGCCCGGATTTCATTAATCTGCTTCGTCCTGTTCCTGCTTTCGATGGGAATTCTCATGGCGCTGCTGCAAACAAAGCACCAGTTCGCGTGACCCACGGAGAGGACCTGCAAGTTTCATGAGCGTCTTCTGCTTTGGAATGAGTCACCGGACCGCCTCGATGGCCCAACTCGGGGCGTTCGCACTCGCCGTCGAGGAGAAGGAAACCCTCCTGCGGCTGCTGCGCACGCACGAGTTGCTGCACGAAGCCGTCGTGCTTTCCACCTGCAATCGCACCGAGTTCTACTTCGTGGCCGAGGAACTGGCGCCGGCGCACGATGCGCTGCTGGAGTTGGTCCGCGAAGCAGGCGGGCGCACCGACGACGAGTTGCTGGCGCAGACATACCTCCACCGTGGACAGACTGCCGTTCGACACATCTTCCGCGTGGCGAGCGGTATCGAATCGATGATCGTCGGCGAACGCGAGATTCTGGGGCAGTTGCGCACTGCGTTCGATGAAGCCAATGAAGGACGAATCGTCGGTCAGCATCTGAATTACCTCTTTACCAAGGCGCTCGCTTTCGGTCGTCGCGTTCGTGAAGAGACAAACATCAGCCGCGGCAACATATCGGTCTCTTCCGTTGGTGTGAACATCGCGGCGAAGGTGTACTCCGATCTGAGCCGCAAGACGGTTCTCGTCGTCGGAGCGGGGGAGACGGCGCGACTGACCGTGCAGCATCTGCGTGCTCGCGGGATTGGCGGTCTGCTTGTTGCGAATCGCACGCACGAGCGCGCCGTCGAAGTCGCAGAGTCCTTCAACGGCGATGTTGTGCCGTTCGCAGAACTGGCGTCGGCCATCGCCCGGGCGGACATCATCGTCTGCGCAACCGGCTCGAAAGAGTACCTGCTGACCATCGACTTGGTTTCGCCGGCGATCAAGAAAGACCCCGGCAGGACGCGCGTGTTCCTCGATCTCTCCATGCCGCGAAACATCGATCCGCAGATCGGCGAACTGGACCAGGTATTCTGCTACGGGATGGAAGATCTGGAGGATATCGCCCGCAGCAATCGGTCTCGGCGAGAGTCGGAGATCGAGCGCGTCGAAGAATTACTGGAGGACGAGGCGGAGCGGTTCCGGCTGTGGCAGCGTAAGCAGGATGCGGCGCGACTGGCCGGTGCGTTGCGCAAGCGCGTCGAAGAAATCCGCCAGGAACACCTGGACCGGCACGGCCGCCATTTGGAGGATGAGGAAATGGAGCGGCTCAACAAGTTCACGGACAGCTTGTTGAGATCGGTGCTGCACGACCTGACGAAGAATATCCGCTCCATCGACATGGAAAGTGAGGTAGGGATGAAGGAGTTCGAACTCATCCAACGCCTCTTCAACCTCCAGTCCGAAGAACAGGAAGACGAATGAGCAAGAAGACTCTCAAACTTGGCACACGCGGCAGTCGCCTGGCGCTGACCCAGGCGAACCTCGTGGCCGAGCAGATTCGGAACGGACGCCCGGACATTCAGGTCGAGACGATCATCATCGAAACGACCGGCGATAAGATTCTCGACTCCTCATTGGCGCGAATTGGTGGCAAAGGTCTGTTTACGAAAGAGATCGAACGTGCTTTGCTGGATGGCCGCGTCGATGTGGCTGTGCACAGTTTGAAGGATTTGCCGACGCTGCAGCCGGAAGGGCTGGCGCTTGGTGCGATTTCTCGCCGTGAACCGCCCGGCGACTTGCTGATCGCCGCGAAGCCCGTCGATTGGAAGAAACTCGGTCCGGAAGAGACGATCGGCACCTCGAGTCTGCGGCGGCGTGCACAGGTCCTGGCGCTGAATCCAAGTGTGCAGATTGCCGAGTTGCGCGGCAACGTGCCGACGCGCATCCGCAAGATGCTGGATGGTCAGTACACGGCGATTCTTCTCGCCGCGGCTGGCGTCAAGCGCCTCGGCGAGCAGGCGCCCTTCATGTCCGAGGTGCCGTTCGACGAGATGTTGCCCGCTCCGGGTCAAGGCGCGATCGGCTTGCAGGTTCGCGAAGGCGACGACGAGACGTGCGAGATTCTCTCCTCGATTCACCATGAAGAAACTGCGGCTTGCGTGACGGCCGAACGTGCGCTCCTGCAGGCGCTCGGCGGCGGTTGCCAGATTCCGCTTGGTTCGCTGGCTGAAATCAACGGCGACGGCACGATGTCGTTGCGGGGAAGAGTCATTTCACAGGACGGCACGCGCTCTTGTGAAGGCGAGGTCTCCGGTACTCCCGCTGATGCCGAACAACTCGGGGAAGAACTGGCCGAGAAGCTGAAGGCGGACGGCGCTGTGGAGATTCTTGCCGAGGTCGAACAACTCGACGCAGAAGCCGGCTACGAGAATGCAGTGCGTCGTGCAGAGGCCATGCGGGCGCTGCCACTCGGCGACAAGACCATCATCGTGACACGCGACGAAGATACGGACGGTCCGCTGAGCACCGCGCTGCGTGACTTGGGTGCGCATCCCCTTTGCCTGCCCCTCGTGCAGCACTTGCCGCCGGAAGATCCGGCCCCCTTGCATGAAGGCCTGCTCGCCCTAGATGAATTCGATTGGCTTGTCCTGACCAGCCCGCGTGGCGTTGCGACAGTCGAAGCCGAACTGGAAAAAGAGGGACGGAGTCTCTCGGCGGTGAAGACTCGCATCGCTTGCGTTGGAAAAGGAACCGCGCGCGCCGTCGCCGATGCCGGCGCAGAAGTCGCCTTGATTGCACAGGACGCGCGAGCCGAAGGACTGCTGGAGGCGTTCTTATCCGAGCAGGACCTCAAAGGCGCGAAGGTCCTCTATCCGCGCGCTGACCGCGCCCGCTCGACCCTGGTTGAAGGGCTGCGCGAACTCGGCGCCGAAGTCAGCGATCCGATCGCCTATCGCACTGTACCAGCGAAGCAGACCGGTCCGGTCGTCGAGGCGCTCGACACGCGAAGGGCTCAGGGCATTCTATTCTGCAGCGCCTCGGCCGTCGAAAGCCTGTCGGAACTGTTGGACCGCGAGGAGTTCGCACGCCTGCTGGGCGGGGTTGCGGTCGGTTCGATGGGCCCCGTCACCTCACAGGCCATTGAACGGGCCGGTGCCGGCGTCGACGTCGAGCCCGAAGAGCGGACCTTCTCAGGTCTGGCGCACGCCTTAGCCGAACATTTCGCCCGCGGCTCCGGTTGACTCTTGGCCGGTAGCCGAAGCACCATTCTTGATTGTCGTCCAGAGACGACCACCGACCCCTCGGGAGGGTTACGTACATGCATTATCCTGCTATCAGACTGCGCCGAATGCGTCGAAACGAGCAGATCCGCGCCATGGTGCGCGAGACGCGCCTGACCGTTGATCAGTTGATTTATCCCCTGTTCGTATGTACTGGAGAGAACGTCCGGCATCCGATCAGTTCGATGCCCGGCTGCTTTCAGATGTCCGTCGATAAGATCGTGGAAGAATGTCGCGAGATCAACGACCTCGGTATTCCGGCCGTGATTCTCTTCGGCATTCCGGACAAGAAGGACGAGTTCGGTACGGGAGCCTACGATCCGGAGGGACCCGTTCCGGTCGCAACGCGCGCCATCAAGAAGGCCTTCCCGAATCTGCAGGTCTGGGCCGATGTCTGCATGTGCGAGTACACCAGCCACGGTCACTGCGGCATCGTCAGCGATCGCATGGTCGAGAACGATCCCACGTTGGATCTGCTCGCAAAGGCCGCACTGACTTACGTGCAGGCGGGGGCTGATGTCGTTGCTCCAAGCGACATGATGGACGGCCGCGTCGCCCGCATCCGCGAGACGTTGGAGGAGGCGGGTTACTGCTTCGTCCCGATCGTCTCCTACGCCGCGAAGTACTCCTCCGCATTCTATGGCCCATTCCGCGAAGCCGCCGAGAGCGCCCCGCAGTTCGGCGATCGGCGTTCGTACCAGATGGATCCGGCAAATACCGACGAGGCCATGCGCGAAGTTGCCTTCGATATCGACGAGGGCGCCGACATCGTGATGGTGAAACCCGCGTTGCCGTACCTGGATATCATTCGCCGCGTAAAGGACGAGTTCAACATCCCCATCGCTGCGTACAACGTTTCTGGTGAGTACTCGATGCTGCACGCCGCCGCGGAGAAGGGTTGGCTGGACTACGAGAAGGTGATGATGGAGAGCCTGCTCAGCATCCGCCGCGCCGGCGCGACGATGATTTTGACCTATTTCGCTAAGGACGCCGCGCGCGTCCTGGCTCGCCAATAAGATTCGACCGAAAGGCCTGACATGACTGCCAAGACTTCGAAAGACCTGTTTGCGCGTGCCCAACAAATCCTGCCCGGCGGCGTGAATTCGCCCGTTCGCGCGTTCAAGGCCGTTGGCGGCAATCCGCCGTTCATCGCTCGCGCAAAGGGCGCCCGCCTTTGGGACCAGGAAGGCAAAGAGTACCTCGACTACATCGGATCGTGGGGCCCGATGATTCTGGGTCACGAGCACCCGCGCGTCGTTGAAGCTGTTCGCAAGCAGGCCGAGATCGGAATGAGCTACGGCGCGCCGTCGGCCCTAGAAGTCGAGATGGCCGAATTGATCGTCGACATCGTTCCATCGATCGAGATGGTCCGCATGGTCAACTCCGGCACGGAGGCGACCATGAGCGCAATTCGCCTCGCCCGCGCCGCGACCGGCCGCGACTTGATCGTGAAGTTCGAAGGCTGCTATCACGGCCATGGCGATTCGTTCCTGTCCAAGGCCGGCAGTGGCGCCGCCACCTTCGGCGTTCCGACCAGCCCTGGCGTGCCGAAGGGCGCCGCCGAGTGCACGCTCAACGCACGTTACAATGACATCGCCAGCGTAGCCGATTTGTTCGCTGCTTATCCTGAACGCATTTCCTGCGTGATCGTCGAACCCGTCGTCGGTAACATGGGTTGCGTGGCACCGGCCGACGAGTTTCTGCAGAAGCTGCGCGCGGAATGCTCGAAGAACGGCGCGCTATTGATCTTCGACGAAGTCATGACCGGCTTCCGCGTGGCGCCGGGCGGCGCACAGGAACGCTTCGGTGTGACACCGGATCTGACCACCATGGGCAAGGTCATCGGCGGCGGCCTCCCCGTCGGCGCATACGGCGGACGGCGCGACCTGATGGAGCGCATTGCTCCCGCCGGGCCGGTATACCAGGCAGGCACGCTTTCCGGCAACCCGCTGGCCATGGCCGCGGGCATCGCAACATTGCGCGAGTTGCAGGAACATCCCGAGATCTACGGCGAGCTTGAACGGCGCGGTGCGGCGCTCGAATCAATGATCACCGACTGCATCAAGTCCAAGGGCTATCCCTGCTCCTATGGGCGAGTCGGGTCGATGGCGACGTTGTTCTTCTACGATGGCGCCGTGCGCAGTTGGGAAGAGTCGGGCCAGTGCAACACCGAGCAGTTCGGCCAGTACTTCGGCGAAATGCTCGCCGCAGGCATCCACATGCCGCCGGCACAGTTCGAGGCCTTCTTCCTCTCCGCCGCCCACACCGACGACGACATCACCCGCACCGCCGAAGCCATGACCGCGGCGATGGGGAAGGTGCTGGGCTGACCGCCACGGCACAAACTGCCAGAAGCGCAAAACGCCGGACAGGTTCTTGCCTGCCGGCGTTTTTCTTTGGCTTCCCCCAATTCATGGCTTGACAGTTGGGCACAACTGTCCTAGTTGGACTAGGACAGAAGGACAGAGCTGAGAACGGACACGACCATGTTCTTCGAAGTCGATCTTCAGAACTCCAAGCCGGTTTACCAGCAGCTCATCGACCAAGTGAAGCTGGCCTGTGCGAGTGGGCGGTTGAAGCCGGACGACCGGTTGCCATCCATCCGCGAGGTCGCCGTGGCGCTGCGCGTGAACCGCAACACGATCGCGCGCGTTTACAGCGAACTGGAACGCGAGGGGCTCGTCTATACGCGCGCGGGACAGGGGTGTTTCGTCAGCGGCCGCGAGTCGGATCTGCGTGCGGACGTGCGCGAGGAGGAGATCGCTCGCCGCGCGGAGGAACTGGTCGCGCAGGCGAAGCTCTACGGATTCTCCGAGCAGGACATTCGTCGCGTTCTGGATGGTCAAATTCGCGACATCTACAAGGGCCGGGCGAAGCGCCCGCGCAAGGAGGCCAAGTCATGATTCCCGCCGCCGTTGGCAGTTTAGACGAACTGGCCGTAAGGACCTGGGACCTGGGGAGATCGTTCGGGAAGCTGTGGGCCGTGGAGGGCCTTGAAATGACGGTTCCTCGTGGCGCGGCGTACGGACTGCTCGGGCTGAACGGGGCGGGCAAATCGACGACGTTGCGCATGTTGCTTGGTACCTTGCGGGCGCACCGCGGTTGGGCGGCGGTTCTCGGGCGAAATCCGCAGCACGATGCATTGGCGATCAAGTCCCTGGTCGGGTACGTGCCGGAACGCCCGCAGTTCTACGACTGGATGACGGCGGCCGAGTTGATCGCGTTCGTGCGGCGCTATCGCAAGGATCGCTGGAACGACGAGCGCGCGACGGAGCTGGCACGCTCGTTCAAAATTCCGCTCGATCAGCGAATCAAGACCATGAGCAAGGGCCAGCAGGCGAAGGTCAGCCTGCTGCTGGCGTTGGCATTCGATCCGGAGATGTTGTTGCTGGACGAACCGCTCGGCGGGCTCGACCCAGTCATGCGGCGCGAGTTCCTGGAGAGCCTTCTCGCCGAGTACATGGAGAGCGGCCGCACGGTGGTGATCAGTTCGCACCTGGTGAACGAGATCGCGGGGCTCGTCGATCGTGTCGGGATGTTGGTGGATGGGCATCTGATCCTGGAGGAATCCACCGAGGATCTGCGCGCGCGTGTGAAGCGCATTCGCCTGCAGTTCGAGGGCGATGCACCCGCCGAGTTCCCAAACGTCGAAGGCGTCGTGCAAAGACGCGTCGCCGGGCGCGAGGCGCGGTTGACGATCGAGCACTTCGATTCGGAGAAGACGATTGCGCAAGTGCGCACCTGCAATCCTCAAGATGTCGTTGTGGAAGACCTGAGTTTGGAAGATGCGTTCGTCGAGCTGACCAGCGCTGCGGGATAAGGAGGGCGAGATGTCTGCGACCGAACAAGCCGTTGCCGCCGGAGTCCCTACGACCCGCGGACCAAGACTGCGATCGCTGCGCCGTGCGTTGATCGGGCGGGGATTCCTGGGCAAAGACATTGTGCAGTTTGCTTCGCTGTGGGTGGCGATAGGCCTGGCGTTTTCGCTGATTTTGATCGGGCAGAAGATTGTTGTCCTTTGGCATCCAGGCAGCAATATTCTGGCTCCGGCTCCGGTCTGGTTTGTCCTGTTCCTGAACATCTTCGCGTATGCGCTTGGTCTCGCCATGTACGGCGAGGAAGAAGAGAGCGAATCGCGTCTCTTTGCGAATCGTCTCCCCGTTTCGGCAATCCGCCTCGTCTTCGCCAAGTTACTCTCGGGCCTCCTTCTGATCGCGTCTTGGAGTGTAGTTTTTCTGCCGATTGGGCTTTGGCTTAATCAGGCACCTCACAATGCCACGAGAGCGTTTCCATTCGGCGAGTTGTTCTTCCTGGGGTCCATCCTGAGCGTCTTCCTGCTCGTTGCCGGAATGACTGCGGCCGCGTGGCACAGGCGTACGATGATTGCCGCGTTTGCAGGATTTGTGGAGATCGGCCTTGTGTGGATGGTCTTCTACCAAGCCGCGATGGCGTTCTTCCCGGGCCGATGGATTTATGATTGGGCCAGCGCCAGCGGGTTGAATGCAGACAACACGGTATTTGGTCCTCTGAGAACATTGCTGCTCTCCGCGCCGTTTGTTGCCCCGCTCGGGATCCCCCTCCTCCTGTTGCTTCTTGGTATTCGCGTTTCGAAATTCGAAGACGTACCTGCCGAGTCGAGTTTCAGGTTCCGTGCGCTTGGTCGGGCAGGCACGGCGAGAGGAGGTCTCTCGCTCAGGACGTCCGCCAGCTATCGAATCCTCCACGTTCCAACGCTGCTGGTCGGCATTCTCGCTGGCCTGATTGCTCCGATTGCACTGGTCAGATTTGTTGGAGCGGAACTGACGCCGATCATCCACACAGGCTGCGCGGTAGTCTTCCCGATGTTTCTCGGTGCCATCGCTTGTGTGCCGATCGAACGCTACAGTCCGGAGTTCTTCATCAACGCCCTGCCCGTCTCGCGTCGACGGCATGAGTCCCAGCGCATTCTTGGGCTCCTGATCGCGGCGTTCGTGCTCGCGGTGGCGCTGGTCGGCAGTGGGCTGTTCCTCGGGAGCGACGCTATCCTGCGTGCGTCGAATCGTTTGATCGAATGGCTATCATCTGCTCCGAGTGCCGCATGGGGGTTGGTGTACATTCTCTATGATGGTGCAGTTCTCTTCCTCATCGCAGCGGCTTCGATCCTTCTCGGATACCTGTTCCGCTTGTACTGCCGCTCGATCATCATCTCCCCGATCCTGACCGCGCTCCCGGCAATCGCCTGGTATTGGGTCATCTACGAAGTCAGCGGAGATGCGATGATGTTGATGTACATGCCGGATGTCAGGCCCTTCGCGGGGCTCCTGGGCGGGCTCAGTGCACTCGTTTGGCCGGCGATTGTCGCGATCGGCCTGCCGATCCTTGCGATCTGGATTACAACATGCCGATCGCCATTGCTGGAACAAAGCGAACGGCGACGCACCGCCATTGCGATCCTGCTGGCGCTGCTGCTCACCACGTGGGGCGGAATGGCCTTGTCTGTTTCGCCGATCGATATTCTGACGATCATCCGGTACTAAGAGGAGGCGACGATGTTCCCATCGGCAAGACCTTCGATCTGGAGCAAGAGTTGGCTTTGGGTGATTCTGCTCGTCGCCGTGCCAATGCCATTCATCTTCGCATGGCTTCTGATTCCCAGGCCTGACCTGCGTTACCAGGAGGCATTGGCGGAGTGGGCTGAGGAGAATACCGATTACGATCCCAACTACCATTTCGATCATCCACCCGATCGTGCACAGTTGGGTTACGATACTCTCTATTCCTCGGCCCCCTTGGGCTTCTTCGATCTACTCAAAGTAGCCAATGCTCCTTTGATCCGTGAACAGCTCCAGAAATTTCCGCTGGTCGACGCTGGCGAGAATTACTACTCAACGGTTCTTGCCACCATGAATGCTCTGCAGATCTTTGATCAGGGGGATTGGGATAGCGGTATAGCTCTCTCAAAGGAATCCGCCTGCGCGAAAAGGAAGGACTCCCTCTCGTGGCGTCGATTCGCGGCTCGAAATCGTAGTATTGATGTGTTTGAGGAGATGCTACGTCAGACTCCGGATGTGGAAAAATGCAGGGAGATGGCCGTGGCGCTGACTGATGTGAGAAACTGCGCTCCCGTATTCGATGAGAGAGACCTGGTTTCAGACATCGTCTTCAGTAGCGAGCTGGGGCGGATGCGCTACTTCCGCTGGGATTCTCCCATGCCACGAGTACTCTCACAAAGGGACGATGATCTCACGGAAGCGCTCAGGCTCCTTGTCCGTTCCGACAGCGCCCGAGCACGTATCAGCAATCGCGCAGACATGCGGTGGATCGATTCTCTCGGGCAGCGCTACTCCCTCACGGAGCACAGTTGGGACTACACGAAGTCAGCTGAGCGGATGCCTTGGACTCGTGAGATTGCTCTGAAGGAGCGCCTTGCCACTGTTTCAGCGAGAAACCCTGGGTTGATGGAGTCATTGTGGCTTCCCGAGGAGGTAACGAGCCGATTCACTGTTGAAGAGCGAGCTTCGACGGAAATTCGCGCTTTGCTGGTTGCCGCTCGCCATGTGGGATACTCACGAATTCTTTGGAGGATTGAATCACGCGCACTGGCAACACAAATCGCCTGGGCGGCGCGGGTGTATCGCTTTGAGAATGGTGAATGGCCTGAGAGCATCGCGCAACTCGACCCCGATCTCTTGCAACCAACGCCGGATTGGGAAGCGATGAAACATCCGAATCCCCTGCGATCGACTGGTGCAGTGGGGGAGTACCGCTTGCAGTTTGAGGAGACCACGCCGGAACTTGCGCTGAGAATCCCAGGAATCATCGACGGCAGCGAGATGGCAGGCTTGGATCGCCACGGCACGCTGGAGTGGGAAGGCAATCGGCTCACCTTTACTATGCGCTTCTATGAACATCGGTCCGGTTTCTTGAGGCCAGATTCAATTCTCGCACGCAATGTCGCCTACATTGCAGAGAGTATGGCCGATCATCCTCTCGTCGAGTCCGTGCACTTGAGCATTTCCTCAGAGGCCGATGGGCCGCTGACTGAAGTCACTCCCGCCGAGTGGCTCGCAGCAGTCTCTGCGATGCGCAACGAACCGATGCCCGAGAACGCAACGATTCCAGAGATCCCATTCAAGCACGGTGTCTTCACCTGGACGGCGGAGTTCCCGGATCGATTGCTTACCGTCCGATGCGACTTGCCCGAGCGAGAGTTCGATCCAGGCTTCCGACGGGGAAACGAGGACGATCGGGATCACCTCGTCATCATTGCCGGATGGGAGAAATACGTTTGGCGAACTGCTTTATCTACTGCGAACCGTAGACTTGTTGCTCCAATTCTGAGATGGTCACGGCCAGTTCTTGGATTTTCATCAGGAGACCATTGATTCGATCCAACTCATCCTGGGGAAAGTCTGCGGAGAATTCAGGAACTCCGACATCGGGATCGCATTCCCAGTCGTCCCGGCTCGCTTTCAGGGCTTCCAGGTACTTCACGGAAGTCTTTGCGAATTCGATCCGCGCCTGGAAGAGCTTCCGTTGGTCGGCGCCCTTCGCACGAACTGTGGCCGAATCTTCGCGGAGCCTGTTCTCGCTCTGCGAATTCCACGCACCTTTCTCCTTCAGCAGGTTCTCAACTTTGGAAGGCAGTTCCTCCATTGCCTTCAGAGAATCCTCGTGCCCCTTCTGATAGCCCTTTGCGTACGTTATCCGTTGATCGATTTCTTCGACGGACGGATTTGTCGACATGTTAAGTCCGCCGGAATCCATCCATTGTTGCGAAGATTCCTCAAGCGCGACTCGAAGCCCCTGCATATCCGCCGTGAAGTCTTGTATCGCCAACTCCGAAACTTCATCATATGATGCCGCCTTTTCCCGGGACACAATCTGCGCCAGGGCAACCACAGAGCCTTCGGCGATGAAGAGTGTCGCGACGAGGGCGAAGATGATGTTCGCCACGACGCGTGAACGACGAGCCAACAGGAATGCGATGCCAGAGAGGATGAGACTGAAAATGAGAGCTCCCATCGCATGACCGACTGCACTGGCGATCGCAGTGGATCCCTCTTTGCTCGCCACGGATTCTAAGATGACCACCAATGCGAAACCGAGGAACACCGCCAGCAGGATTGCCCAGTGGAGGCTGTACTTGATCTTCTCAGGCTTTTGTGGAGCTTCGGGGGCTGTTGGCTGTGGGCTATTCTGTTCGTCGCTCATGAACTGTCTCCGGAGAATGGTGGGGCCACTCCAGCGACGCGTGTCTATGGTTGCAAGGGAAACATAACAGTCCTTCACACCACAGAAACGCATTTCTCACCGGCATGGATTGCAGGTTTCCTTCGACAGAGGGGGCACAACTGAGGCATGAGAACCCTGCCGCAGGGACAAAGCCCCCACTGTGTTCCCGCGTAACGAAATGTCTTGGAGTTCTCTCCTGCCTATGCCTTGTCACGACGTGACGGAAATCGTTCGCATCGCGTTCGATTCGGAAGACCGCCTGACCCACTACAGCCTGATCAAGAAGTCCTGCGGCCAGGGAGTTGGCGACCAATCGCTGATTCTTGGCTGGCTGATCGGCCGCAAAGCGGACGACATGCTCGACCTCACGCCCGAGGCGCTGCTGGATCATTTCCAGTCGACCGATGAAGCGGTCGAGTATCTGACGTTGAAGCATTTCTTTGCGCTTCGTTCGGCGCTGCTGGTCTACACCGGCATCGAGCCCGGAGGGCTCGGCAGCGAGTGCGTGCTAGAATCGCTGGCCTATGAACCGGAAGGCGTCGAACTGATCGGCCGCATCCGCGTGGATGTCTTCACGGATCGGATCAAGGGCTGTGCGCGGTGCTGCGGCGGATCGTGCGGCGGCGCAAAGCCGACCGCAGCAACGGCGAAGATCTAGAAGCAATTCCAATAAATTCGGACTTGTGCGGCGGGATTTCCCCGTTGCGGCGGTTGCGATTGCGCGGCGATAGTTCCGCACCCCGCGGGCACTGAGGCCGAGCGAGAATGTCACGACCCATCCGAGTTCTGCATGTCATCGATTCCTGGAATCTTGGCGGAGCGCAAACGGTTCTGCTGAATCTGCTTCGCCATGGCGATCAGAGTGCCTTCGAGTACTCTGCGTTCTCGTTGCACGGCCCTGGTACTGTCGAGGGCGAGGCGGGGGAGATCGTCGATCGTTGCGGCCATTTTGCGACATCGAAGGCGGATCCACGTCTGGTGTGGAGGTTCCTTCGGGCCGTCCGCGACTGGAAACCGGATATTGTACATGCGCACCTTGTCGCTTCATGTTTTCTCGCAGAAGTTCTGCTCCCGTTCTATCCGGCAAAGACTCGTCTCGTGTCGCACATGCAGTCGATCTACCGCCCGCCCGATCACGAGGAACAGTATCAGAATTTCCTCGAGCGATTCATCTATCGCCGAAGCCATCGGATTATCGCCTGCAGTCGACCGACGCTCGATTCGCTGGAGAAAGCGCGCGGACGGAAGGTGAAGCAGGCATCGGTCATTTTCAACAGCGTCCCCGATGCGATCATCACTGGACGAATCCCCGAGGACCGAATTGCGATTCGCAACGAGCTGGGCGCCTCCGAAGATGCGACGGTTGTGCTGACGGCTTGTCGGTTGTCTCCGACAAAGAACCTTCTGTTCGGCGTCGAGGTCATGGCGCGCCTGCAGGAGACTCACCCCGACCTGCAATGGTGGATTGCCGGCGAAGGCGCAGAGGGCGAAGCGCTGCGCCGCGCCGTGAAGGACGCAAACCTGCGTGGCGTGCAGTTCCTCGGCTATCGCAACGACGTTCCGAAGCTTCTCAGTGCGGCTGATTACTTCCTGATGCCTTCCCTATACGAAGGCCTAAGCCTGGCACTCGCCGAGGCGCTTGCAAAGGAAGCCGTGCCGGTCGTGACGCCCTTCGAGGGATTTGATCAGATGATTGAACACGAGAAGACTGGAGTCGTCATTCCATTCCGCGACGCGGACAAAGCGGCGGAGCTTTGGCGAGCGATCCTCGATAATGAGGGGCAGAGAGCCAGCCTCGCCGCCGAAGGGCTGGTTATTGCGAAAGAACGGTTCTCCGCATCGAAAATGGCAGCAGACATCGAGGAGTTGTATCGCGACGTGATCGCGTAGCCTGGCGTTTCATCCTCATTTTCGCATCTGCCATACCGCCACTCTCAGCGAATACAGGTGTCGGGTTTTGTCTTGCTCTATTCTCAGGGAGAGTTCTGAATGAAGCACTGTTCGGTGGCCATGCCGGCGAAGTTCCCTGGGGAGTAATGAGTATGAGCGAAGCCGCCAATTCCAGACAATTCTGGTCCTCAAAACGCGTTGCCGTTCCCGGTGGAGCCGGTTTCCTTGGATCCTACATTGTTGAGAAACTGCAGAAGCGCGGCGCCGGTGAGATCTTCGTCCCAAGGGTCGAAGACTACGATCTTGTCCATGAAGACGCCGTTCGGCAGATGTACGAAGATGCCCGGCCGGACATCGTAATTCACCTGGCCGCAACCGTCGGAGGAATCGGGGCGAATCGCGAGAACCCGGGGCGTTTCTTCTACGAGAACCTGATGATGGGTGTGAACCTCATCGAGGAGGCGCGCCGTCGTCAGTTGGCCAAGTTCGTGTGTCTCGGGACGATTTGTGCATACCCGAAATTCACGCCCGTGCCGTTTCAGGAGAAGGACTTGTGGAACGGCTATCCCGAGGACACAAACGCGCCATACGGGATCGCAAAGAAGGCGTTGCTGGTGATGCTCAATGCATATCGCGCGCAGTATGGTCTGAACGGGATCTACCTCCTGCCGGTGAATCTGTATGGGCCGCGAGACAATTTCAATCCGGCTAGTTCCCATGTTATTCCGGCGTTGATTCGGAAGTGTGTGGAAGCTCGCGAGCGTGGCGACGAGGAGGTTGTCGTCTGGGGAACCGGCAAGGCGACGCGCGAGTTCCTCTATGCGGAAGACGCCGCGGAGGGAATTCTACTGGCAGCGGAGCGCTACGAGAAACCCGATCCTGTGAATCTGGGCGCTGGCTTCGAGATTTCAATCAAGGAGCTGGTGGAACTGATCGTTGAAGAAACGGGATTCCAGGGACGACTCGTCTGGGATGACACCAAGCCCGATGGACAGCCCCGTCGTATGCTGGATACTTCGCGCGCGGAGAAGGAGTTCGGGTTCAAGGCAGGCATGAATTTCCGCGAGGGGCTGCGCCGGACGATTGCCTGGTATGAGGCGGAGCGGAAAGAAGAACGGCAGGCATAGGCCGCCGACAGCGCAGTAGGATGTGATCTTGAAGACAACCCTCGATAAGGAACCAGAGTGATTGCCGGCTTGCTCTCACGAATCCTGACCCGAATCGAATGAAACAAATCGCTGCCTGACAGAAACTACGATCCCTTGCGCGCCAACTCGGCCCCGCTGGTAATTGAGTTCCCCCGCTTACCGGCGGTCCTCGCAGAACCCAAGAGAGCCCCCTTGGGGGTTCGCCCTTGACAGCCCCACTCGGCCCTCACACCATTCCCTTTGCCGTTGGTCCCAGATAGTCGCATAAGTCTACTGGGGGCAAATATCTAAGCTTGATCGAGAAGACCACGCAAACCCCTATGCCCGCCGCCCCCGCTATCATTCAGAACGCCGACACGACGCCCGGAACTCAGGCTGTCGCGCCATGGGCCGTGCGACTCGAAGGCGTGGGCAAGCGCTACCGACTTGGCGGGCCCAAGTCCTTGAACGACAACCTGCGCGAAGATCTGATGAAAGGCATCGGACGCCTGATCCGGCGGGACTTCGGCGTTGACGAAGAGAAAGGGACCTTCTGGGCACTGCGCGATGTCGACCTGGAAATCCAGCGGGGCGACACCGTTGGCGTGATTGGTCGCAATGGTGCCGGCAAGTCTACCATGCTGAAACTCCTCAGCCGGATCACCGCGCCGACCGCCGGTACCATCCGGTATCGTGGTCGTCTGGCAAGCCTGCTCGAAGTCGGCACCGGCTTCCACCGCGAATTGACCGGACGCGAAAACATCTACCTGAATGGCGCCATCCTCGGCATGACTCGCGCGGAGATTGCTCAGCAATTCGATGCCATCGTCGATTTCGCCGGGATCGAGAAGTTCCTCGACACTCCGGTGAAGTTCTACTCGAGCGGCATGTACGTGCGCCTTGCCTTCAGCGTCGCTGCCCATCTGCGCACCGACATCCTCGTCGTCGATGAAGTCCTCGCTGTCGGGGACGCTGAGTTCCAGAAGAAATGCCTGGGAAAGATGCAGGACGTCGCCACGGGAGAAGGACGAACGGTGATTTTTGTCAGTCACAATATGGCAGCGGTGAAGGGTTTGTGTAAGACTGGCATCTTGCTCAAGCAGGGACGAATGGTCCGCTGCGGAAGTACCGAAGAGATAGTTGATGAATACTCACGCTCTAACAGAACCACAGGACCTGTGAGCCTGCTGGATCGAGCAGATCGAACGGGGACCGGTGATGCAAGGCTAACAAGGTTTGCGATAGCTGACAAATCGGGCTCCGAAGTATGCGCATGCAGATCGGGTGAGTCAGCCACGTTCCGCCTCACAGTAGATTGCACATCAAGAAAGGATATCGAATTCGATCTGGCTATTCTCCGGTCCGACGGTATCCCAATGATCCACATGAGCAATCGAACGCTTGCCAAGGACATCACCTTGGATTCTGGCGAGAATGTACTCGCCCTCACGATGGATCGACTTCCCCTCGCGCCTGGGCAGTACTCGCTCAATACAATGATCAAGTCTCGCGGAGCGATATTGGATTGGGTCAAAGAAGCAGCCGCTTTTGACGTGGAAGCGGGCGACTACTACGGGACTGGAGCACTACCGCCTTCGGGACATGCAGCGGTCTTCGTCGAGTACGAGATTGGACTGGCAAGCGCATGAGATCAACGAAAGATCTGCTGTTCGAGTATCACAGTCGGTACTTCCATCGGCCCGCAAGAGCTCAGCGGCCAACGTTGAGCAACTACTTGGCGATGTGGAGGCACTTCCCGGCTTGGCGCAAGTACGTTCTGAGGCCGGAAGGAGGCCCTATATCGGACGCAATTCCATGGATATCGTACCCAGCGATTCGGCGTCTTCAGCAGATTCTGACTGAGAACGATCGAGTCTTCGAGTGGGGAGGAGGAGGATCCTCCCTCTTCTTCGTGGATAGAGTACAAGAATTGATCACCGTCGAACACGATACTGAATGGTATCATTCTCTTCTTCAAGAGAAGAAGGAAAAAGGAGTCCAAAACTGGCGTATCGTGAGCGCGCCACCAGTTCATGGGAAAGACGAACATTCTTCATCAAGCGATCGCTACAGGGGCATGAGTTTCAGAGCCTACTGCCGCAGCATCACTCAATTCGATGGCGAGTTCGACATCATCGTTATCGACGGTCGCGCACGTGAGAAGTGTCTCGATTATGCTCACGAGAAGATCGCACCTGCAGGGGTCATTGTCTTCGACAATACCGAAAGGAAGAAGTACAGAGACGCAATCAGTCAATATGAGAAAGACTACTCTGTCGAGAATGTATTCGGGCCTGCGCCCTACGCTCAGATATTCACCATGACGACGTTTATGAGGAGATTGAGCTGAGATGTTGGGAAGAGTCACTTACAGACTGGACAGGTACCGGAAATGGCGTGCTCTGCGAAAGTCCCGCAGGATCATAATCGGAGCGGGTCAGACAGCGTATCCTGGTTGGTTTCCAACGAATAAGGCCCTGCTCGATGTCATCGATAGAGAACAGTTCCTCAGGACTTGGCCCAAGCCTGCAGTTACTCACTTCCTGGCCGAGCACGTATTCGAACATCTGACTGAAGAACAGATTCGTCAGGCCCTCAAGAACTGCTCGCTCGCGTTGGTTCAAGGAGGAAGAGTCCGGATCGCCGTCCCAGACGGCTATCACCCGAGCCCAGAATATATCGCTCATGTCAGGCCTGGCGGAATTGGACCCGGCGCCGACGACCACAAACTCCTTCTCGATATTGACAGTCTGTCCAATCTGATTCGCGAATCTGGGCTGATCCCAGAACCTCTCGAATTCTATACTAAGGAAGGCTCGTTTGTCGCGAATGATTGGTCATCGGAGGATGGTTTCGTAATGCGGTCCCTCAAGCACGACAGAAGGAACGCATCACCAAATGCGCCCTACAAATATACTTCGTTGATTGTTGATGCTCTGGTACCCCGGGAGAGTGACGCCTCTTGAATAAGTACGGAGAACAAATCACAGGAGGCCTAGTGGCCGGACGTTCATCTGCTTCTGGGTCTTTGCCATGCTCCGTCATTATCGATCCTGTCATTTGCACGAAGACTCGCTGGAAAATGTATGAAGACTGAAGCCGTCCCAGTTTTGCTATTTACCTACGCTCGGCCCGAGCACACTGCTCGTGTCCTTGATGGATTGCGTGCCGAGCGTATTCCCCATCTAATTGTCTACTCTGATGCACCTAAGCGCGAGGAGCATGTTGCGCTCGTGGAGCAGGTTCGTGCACTCGTCGGCAGCATCGATTGGTGCGAAAAGGAAGTTCATCTCCAGGAGGTGAATCGGGGCTTATCGGAGTCTATAACGACTGGTGTCTCAGCAGCCATGGAGCGCTTCGGGTACGCAATCGTGTTGGAAGATGATATTCTGGTGCTTCCCGGGTTCTACCGCTTCATGACCCAAGCGCTGGAACGCTACAGGACAGAAAGGCGAGTCTACTCGATTTGCTCCTATACGATGCCACATTATTGCAATTTGTGCCCTGAGTATGACGGCTTCTTTCTGCCTCGATCATCCAGTTGGGGTTGGGCCACGTGGAAAGATCGTTGGGGAGACTTCACGATGGATTTGGATGAACTGCTGGACGGAATAGAAGAAGCCGGGATGGACTTAGAGTCTGTAGGAAAGGACATTCCAACCTACGTGGCCCAATGCAGGAGCGGCCGTGACGTTTGGGCGATTTGCTGGCACCTGACTCAGTTTCTGAAAGGTGGGCTCAACCTCTATCCAAATGAAACACTCTCCTTAAATCTGGGACTGGATGCTTCTGGAGAAAACTGCGGTGTTGGCTTGGCCCGCCGATACAAGCCCCGCTCGGAGCGGATGCAAGTGAAGAAGGAATATGTGTTGCCTCCTGCTGGCAAGATTGATCCATCATATTACAAGCAATTGAGCGAGCAGTACGGATATGCTTCTCGCAGCAGTTTCCTTCAGAGGCTGCTGAAGCAGATCAGAGGGAGAATTCGGCCTTGAATCAACTTCGCAGCCTGCTCACCTATTTGCGCTTCTTCCCTCGAGCTCAATGGGCACTTAGGGAAGGCCGCAGGCTGGGGCTGCCCGGGCTCGAATTCGACCGCTATGGGCGTTCTCTCGGCGGCAAGCTGGGTTTTCGTCATCCAGCAGTATCTTGCCGACTAAGACTTAATCCTGTATCAAGTGTCAGGTACTTCGAGTTCGATTTTGTCAACAGGCACTTGCAGGATGGAGCAATTCGGGCATTGGACGTTTCTTCTCCTTGGTTATTCAGTTTCTACGAAGTCAGCCATCGTGAAGAGCTTCGGGTTTTTATGATCAATCCGGACGTAAAGGACTGCCAGAATGTACGGAAGTTGATCACCGCTTTGAGAGTGGAGCGAATCTCTGCTGAGTGCATTGATGTGAGAAGCTACGAAGATTCTGCACAAAACGAGTCTTTTGATGCCATTTGGGCGATCTCCGTCATTGAGCATATCGATGGCGAGTATGACGATCGGGATGCCATCTGCCAGATGTGGAAGATGTTAAAACCTGGAGGACAGCTTCTGCTTACGTTTCCCGTCTCTGCTCAATTCGAGGAGGAGTTTCGTCCTGTTGATCAGTACGGGCTGAACACCCATCGGAATCAGAAAGGACAACACTTCTTCCAGCGGTACTACGACGAGGAAGCCATCAACAGCAGGATCCTCGAACCGCTCGATGCAGTCGACCCGAGAATCGAATTCTATGGTGAGAGAGTGCCCGGCTGGTTCCAGCGGTATGAGAGTCAGTGGACCAAGGCAGGATTGTCCCGAACCGTCTACGATCCAAGAGACATGGCGAGACAAATGGTGCGATACGACTCCCTTTCGCAAATGCCCGGGAAAGGTGTTTGCGGATTAGCCCTAAAAAAACCCATTCGACAGGAAGACTCGGGATGAGTGAACAACACCCCAGAATACCAGTTGCCAAGCCTCACATTACTACCCTTGAGGAGGAGTACGTTGCGGAAGCGGTCCGGAGCACATGGATCTCTTCGACAGGGAAATTCGTAAGTCGATTCGAACAACTCTTCTCAGAGGTTACAGGAGGGCGGTCGGTAGTTCCGGTCTGTAATGGCACCGTCGCTTTGCATCTGGCATTGGAGGCCCTCAATATTGGGCCGGGCGACGAAGTCGTTGTCCCCAGTCTGACCTACATCTCGACTGCAAATGCCGTTTCCTATGTTGGGGCGTCCCCAGTCTTTGCGGAAGTGGATCGAGAGACCTGGACAATTGACCCTGGACGTCTTGAAGAGTGCATTTCGCAGCGCACAAAGGCCATTATTCCTGTGCATCTCTACGGGCATCCAGCCGACATGGATGCAATCAACAATCTTGCTTCGCTGCATGGGATCGATGTCATCGAGGATGCTGCAGAGGCCCCGATGGCAACCTACAAGGGGCGATTCGCAGGAACACTCTCGAGGGTTGCCACTTTTTCGTTCTATGGCAACAAGCTCTTTACTTCAGGAGAAGGGGGTGCCCTTACAGTCTCCGATCATCTGCTTGAAAGGAGAATTCGGATTCTCCGAGGACAGGGGATGGATCCAGATCAACGCTACTACTTCCCCACAATCGGGTTTAACTACCGGCTGACCAATGTTGCGTGTGCCCTGTTGTGCGCCCAGCTAGATCGGAAGAAAGAGATCATTGAGAAGAGGAGAAATATATACCGCTGGTACGAGGATGCTCTTGACTCTATTCCGGGCATTTTGATGCAACCGGTCGCTTCATGGGCCACGCTCTCCCCCTGGCTCTTTAGTATTCTTGTGGATGAGCGCGAGTATGGACGCACCAGAGACGAATTGAGCGTGATTCTCGAAGAGAACAACATTGAAACGCGTCCCTTCTTCATGAGCATTCATAAGTTACCGCCGTATCGAGCGGCGGCTCGCGCAAGAGGCACAACTTTGCCGATCACAGAACGCCTGAGTGAAACGGGAATGAACCTGCCTACTTATGTTGGCCTTCGCAAGGAGGACGTTGACAGGATCTCGAGCATCATCCGTAGAAGCCGAAAGGGATGATCGTGAAATCGCTGCTCCTCTTGCGTTCGTTGGAACGGGATGATGAACTCTTGCTTGGGTCACTCTTCCAGGCCATAGTTGAATCTGGGGATGCCGAGTACTTCCATCCACATCCCTTTACCGGAGCACATGCACGGCAGGTTTGCGGGCATACCGGCAAGGATCAGTACCTCGCCTTGATTAGTCGGAATGAGATTCGATGCTACGGGCTCCTGCGAGGATGGGACGAGGGGTTTGACATCCCCTCGCTTGGTATTATCGTTCACCCTGCTTTTCGTGGAAGAGGCTATTCATCACTCATGATGATGTACTTGCACGCCGTGGCTGCCGAGGCTGGAGCTATGAAGATACGCCTGAAGGTTTATGAGGACAACACTTTGGCAAAGAGATTGTATGAGAAGCTTGGCTACGAGTTTGTTTCGAGAGAGAAAGGCCAACTAGTGGGATACTGCAAGATCAGAGGGCATGCAGTCTGATGTCCGATGAGCGTGATGGTAAGATCAGGATCGGGCTGGACGCGCGTATTGTTCCTGGAAGATGGGGGGGGGTGGAGCAGGTTGTCCTGGGAATGGCAAGTGCCCTCTCAAGATTAAGCGATGGCGACGAGGAGTATGTATTCTGCACATACTCAGGAAACAAGGAGTGGCTATCGAAGTACTGCAGTGGATCATGTCGGGTTCTTGAAGTACAACCGTTCGAATCTATGAATGAGAGACCTCGAGGGTTTATCAAACGGATTCAACGTCAAGTTCAGATTCTCCACAGACGTCGCTTTGGCCATCTCCCCCATGAGCCCAAAGTCATTGTTAGCGAGGCGTTCGATGTCTTTCATTTCCTCAAGCAGTGGGGATTTCGGACGAGAACTCCCAACATCTATCACCCTCACGATTTGCAGCACGTTCACTTGCCCAGTCTGTTTGAGCCCGCGACTATTCAGACGAGGGAGAGAATGTACAGACTGATGGCCAATCAAGCAACCCTTGTGGCGACCTGTTCGACTTGGATCAAGCAAGACGTTGAGAGGCAATATGGGCTGGATCCATCGCGAGTCAAAGCTGTCCCCCTTGCACCCGTTACAGAGTTCGAGGAAAGGCCGAGTGAGCATGTAATACGCAGTACCAAGAAGACGCTAAACCTTCCCAATAGGTTCATCTTCTATCCAGCACAGCTCTGGCTTCACAAGAACCACGCGAATCTGATTCGAGCTACTGCCGAAGCTCAAAAGGCGTGCGAGAGCCGTATTCACTTGGTTTTCTCGGGCAGATTGAATGAACCCGTCTATTCGGAGTTACTTGGACTCACGGGCAGCTTGGGGTTGGAAGGACAAGTTCACTTTCTGGGTTTTGTAGAGCAGGCCCAGATGAAATCACTATATTTTCTTGCCCACGCTGTTGTCATTCCTACCCTCTATGAGGCTGCCAGTTTTCCCTTGTGGGAGGCTTTTGAGGCCGGCGTGCCGGCGGCATGCTCGAATGTGACCTCTCTTCCAAGACAAGCTGGCGAAGCGGCTCTCATCTTCGATCCCCACGACATCGAGGACATGGCGCGCAGCCTTGTTACTATCTGGACCAACGAAGAAGTGCGCGGTCGTCTCATCGAACTGGGGAAGGCTCGCATCGAACTATTCACCTGGGATCGCACAGCGAAGCATTTCCGGGCTCTGTATAGGCTGCTAGCCGGCAGAGGACTATCTGCCGAGGACAGAGAGCTTATCGACCAGGAGGCCAGACTGTGACGGGCCTTCCTTCCTCCATTTCTGACGAAAAAGCCTGGCCGAACAGAGGATGCGCCCCGGCGGCCCGTCCTGATTGGGCCTCGGACATTGACCGCCTCCCTGCACTTGGAATTATCACACCGTCTTACAACCAGGGCCGGTATATCGAGGCGACGATTCGGTCTGTGCTGCTTCAGGGATACCCGAAGCTTGAGTACTATATCGAGGATGGCGGCTCGACCGACGAGTCTGTGGAGGTCATCAAGAGGTACGAGGAGTTCCTCTCCGGCTGGGTAAGCGAGAAGGACCGCGGACAGAGTCATGCCATCAACAAGGGAATGGCGCGGTTCGAGGATGCAACGCACGTGAACTGGCTGAACTCAGATGATTACCTGATGCCTGGTGCGTTATGGAAACTCGCTGAGCGAATCATGGCGGCGTCGGACGCTTCGATTTTCATTGGGGCTTCCCGGCGGGTTTTTCCGGAAACGAAATCAGAGAAGATCCATAGGCCGGAGAATGTGACGCTGGAAGACGTCTTGCATTGGCGCGAAAGGTTCATCAGCCAGCCAGCGGCGTATTTCCGTCGCGACCTGTTCGAGGCCATTGGCGGTTTGCGTGAAGACGTGCACTATTGCATGGACTTCGAGATGTGGATCCGCATGTTCGAGCGCCCGGAAGTCCGTGCCGAGGTTTTCCCCGACGTTCTTGTTTCAACGGTCCACCAGGAGGATGCCAAGACCGTGGCTTCGCGGGGACGAATGCACGGAGAATCCGCGGCGGTTCTGATGGAGCACGGCTATCGGGAAGAGGCGATCCAGTTGGTGGAATCGGTCTATCAGGATTACTTCGAAGCCAGCCGGATCTTCCGCGTGATCGAGTCGCTGCCTGGCGGTCGCCAAGCGCTGCAGGCCTACAATCGGCTCAAGCGCCGGGATTGAGTATATCCTGATAGAGGGCTCTGTGGGCGCGCCCGACTTCGGACCAAGGGAACCTCTCTGCGGCGGCTCGGGCGTTCGTTCCCAGCATCTCCAAATCACTCTCCATGGATTGCTGCATCGCTTTCTGCAGACCATCCATAGTCTCCGGATCATAGAGAAAGCCCGCATCTGCAGGAACCTGCTCTGGAATGCACCCGATCGCCGGTGCAATGACGGGCTTGCCCATCGTCATCGCCATCATGACGCTCGCAGAATTCAAGATCGCCGTGAAGGGAGCCACAACGACGTCCGCTGCGCCGTAGTAGTAGGGGACTTCTTCCTCCGGTATGAAACGCTGATCGACGCGCAGGTTGGCGATCTGTGCCTTCTTGCGCCCCAAGTAAGTCCGCATGCTCCTGTCGTATGCATTCCCTGCCAGGATCAGGAGGTTCTCCTCTCCCGGCAAGGTCGGAAAGACGTCGAGGAGTTGCTGGATGCCCTTATACTTCCTGAGAAACCCAAAGGAAAGGAAGACAAAGGAATCATCTGGGATGCCCAGGCGCTTGCGGCACTCCTGCTTCGAGGGTGGCAGAGCATGAATCGATGCGTAGTTGCCGGGAGGTATTACGCGAAGCCCCGGGTGCTGGCCATAAGTCTGCTCGAACCGCTTCCTTCCGCAGTCACAGTGGACGGTGATTCCCTTGGCGGCCCTGGCCATCAGTCTCTGAGCCCACACTGCCAGGTACTTGCGCTGGGGATCATGCGGCCAGACGTTGTGCATCGTCCATACGATTGGAAACCCCCACCTCTTCATCATCACTAGCTTGATGTAGAAGTGCAGGAAGTGAAAGGCAAACGTATGTGCGGTCTGTCGGTACAGGATGTTGAGCCAATGGAAATGGTACAGTGGCGGGGATTTGCGTTGTTGGATGATTTCCCCGAACGTCGGCATCTGACGATGGAACTCGACTTCAACATTCTCGTCTTCGAGTGCCTGCTGGAGCAGATCGATATAGACGTTCTTGACGCTGGGAAGATGAACGCACTTGATTCGCGAATTAGTGGGGCCAGAGTCCATCAAAGTATGTCCACCATCATGCGCTCGCGGCTAGTGAAGAACTTTATCCCGAGGGCCAGAAGAACCCACCCACCGATCAGTCCCTTGAGGGTCAACGCCCAATCGATCCCTCTTCCAACCAGGAGATTCCGGTATCCTTCCACGACGGCCGACATTGGGTTCCAGGTCAACAATTCCTGAAGCCACCAGGGCTGCCACTGGTAGAGAGAAAGCGGCACGACGAGGAACATGCCGATCTGCAAGATAAACGGGATCGCGTACTTCACGTCGCGATACTGGGCATTAAGGGATGCCAGAAAGAGGCCGAGCCCCCAGGCGGTCAGCAACTGGATGAGAAGGAGGAGCGGCATCATTGCAAGATACAGCGGCGTGAAAGCTCCAGCTATTCCAGATAGAAGAAGGAACACGGTAAAGGCGATCGAGAAGTCCAGCAACGAGCCGACAACGTGTCCTCCGGGAACGACCATGCGCGGGAAGTACACTTTGCTAACAAGGTTCGCGTTCATCTCCATCGAGGTGGAGGCCATTTGCAGGCTGCTTGCGAACGATGTCCATGGCACCATACCGACCATGTAGAACAGCAAGTCGCTCAGATCGACATCGCCACCTCCCCGCAGAATCGAGATCACGATGGCAAACACGCCACCTGTGATGATCGGCTGGAGGACAACCCAGACAATCCCGAGGGCCGTTTGCTTGTAGCGGACTTTGATATCGCGTAGGACGAAGGCGAGAAACAGCTCGCGATACTCGATCACGTCCTTGATTGTCTGGAGGATGCGCACACGAGGGTCAGGGCTAATAACGGTCTCCGGCAGGTCGCCACCATTGGCGCTTGCCTGCCCGGCGGAGCCTGGCGCAAGGGCTTCGCTCTTCGACGTATGTTCTTCGGTGGATTCGGTGGCTTCGGGACTCATAGCGGGAAGAAGTCTGCCAGCGGCGCGAGGGCTGTCAAGCTGGGATTCCGGTGAAGTCTCGGCCGGGGAGCCTCCGCCCTCATCTGAATCCCTGCCATGCCGGCGCCAAGCTGGAGATGTTTAGCGACCGCCAGCCCAGGGCAACTGACGCCCAAGAAGGTCCGCCAGCTCCGCATCGGGCTCTTTGTAGAACGCCCTCATCTCCGCCAGACGATCTTTCGGCAAGGAGATGCGAAAGCGCGACTGATTCTTGATTGCGGATGGAAGGAAGCGGTCGACCGCCCAAGAGAGCCTCGGATATCCCCGCCGGAGTCGCATTGCCAGAAATGACGCACGCTTGTTGTGGGCCTTTTGCAGATCGGGCATCATACCCTGAGGGAACGGCGAGAGGTCCAGGAAATCCAAGGTAGTTTGAAGAGTCGAATGCTGATCGGTACGGACCGCTTCCTCAAAGAAGAGGATCAGGAACTGCTCTCGTGGAAAGACCTCGAACCACCTCTTTAACTGGAAGGCGTAGAGTCCCATTCGAATCGTATGGAATGATCTATCTGCATCGAAAATGTCCATCGTTGGCGCGATGCGTCCAACCCCCATATTGTGATAGTGGGCGGATACCGCACGGGAGACAGGCTCACGCAGCAGCACGATCAATTTCATCTGTGGGTCGAGCTCGCGGACTCGTTCTGGCGTTTCCTCCCGCCATGTCGGATCGTCCTCGGGGCCTCTCCCCAGATAGATCGTATTCGGCGTATACTCTCCGATCCTCTTCTTGCCACTCCCGTCTTCGAACTGCGAAAGAAACCAGTCCATTCCCTTTTCGAACGTGGGGCGATCGTCGAAGAAGTGCAACTCCTTCTGGTTCGGAGGAGAGTAGACCTCCGGATGTCGACTCAGGACATTGGCAAGCCAAGTGGTTCCGCACTTCTGGCTGCCAATAACAAGGAAGTTGGGTTTGGGCATGGATCAATCTTCCAGACAAAAGAAACAGTGAGGATTCGACATTTCGGTGCGCTTATTCTGCCTTCGGGTACCTAAGTCGACGCGGTGACCAGCGCAAGTCGAATCGCCCGCTGGCACTTCCAATGGGTTCGGGGTGTGCATTCCGACAATCTGCAATTCTCTTCTCTCGTTCATTCTCAGAACCGATTCTTGATCGTGAGCAAAGCGATCAATGCCCTCCGCAGCAGTGATGCCGGAAGGAAGCTAAGCAGGAACATCACGTTTGCTTTGGCCGGGGCTCGCAGCGTTCGAACGGATTTCCACAAATCGCCCCGGAAAGGAAGATGATAGGTGAAGAGGTTGTCCTTGGCGAGATTGTAGTGAACAATCGCCGCGCGACGCTGAAGCTGGCGGGGGTTCAACACTCCTCCCTCCCGCAAATAGTCGAGCATAGTTAGCTCCATGCTCCTCCGTTGATCCAACTGCCCCTCGCTGGTAGAAAGCGACTCCCCCTGTGGTGCAAGTCGATAGCCACAAAGCTCTTCGGTCAATCGCGCCACATGAAAGCCCACCACGAGGCGGATGAAGTACTCGTAGTCCTCGCCAAAACGAAGTGAGGAGGATTCGATCATTCCTCCCAATTGCTCGAAGCAGTGTCGTCGCATGACAATCGTGTCGGTATTCAGTGACTGCTGCAGTACCTGGTCGACAGTTACTGACTCGCTGCTAAAGCGCCACATCATATTATTGTACTGGCGAACCCGCTCTGCATCGCCGAAGACATAGTACCAACAAGTGATTGCATCGATATCCGGATGATCGAGGAGGTAGGCGATCTGCTTCTCCAACTTCTCTGGCACCCAGACGTCGTCCGCATCCAAGAAGGCGAAGAACTCGCCGCGAGCATGTTGCATGGAGTTATTCCGGGCACGCGCGGCAAGCCCAGTGTTCTCCTCAAATTGAAGCAGGCGGATACGGTCATCGGCGGCTGCGAATTCTCGGACAATCGCAGGGGTTTCATCCGACGAACCGTCGTCGGTGATCACCATTTCCCAGTTCGTGTAGGTCTGTGCCTGCACGGACTCGATCGTCTCAGCGATAGTTGCCGCCGCGTTGAAAGCCGGCACAATAACGGAAGCTAGCGGTTGGCGTTCGTCACGGGACGACTTCACGATCGCCCCCCCTTTCCTGCAAGGATCGGAATGCCGCACGCTGGAGTTCCAGACGCGATTCGTACGTATTCTCGAGAGCAATTGATCGACGGCGCTCTGCCTTCTTTGCCTCTTCCGATGGGCTCGATGCGATGTACTCGAGGTAGTCGCTCCATTCTTGGGCTGTCTGATATCGAACAGCCAGCGATGGGTCAGGGAACTCGAACGGACCGAAGTCAGTACTCAGGATTGGCTTTCCGCTCATCGCATATTCGTAAAACTTCAATGGCAGCCCGAGATTCTCCGCCACCGGGTTTCTCCGAAACGGGACCATGAGAACATCCGCGCCATTCAAATAGCCGGGGATGGCCTCCCAGGCTCGATGGCCGAGCAGAGATACGTTCTTCTCACCCCTCAACTGCTGGATCTCGGATGAGTCTCGGATTACCGGACCAACAAGAACGAACTGCCAGTCCTTTCGCAACTGAGCACACTTAAGCAGGAGGTCGAAGTCCAAGCGCTCGAACACCGCGCCGGTGAATACGCAGCGCGGTTTCGGAATACCGCTGAATTCAGGTGGTGACTGTCCCGAACCACTCTCCCACCAATCCCGATCTACTGCATGAGGGATGTGATATGTCCTCGGGTTGAAACGGACGAGGCGATTCTTCAGAACCTCTGATGTGGTGAAAATCAGATCGACCTTTCGGCAGCAGGCCTCCTCCTCTTGGAGTTCGCCAGGCGTCGCTTCTCCGAACCCGTAGATATCGCTGCAGTAGTACGCGGTTGTTGCCTTCGGGAACATCGCGAGCAGATCATGCCGCACTGGCAATTGGAACAGGACTACCAGATCCGGCTCCCAGCCCAACGCTCCCAAGTACTTCCTGATCCTCCGGCGATCGAACGGACGATGAACTGCGCGAAGCGAGTTCCCCATTGGGCCACCCTTCATCATGCGGGGAAACGCCGGCGGCATCGTCCCGACCCACAGGCGTTCCCGAGGTTGATGGAGGGTGCCTCTGAGTGAGTCCGCCAGGCTCGCGCGCCCCGAACGAAAGTCCCCAGGGTAGGGCGCCTGCTCGAGCCACAAAACACGGTTTCCAACTTCCGCCCAACAAGATGGCATGCGGTGGCGGACACGCTGCATCCCTCCCCAGTAGTCGTCTGTAAGCGCAAGGATATTGGAGTTTTCCAGGACCACCGGGACGACCCTTCACTGGGGCGAGATTCCCAACCCTTTGGTACCCTGTGAGGGCGTGTCAACCGTGAGTCGGATTCCTCTCAGCCCGCCTAATACGGGGGCGATCCAAGCCAGTCGCTACTCATCCAAGTCGAGAGCACTTCGACTGGCAATTCCCTTCCTCGGGCATCTCCAGATGCCTGCGGTCAGTAGGATTGACGACGCCTCGGGCTTGTGTGGATGCTTTGCTGCACGTGCGGAAAGCCCGAATGGCTTCCGGATTTTGCATCTGTCGAAGGCGAATCATGGTCGATTGGTCCCAGGAGAGTGTCTTCATCACAGGCGCCGATGGCTTCATTGGCAGCCACTTGACCGAGGCTCTCGTTCGCCGCGGAGCCAGTGTCCGTGCCTTGGTCTATTACAACTCCTGGAACCAGTTTGGCTGGCTGAGCGATCTGCCACGGGAAGTCTTCGATAGCGTTGAAGTCGTCTTTGGCGACGTCAGGGACGGCGACCTGATGAGGCGCTGCTGCCGCGACACCCAGACCGTGTTCCACCTGGCATCGCTGATTTCGATTCCCTACTCGTACACGGCCTCCGAATCCTACGTTCAGACGAATGTCCAGGGGACGCAGAATGTCGCCCGGGGCGCGCTCGAGGCCGGCGCGCGTCGGTTTGTGCATACGTCCACCAGCGAAATCTACGGAACGGCCCGGACTGTCCCCATCGACGAGAGGCATCCGCTACAGCCGCAGTCGCCGTACTCGGCCTCGAAGATCGGCGCCGACATGATGGCGCTCAGTTTCCATCATGCCTTTGAGTTACCCGTCGCCGTGGCGCGACCTTTCAACACCTTCGGCCCTCGCCAGACTCCGCGCGCGATCATTCCGACGATTATTCTCCAGTGCCTGGCGAATGCGGAATCCGGTCAGCCCATTCACCTTGGCGCGCTCGACCCGCGGCGGGATTTCACGTTCGTGGAAGACACGGTTCGCGGGTTTCTGGCCGTTGCGGAGAGCGACGCAGCCGTCGGCCAGGTGCTCAACATTGCGGCCGGCCAGGACATCTCCATCGGCGAGCTGGCCGAGCGCATCATGAAGCTGTTGGACGTCGATTTGGCTATCGAGACCGAGGGCCAGCGCGTTCGCCCCGCCGGCAGCGAAGTCCGCCGCCTGCTCGGCGACGCGACTCGTTTGCGCGAGCAGTGCGGATGGAGCCCGGAAGTCGAACTGGACGAAGGTCTGAGCCGCGTCATCGAATGGCTTCGCCCGCGGGCACAGACGATTGATTCCAAGCGGTATTGGACATGAACGGGAGACGGTAACGGGATGGGCGCGACGAAGAAAGCTGTCATTCTGGCCGGAGGTTTGGGCGTTCGGCTCAAGCCGTTCACCGACGTCATTCCCAAGCCGCTGCTTCCGCTGGGGGAGAAGTCGCTCCTCGAGATTCAGATCGAGCACCTGAAGCAAAACGGCATCGGCGAGATCATCCTGGCGCTTGGGCACAAGTCCGAGTACATCTCTTCGTTTCTCGGCGATGGAAAGCGCTACGGAATCAACCTGCGCTACAGCGTCGAGGACCAGCCGCTCGGGACATGCGGTCCCCTCAGTCTGCTGCGCGAGGAACTGACCGATCCCTTCCTCTTGATGAACGGAGACATCCTGACGACGGCGAACCTCGGCGAGATTCTGCAATTCGCCACCGACGATCCATCCACGCCGCTGCATGTCGTGACAAAAATCGTCACCGCGCCATTCCGGTTCGGAAAGATCCACACCGATGGGCGATACATTCTCGACGTCGAAGAGAAGCCCGACCTGGACATGGAAATCCTGGCCGGCATCTACGCGCTGAAGCCGGATATCTTCGAGTTCATTCCCGATGGCGAGTACTTCGGCATCGATGAACTGATCAAGTGCCTGCTGCGAAACGACATGAAGGTCGGGCGCTACCTGCTGAAGGACTATTGGGTCGATATCGGTGTGGTCGAAGACTACGATGAGGCGCGGAAAATCTACGAAGAGCACTTCCGATGACGCCGCGCAAGCTCCTGTTTCTCTTCGGCACGCGCCCCGAGGCCATCAAGCTGGCGCCGGTCATTCTGGCCGCGCGAGAACGCCCCGAATTTCATGTCACGATTGTCGTTACGGCCCAGCATCGCGAAATGCTCGACGAAGTTCTGCGCGCCTTCGACATCGTCCCCGATCGCGACCTGAACATCATGGCACCGGGGCAGACCCTCTTCCATGTGACCTCGCGCGTCTTTGAAGCGATGGAGAGCGTGCTGGCCGAATACGATCCAGACGTCGTGCTCGTGCAAGGCGACACCACGACCGTCTTTGCCGGAGCCGTCGCGGCGTTCTACGCCGGAAAGCCCGTCGCCCACGTCGAAGCCGGTCTGCGGACCGGAGATCTGGCGGCGCCGTTCCCCGAAGAAGCCAACCGCAAGATGGCATCCTGCGTCACGCATTGGCACTTCGCGCCGACCGACAGCGCGCGCCAGAATCTCCTGCGCGAAGGCTATCCCGGTTCTGCGATTCATGTGACCGGCAACACCGTGATCGATGCGTTGTTGTGGATGGTCGAGCGCGTCAAGACCGCCGCTTGTCCTGTTGCCGAAATTGCTCCCGCGATCGATGCGCACGAGCGCATGGTCCTCATCACCGGGCATCGCCGAGAAAACTTCGGCGCGCCCTTTGCCCGCATCTGCGAGACCTTCCGCCGCCTCGCCGAGGAGAACCTCGAAACGCTCTTCGTTTATCCCGTGCACTTGAATCCAAACGTGCAGCGACCTGTGAACGACATTCTCGGCGGCGTCGGGAACTTCCGCCTGCTTTCGCCGTTGGCCTATCCCGATTTCGTGTGGTTCATGCAGCGCGCTCACCTGATCATCACCGATTCCGGCGGCGTGCAAGAAGAAGCCCCGGCACTCGGCAAACCGGTGCTCGTGACGCGTCGCGTCACCGAACGCCCGGAAGCCGTCGATGCCGGCGTTGTTAAGCTGGTCGGAGACGATCCCCACAGCATTTTCGCCGAGGCCACGCGCCTGCTGCGCGATCCCGAGGCTCACACCCAAATGGCCCGCGGCGTCAGCCCCTACGGCGACGGCAAAGCATCCGCGCGCATTCTGGACGTGCTGGCGACGCAGTAGCCGCCCACATTGACACCCGGTTTCTAAATGCTTGCTCCGGCAGAAGCGCGTGTGGAAGGCTACCTCTCATACGGGGAGCCTTGAGATGAATCTCTATCAGATGCGGCGGGATCCTTACTTCCGGAGACTCAGGGCTCTGAGCATCAGCAGGCGATGGGGAGCACTCGTCTTTCTACTGGTCGCCCCGAAAGCAACCAGGATGCTGGCCGCGATTCTCGCAGGGAATGATGGGAATTTCGTCGGTTTCTCTCTCTTCATCCAAACCCTCATTCTCGTCTGGCTTCTGTGTGTTGGAATGCTGCTGCTGATCCTTGCCAATCCCGACGCGTGGGCATTGCGAAGAATACTCGCTGCCATAGATCGAAAGACTGTTCGCGACATTCTGATCGACTGCAAACCGGAACGGCTCAACGCCGATTCGATTGTCCTGGACTTGCGCGGGATCGAAATGGAGGCGGAACGCTTCCAGTTGAACACCTGGCGCGAAAAGGCAGGGACCCTGTGGTTTAGAATCGCCGCCGGAATCCACAAGAACCAAGAGACCATGGATAGTGCCTTTGTTGAAGCGATGACCAAGGAGAAGCTCTGGCGCCACTTCCCACACATCGTTCCTTTGCGCGTCTATTCATGCGAGGTACTCGTGAACAAGAGAATCCTCACTGTCCCCGAGGCCCTGTCACTCATGGACCCGAGACGGGTCTCCTACAACACAGACAGGAATTCGTGCGCAGTCTGGACACGCCGCGGCCCGAGGTGGCTCCGGAACGCACGCATCGAATACGAACCGGGCGAGGAATGGCGGGCAAAGACGACAACGGATGCCCTTTCCAGCGCTCCGGTTGAGAATATTGGGACGGCTCTTCCGTAGTGTCTCAAGTGGCGGATAGCGGCCATTCCTGGAAACGCCCATCGAGCGCAGAAGGTTATCAGTGCCAGAGATTTCTCATTTTGACCCGGAATATGATGCCCTCCTGGAGAGAGCATTGCGCCGTCGATCGTTGGGGCGAATCCTGCATGGATTGTCCCTCTTCGCAGCTTTCACAACCGCTGGGATGATCATACTGCGGTTCCCGGAGGCCTTCTCGCGGCATAGGGATATCCTCGGCTATGTGGCCGGCCTGTTGTTCTGCATACCAATCATCTTCTGGATTCGCGCGCGACTCTTCCGCTCGACCATTCGTCATGTCATTTGCCATGCCGCGCGTGGAGAGGGAGAGGGCAATGGCTTGTTCCAGCTATTGGTGGAAGGGAGAGAGGATGATGACGTTCCCATCGCTTCCCCAACTCAGATCTGGCTCAACACAATCGCTCCCTGTCTCAGGGATACCTGCTTGAACAGTGCGCTGACGAAGTGGCTGTGGAAGCAGCCGACACCCGTGGACTTCCATGGCTTCCTGCAGCGCGTTCACGATGCGTATGAGAAGACACATCCGATCAGGCACATTTGCTGGCCATCATCGAATGGGCTGCCGACTGTTTTCTTCGTTCGAGAGAACATGCTCCACGATGCCTCGTCGCTTCCTACAGAAGTCTACCGCTGGCGCAGTCTTCTTTCGCCGCCTGGTGGGGCGGAGGGCGATGCGGACACAATGCTCCTCGACCTGTCGGGGATCGATGAAGAGAGAAGCCGGGGCGAGTGGGAGGACTGGTGGCGTCAGTACAGAGAAGTTGTAGAGCGGAAAGGGCTGTCCGTCTATCCTTCTCGGCGGAGACAAGTGGAAGCCATGAAGGAAGCGGCCTGTGACCTCGGGATCGAAAGCAAGTGGCCGGCGATCGTTCCATTGCGGCACTATGCTGGCGATGCGCTCGTGAACGAGACGCTTCTTACTATTCCAGAGGCACTCGAGTTTCGCGATGATGCTCTCCTGCGATTTGACATTTGCCCTTGGCCCCTGCGTTCGTGCCGTGGAGAGGGGCACGCGAGCCTGAATGACGATTCGGGTTCGTACCAACCCCTTTCGATCGCGTATGAACCGGGAAAGTACCTACGAATTTGCGCCACCGGCGCGCCGTACAAAGAAGCGCCCACGGAGAGCTAAGAAGCCATGCCACCCTTCAGCAGTCGCGACCTTCGGGAATTCCTTGCCGCCGATGAGCAACTTGCCGCGTTGCGCGTGGAAGTGGCCCCTCACTTGGCGGGGGATGCCGGGCACGACCTGGCTCATGCGGAACGCGTTGCTGTCTGGACGATTCGCCTGGGCGGGGGAGAGATCGATCGACGCGAGGCCGTCGCGGCGGCGCTCTGCCATGACCTCGTGCAAGTGCCGAAGAACTCGCCGCAGCGCGCCCAGGCCAGCACACTCTCCGCAGACGAGACTCGCCGCCTGCTGCCGCGATTCGGATTCAGCGAGGACGCTGTCGAGCGCATTGCCGACGCCGTGCGCGACCACAGCTTCAGCCGTGGGGCAGTTCCTTCAGCCCCTCTTGGGCGCGCCTTGCAGGATGCCGACCGCCTGGAAGCGCTCGGGACGATTGGCATCATGCGATGTATTGCCACCGGCGTGAAAATGGGGACGGAGTTCTTTGATGGCGCGGATCCTTGGGCACGCAGTCGCGAGCGGGATGACAAACAGTTCTCGATCGACCACTTCTTCACGAAGCTCCTACGACTTCCCGCAACGATGCAGACCGAGGCAGGGCGCGAGGAAGCGCAGCGGCGAGCCCGGTCGCTGATTCGATTCCTCGAAGACCTTGCGCGCGAACTCAGCGCCCCGATGCCAATCCTTATCGTCGACTACGATCCGGAGTGGCCGCTGCGCTTCGCCTATCTCAAAGCGCTGCTGCAGCCCGCAATGCCCGAGGGCGTGCGCTCCATCGAGCATGTCGGCAGCACGTCGATTCCCGGGCTGGCGGCAAAGCCAGTGATTGATGTCGATATTGTCGTCGAGTCCGAAGGCGTTCTTTCCGATGTGCGCGACGCACTCGAAGGGCTTGGCTACGAGCATCGCGGCGACTTGGGTATTCCGGGGCGGATCGCCTATCGCGAGCCGGCCGATATCGGTTTTCGCCACAATCTGTACGTCTGCGTGCATGACAGCGAAGCGCTCGAAAACCACCTGCGACTCAGGCGCTTCCTGCTTGCAAACCCAGATTCGGTTCAAGAGTACGCCGAGCTTAAACGGAGGCTAGCTTACGAGGAATCGCTTGGAATTTCCGACTACTGCGAGGCCAAGTCGGACTTCATTGCCGATTGCCTGCTGAACAGCGGAATGGATGCGGCAGCGGTCGAGGCGATCCGAAACGCCAATCGCGCGGACAAGTAACAAGATATTCATCGCCACAAAGAAATCGGGCCCGGCGAACCGGGCCCGAATCGTTTGGCATCGTCATGTTCTGCCGAGCGATTACATCTGCTCGTTCGTGAACATCTCCTCGTTGAACTTCGGCTTCATGGTCTTCAGCGCATCCTTGCGGAATTCATCCACGAACGTGCGCTCCTTCATGCTGCGCAGTCCGGATTCCAACTGACGCATATCCTGCAGGAAGACCTTCTTGTCCGGCGGGTTCTTCTCGGTCAGTTCAAAGACGACCGCGGCGTTGACGAAGTCGCCGGAGCCACTCTTTACGACCCGTGGCTCGCCGACCTTTGCGCGCAGCGATTCATTCGCGAACTCGGAAGCACCGCGAAGTTCGCCCGGAGCATTCGCACGCGTGAACGCGTCGCCTGCTGCAACGTATTCGGCACCGAGCTGCTCGGCCACCTTCTCCATGTCCTGACCCGATTCGACACGCTCGCGGATTTGTTCCGCGATTTCCGTCGCCTGCTCCGCCGCAACTTCCCGCTTCAGGGCGCGCGTGACCTGGTCCCGAACCTCGTCCAGAGTCTGCTGGCGTTCCGGGAGGATCTTAGCGATTTCCATGACCACAACAGCATCCATGTCAGAGCGCAGAGCAGGGCTCATCTCGCCGAGGTCCAGACGGCTCAGCGCCATCTCATTCTGACGGAAGCTGCCTACACCGCGAATCGAGGTGCTGGTGGAGATCGTTGGGCTGGTCTCCTGAACGTCCATATTCAGTTCGCGAGCAACGCCTTCCAGCGTCGTGCGCGTCGCGACCAGTTCACGCATTTCCAGCTCGATTTCGTCGGCTTCCTTTGAACGAGCTTCCTGCTGCTCGCGGATCTTGCTCTGGCGCAACTGACGTTCGATCCGAGGACGTGCTTCCTCGAATGGAATCTTTGTGGACTCCGCCACGTCTTCAACCTCCGCCAACAGGAAGGACTCCTGGTCGGGTCCTTCAACCACGTCGGTCAACTCGCCTGCGGGCGTTGTGGTGACGGCATCAACCCAGGCCTGTCCGTAGATGGCTGCCCAGGTTTCCGGCTGATTGGTCCGAACCCGTGTCGCCAGCAGACCGCCGCGCATCGTTGCCGTCGTTCCCTCGTCAAAGCGGATGTTTGCCGGATCGTCGCTGAACTCATTGGCCAGTTCTTCGAAGCTCTCGCCGTTGGCGATGCGCTCGCGAATCTGTTCCAACTCGCCCTTCACATCGTCGGCATTCTCACCCTCATCCACGGTCAACATGATGTTGCGGACCTGCCGACGCTCGCCGGTGGCATACTGCGGCTGCCTCTCGGGATCCATCGTATCGTAGATGACTTTGCTTTCGGACTCCGGGATATCCATCATGAAATCGAGCGGTGCGGGCTCGCGCTTGATGTAGCGGTAGATGCGCTTCTCAGGCTCGATGTAGTTGTCCAGGTGATCGTTGTAGTACTCGGCCACCTCGGCGTCGGTCACCTCGATAGAGTCCAGCAGATCGGACGTCTTCAAGACGGCGTATTCGGCCTTCAGCTCTTCGTTCTGCAGCAGGTACTCCTGCCAAAGCTCAAGCAGGGAAACGCGCGCGACGGAACCCACCAACTGTTGCGTCCGGGAGTTCTGCAGATCGAACAGGCTTTGCGCGATCAACTGCTTCTTCGAGATGCGCCGTTGCTGCAAGTAGAGCGGGAGTGTCTGATCGGTCAGTCCCATATTCGACAGATACCGGCTGACCTGCTCCATCGAAACCGCGATTCCCCACTCCTCGCCGAGCTGCTGCATCGCAGCCGCGCTCACCGCGTAGTCGGCGATCTCTTTGTTGGTTAAGGCACTGCTGATCTGAGTCCGTTGGGCGTTGGTGGCATTCTGGCCCAGGAACATCGAATAGTAGTAGGACAGAGAGTCCCGCGCGCTCTTCATGTCCTCGCGCGTGATCTCCTGTTTCCCATGATTCGTCTGGATCTCGACGAACGTATTGCCCAGTTGGGGCTGATTGCCGGATCTGCCCGAGCCCGAGAATCCATAGAATAGCACGAAGGAAGGAATCGTGAGGATCAGAATCGCCCACAGAATCTTCTTCATGACATACCGGCTGCGGAGTTTCTGCATCATAACGGCAAAGGTCTCCAGAAAAGGCGCCCCTCAGCGCCCAAGGAATATGACAAAGCAGCGGCCGCCGGATACCCGGCAGCCGGGAAAGCGTGGGATGCTAGTCCCTAGCCGTTGCAAGTGGTCAACGAAAAGAACGCCTGATTGGCCAGAAAGCCTACTTCTCTGCCTCCGGAGCTCCGTTCTTCTCCTCTTCCCGCGGCTGAATGGTCTCCGGATTCATCGGTTTCTGTCCGAACTCGTCGACGAACTCACTGAGATGTTCCGACTTACCCAGCAGCACCAGCACGTCCCCTGATCGCAGCGCTTCCATCGGATTCGGGGCGACTTCGATTGAGATGCGTTCAGCGAAGGTCCCCGTGCTGCGCTTGATAGCAATCACGTTAACGCCGAATTTTTTTCGTAAGTTCAGCTCAATCAATGAGTTGCCCTCGAAAGACGCGGGGCAATGCACCTCGATGATGCCGACATCCGGGCCGAGCGGAATCTGCTCTGCCAGGTCCGGCATCGTCAGGTTGCGGGCCAGCCGCTGGGCCATGTCGCGTTCGGGGAAGACCACGTGGGTGGCACCGATGGACTCGATGGCGCTCGATTCCTGGGTAGAGTCCACGACGGCGATGATCTCCTTGAATCCATGACTTTTGAACAGGTGTGTAGCCAGCACCGTCACGTCGAAGCGGCGGCGAACCGCAATGATGGCGGCGTCCGCATCGAAGGCACCGGCGGCTTTGATCGAGTCCTCATCCAGCACATTGGCGCAGTAGGCCTTCGTGACGAACTCGGCGACTCGCTCGACTTCGCGCTCGTCCACGTCGATTGCGAGCACCTTCGCCCCGGCCTCGTACAGCGCCTTGGCCGTTTGGCCTCCGAATGTTCCCATGCCAACGATTGTAAATGTCCGTTTCATTCGCCTATCCTACCATCAGGTTTTCTTCCGGCATTGTGTAGTTCAGCCGCTTGCGACGACCCACCAGCGAGATCGCAATCATCAGCGGCCCCAGGCGGCCGATGAACATGCACGCGATGATGATCAGCTTGCCCAGGCTCGACAATTTCGCCGTCACGCCCAGTGACAATCCCACCGTGCCCATAGCCGACACGACCTCGAAGAGATGCTCCAGGAACTGGCCGCGCACTTCGGCGTGCGGGCGCAGGCCGTACTCGGCACTCTGCAGCAGAATCGTCGCCACGACAATGGCCGCTATATAGCCGGCGGTCACGGCGAGCGCCTTGGCCACCAATTCCGCGGGGATGCTACGATCCAGGATCTCCACCTTCGGCCGATTCCGCGACCGGGAACTGATGATCGAGGTCAGAATCGCTGCCGTCGTCGTCTTCAGACCGCCGCCGGTGGATCCCGGCGAGGCTCCGATAATCATCAGGATCATCAGCACCAACAGGGTCGGATTCGCCAGGTCCGACATTGCCACCGTGTTGAATCCGGCCGTTCGCGCAGTTACGGACAGGAACAGCGAGCTCTGGAACCACTCCCAGATCGAGTTGCCCGACCCCGGGTTGCGCATCTCCAGAATCGCCAGGATCCCCCAGCCGCCAACCACCAGGATCGTCGTCGCGCGCAGGACCGCCCGTGTGTGCAGCGACAGCTTGACGCGTCGCTTCCGGCGCTGTCGGACCCAGTACGATAGGTCCGCAAACACGATGAACCCCAGGCCGCCCAGGACGATCAGCGCCATCACCGCTACGTTCACGACGAAGTCGTCGCGGTATCCTTCCAGGCTGTTGGAGAACAGACTGAAACCCGCGTTACAGAATGCCGAAACGGAGTGGAAAATGCCCAGCCACAGTGCCTGGCCGAACGGATAGTCGAAGGCGAACCGGATCGTCAGGATCAGCGCGCCGACGGCTTCGCTGGCGAACGTGTAAACCACGATGCGGCGCAGCAGGTGCTGGGGCTCGATATGCGCCAGGCCGCCGTGCGTTTCGGCGATCATCTCGCGTGCTCCCAGACCAATTCGCGAGCGGCGGCTGAGCAGGAAGAAGTTCGACAGCGTCAGGATCCCCAGGCCCCCGAGCTGGATCAGGACCAGGATGATCAGTTGCCCGATGAACGTAAACTCGGTTGCCGTATCCCGGACGATCAGCCCTGTTACGCAGACAGCCGACGTTGCCGTGAACAGCGCTTCCACCGGTTTCAGGGCGCCGGCCTCGCTCGCCATTCCAAACGGCAACATCAACGCAATCGCCCCCACCACGATCAACGCGGCGAACGAGAGAACGAGCAATCTGGGGAGCTTTGCCTGATTCACGACCAGTTTCCTGGCAAGATCGGCTCCAATCGACGGTGTCGCAGAGCCAGCAAGACCTGTCCGCCATCACCCCCCAGAGCGGCAAGGGGTTAGTACGCGGAATCCCATTGCCCATGCCCAGCCACTCACCTATGAACGGATGAAGATCGGGAGGGCCGCAACGCGCCCTCAATCTTGTTCATCTTGTCAATCCTGTCAGTTTACTCATAGGACTCATGTACTACGCCGACCTCAGCAGGTACTCCTATTCCCTTTTTATTCGGATGCGCTACTTTGGTCGCAAACTGCGGAATGTTGGCTGGCTGGATCACGCGCACTCTATCCCTCAAGCAATCCCAGATGGAGAGTTGGTCCGCGCGCTGGCGGTGCTGGCCCGTTCGCCGGTGCATAGGACCCGTGGATGGCACCAATGCCCATTCTGCAGTGAATACCCAGTCAATAACCCGCTCCCTGGAGGCGACCTTCACCTCGGCTCCTGCGAGATCGTGGTGAAGGGCAAGCATCGAACGATATACGTGTGCCCGAACCTGATCCTGCACTACGTTGCGATTCATCACTACGATCCTCCGGCGGAGTTCAAGAGGGCGGCGTTGAAGGAAGCCCAACGACCTACTGGCTAAGCGCTTTGCCACCTGAATCTCCGTGTCCCATCCTCAGCGAAGAGGACCTTCCATGAAGCATGTATCCTTTCATCGGCCGGATTTGCTGGACGGCTTGAACGTTTGCCTGATCTTGGTGTGTCTGTTGCCAGTCGCTTTGATCCTTCAGTTCCTGCCGGATCTGGGAGCATCGGCGATCTTCTCTCTCGTCTGCTGGCACGCCGGATTGCTGGTAGCGCTGGCCTTCAGCTCTTTTCGACTCCGGCTCGATCGGGCAGGTGGGACCGTGTAGTTCCTCGTCGCAATCCTCATCCTCGCGGGGGCGGTCACCGCGTATTGGTTGCTGCTCGCCGGCGGGATTGCCCAGGGGACAGGCAGCTTGAGAGTGCTGATCGCGGTCGGCGCAGTTGCCCTGGTCGACGTTGGATGCATGGGGCACATCAACTGGCACATCCGAGCCGTGCTCGAATCCGAGGCCAAGGATCCGAAGTAATCACATGGGCCTCGGCACGCTACGACGCCCGCCCACTTTGTTCTTGTCTTCCCGTCTGCCGGCCGTCCACCATCGTGGACTTGTGCAAGGCGTCTTTCCAGCCCGGAGGTTTGCCGTTCGATGTCATCCGATCTGATCAAAAACGCTCGCCAGTGGGGGATTGTCGGCGCCGGCGGTGCCGGATTTCCCATGTACGTCAAGCTCGGCGGCTCGGTCTCGACATTCATCATCAACGCCGCCGAATGCGAACCGCTCCTCCATAAGGATAAGGAGATGATGCGGGCGTTCGCCGACGAGATGATGGAAGGCGCGCGGATGATCATGCGCCAGATCGGCGCCAAGGAAGGCATCATCGGCATCAAGGCGAAGTACACGCAGGTCATCGAGATTCTCGAGAAGCTGCTCTCCGACAACATCCGGATTCATCCGCTGAAGGACTATTACCCGACCGGCGACGAGTTCATCCTCGTCTATGAAGCGACCGGCAAAGTCATTCCGCCGGGCGGATTACCGAAGGATGTCGACTGCGCCGTCCAGAATGTCGAGACGGTGATCAACCTGGCGCGCGCGAAGCCCGTGACGCGCAAGTACCTGAGCGTTGTCGGCGCCGTGCATCATCCGGTCACGATCGCTGCGCCCCTGGGCACACCGTTCCGCGACTGCATCGCGATGGCCGGCGGGGCAAAGGTCGACGACTTCGGCGTTCTGAGCGGCGGCTGCATGATGGGCAAGCGCGTCAAATCGCTGGACGAGCCGGTGACGCGCACAACCGGCGCGTTGATCGTCCTGCCTTCGGATCACGATCTGCTGAACGTTTACGATCGGCCGAAGCAGGCGCGCGATCGCATCGGAAGGTCGGCCTGCGACCAGTGCTCGTTCTGTACGGAATTCTGCCCGCGGTATTTGCTTGGGCATCCGATCGAGCCGCACAAGGCGATGCGTTCGCTGGGTTTCGTGCACGACCGCCAGGCGCAGGTCATCGGCACGACCTACTGCTGCGAGTGCAACCTGTGTACGCTGATGGCGTGTCCGGAAAGCCTCGATCCGCGCGATGCCTGCGTCGGTGGCAAGGCCGAGGTGAAGGCCAATGGCTGGAAATGGAACGGCATGCCGCGCCCTGTGCATCCGGTCTTCGACGGGCGCCACGTGCCGGTCAAACGCCTGATGTCTCGCCTGAATCTGAACCAGTTTGAAAATGTCGGTCCGCTTCTTCCGGACATGCCTGAATCGCCGCGCCTGACCATTATGCTGAGCCAGCACATTGGCGCACCTGCCGTTCCGATCGTGAAGGCCGGCGCGTCGGTCAAGGAAGGCGACATCATCGCCAACGTCGGCGAGAAGGACCTCGGCGTGCCGATCCACGCCAGCGCCGCCGGCCGCGTGGCCGAAATCACCCAAGACGCCATCGTCATCGAACGCTAGGGAAGGATCCCCTGACCCATGGAAATGAACTCGATCGGACTCGTGGAATGCTCCAGCATCGCGCTGGGATACGTCGTCCAGGACGCCATGCTGAAGGCCGCGGATGTGCAATTGATCCTTGCGCGAACGATCTGCAGCGGCAAGTACCTCGTCGTTGTCGGCGGCAACGTGGCGGACACGGCAGCCTCGACTGAGGCCGGCGCCGCGGAGGCTCGCGAGGGCCTCATCGAGTCGCGCCACATTCCGCGAATTCACCAGGACATTTTCCCGGCGATCGGTTGCTCTGTCGTTGTCGAGCCCCACGAAGCGAAGGCTCTCGGGCTCGTCGAGACGTTCTCCGCGACGTCGATCATCGACTGCGCGGACGCCGCGGCCAAGGCCGCCGATGTGAAGCTTTTCCGCGTGCACCTCGCGATGGCGATCGGTGGTAAGGGCTTCTTCGTGGTCACCGGCGATGTTGCGGCCGTTGAAGCCTCCGTCGCCGCCGGCCGTTCCCGCGCCGCCGAAGACGGCATCCTCGTCGCCAGCGTCGTCATCCCCGGCCCGAGCAAGGAGCTGTTCCACGAGTTTATCTGAGTGGAAGTGTGTTATCCGCAGATTGCGCAGATTACGCAGATTGGAGAGACCAGGCAGAAGAAATCTGCGAAATCCTGTAATCTGTGGATGATTGGCCTCGCCCCACAGCTATCATCCGCTTTCGCCTTGGGTTGACGTTCTCTCCCCCATGTGTGATACTCACCTTGAACATGCCGATCCCGGGCGGGGATTCGATGTTGCCTTGAGGCGTGGAGTGAGGAGCCGAATTGGGCTCGACAGGTGTTCGGGGGCATCAATAACATTCCGCTTTGGGTTTGGGCTCGTCTCTTCAAGGGGTTGAGGGGAGCAAATCAGTTGGGAGGCACCGGATCGTGCCAGACGAAAAAAAAGTGACCAATGAAGAGCCGGATCAGAGCTCTCCGGAGAAGTTCGAGATCCGCATCGAGTCCTCGGGCCCCGTGGACTGGGGCAGCGCCCTGAAGGAACTCGAAGAGTGGGATAAGAAGATTCCGGCCGCGAAGACCGCTCCGGCAAAACCGGAGGCCGCTTCCGCTGCGCCCAAGCCGCCCGCTGAGCCGAAGAAGGAAGAGTACAAGGCCGTGCCGGCCGAGGAGGCTCCCGCGGCAGAGGCGAAGGAGCCGGAAACCGCGGAGGAATCCGCCCCCGAGCCGGAGGAAGACGAGGCGACCCGCAAGCGCCGCGAGGGCATGAAGCGGTACGAGGAGCTTTGCAAGACTCCCTCGATGAAGATCGAGAGCGAGGATCTGAAGATCATCAACGAGCTCTCCGAAATCCTCAGTTCCGTAAACACAGCCGTCAATCAGCTGAAGCGCTTTGAAGAGAAGCACCCCTATCTGATCGCGCCGAACGTCTTCCGCGTCTGGGAGGACAACCTGAAGGAGACGGCAACGATTATGTTCCGCGAGTTCCACAACCTCCGGAATGGCAAGAAGAAGAAGGTCTACGACAAGCGCTACGTCTGCAACGAATGCCATTCCGTCTTCATGATGCCGCTGCCCGAGGGCATCTGCGATGAATGCCGGAGCCGCAAGGCCGCCGAAGGGGCTGCGCCGTACTGATGGTTGATATGAAGTCCAATCTTGCGGGCGTTCAGGCTCGCATCGAAACGGCTTGCCGCAAGGCAGGCCGTTCTCCGTCAGAGGTGACTCTCGTCGCCGTCTCGAAGACGCGTCCGGTGGAGCAGACGCGCGAACTGTACGATCTCGGCATCCGCCAGTTCGGCGAATCGCGCGTCCAGGAAGCTCGCGACAAGATCCCGGGTTTTCCTGACGATATTGTCTGGCATCTGATCGGGCGCCTCCAGACCAACAAGGCGAAGTACCTTCCCGAAATCGTTCAATGGGTCCATTCCATCGATCGACTCTCTGTGGCAGAGGCGCTGGAAAAGGCCTACGAAAAGGCCGACAAGGTCGTGCATGGCCTCGTCCAGGTAAGCCTGGCGGGGGAGGAGCAGAAGGCCGGCGTCGAACCAAAGGATGCAGAGGCATTGGTGCGCGCTGTCGAATCCATGCCGCACATCAAGCTGGAGGGCTTGATGACGATCGGGCCGTTTGTGGACGATCCGGAGGAAGTCCGTCCCGTTTTTCGTCGGATGGCGGAACTGGCGGCGAGGCTTCGCGAATCGACCGGACTCGGCCTTCCACACCTTTCAATGGGAATGACGAACGATTTCGAAGTTGCCATTGAAGAAGGCGCTACGCTTGTTCGCGTTGGGACGGCATTGTACGCGGACTGATGTTCTTTTTCCTCCGATAGTGATCTCCATTATCGCCATTGTCGGGCTTTTTCCTCAAACTTTTCCGCCCCCGCCCCAAGGGTTTCCTTGCTCCTCTTAGGCTTTTGTCTTAGTAATAACCCAAAGCGTTACGGGTCGGGAACGGACACGCGCGGGATGACTCGGTTGGGGGAGTGACCGCCGCAGCGTTCGAGACTTGGGCCCCATCTGTTCGGTGTACGGAGACGATCATGCTCGCTGTCATTGAGAAACTCGCCGAAAGAGAATCCTTCCTGGATGCCGAAACCTGTCACAAGGACGGCGCGAAATACCCTGATCTGTTCGATGAGTGGCCGACTCCCTTGGATGATGGCCAGATCGCGCAACTGAAGTCGCAGGGCAATTTCTGCCGCGACTGGTCGAAGGTCAAGATCTCCAAGTCCGGCGATTTGTCCAACATCCGCAATGTGTCGTTTCACGGCCATTGCCTGATCGGAAATCTGTCGGGTCCGTCCATCCCATTGATGCCCGGGGCCTCCATGGAGCCGGGACTCGAAGATTGCTCGGTCGAGGATGTCCTGATTGGCGACGGCTGCGCGATTCGCAACGTCACGATGATGTCGCGGGTTGATGTGCTGCGCGGCGCGCTGGTTTATGGCTGCGGTCTGATCGCGGGTGGCGACTTGAATTGCATGGGATTGGATCGCGAGATTGTCTTCGCGCCCGGCAGCGGCGGCCGCCAGTTGCCCGTGTTCCCCGAGATGACAACCGACGCGCTGGAGTGGCTGGCCGTCCGGATGGGCGACAAGGACGTGCAGAAGAAGTACCGCGACATCTGCGCGAAGTATCGCAAGCGTCGCAGTCGCAACACGGTTCTGATCTCTCGTCACGCGCGCCTGTTCGGGGTCAAACACGTCCTGCGAAGCGCCATCGGGCCGTACGCGTTCCTTCTGGATGCCGGCGGAATCGAAGACTGCATTATCACGTCCTCTCACGAGGCGCCCACGAATATCGGCACCGGTGTGATTCTGAAGCAAGTCACCACACAGGATGGCGTCACGATCGAAAGCGGCGCGCATTGCGTGAATTGTCACTTTGCGGAGTTCAGTTGGGCGAAGGAATCCGCGCGCGTTTCGAGCTCCATCATCGGCCCGAACAGCGGCGTTTCCGGCGGCGAGTGCCGGAGCTCCTTCGTCGGGCCTTTCGTCGCCTTCCATCACCAATCGCTGCTGATCGCCACTTTCTGGCCGGGCGGCCGAGGCAACGTCAGCTATGGCGCCAATGTCGGCTCGAACCATAGCGGCAAGGCGCCGGACCAGGAGCATTGGGCGGGCGAGGGCGTGTTCTACGGCCTGGGCGCGTCGATCAAGTTCCCGGCGAATTACACCGAGGCGCCGTATTCGTTGATCGCCAGTGGTGTGACGACACTGCCGCAGCGCGTGCAGTATCCCTTCTCGCTGATCAACACGCCAACATTGAATTCGCCGCAGCTTTCTCCGGCCTTCAACGAGATCATGCCTGGTTGGGTGTTGAACAACAGCATGTACGGGTTGTTGCGCAACATGTCGAAATTCCGCGACCGCGATCGGGCGCGCTGGGTGAAGCTGGAAACCCGCGCCCTGCGCCCGGATATGTTGCCGGCAATCGTCGAGGCGCTGGAACGTCTGCGCAATCCAGGTGATGAGCCCGAGGGCGTTCTTTCCACGGGCGAGACCTTCTACACAGAGAAGCAGATCCCTGGTCTTGGGAAGAACTTCTTGCGTGAATCGAGTCGTCAGCAGGGCATTTTCGCCTATGAGTTTGCGGTGAAGCTGATCATCGCGTTGAATGTCTTCAACAAGTGGCAACAACTGATCGGCGACAAGGACGATGTTTTCTGCAGCGATGAACTGGACGCTCTGCCTCACAGCATTTGGCGCAAGATCGACAATTTCGCCGCTGGCAAGACGTGGGGAGATGCACTGAAGGCGTCCTTCCCAATCTATGAACACGCTGTGAAGCTGGCCCGGAATTGCCGCAAGACCGACACGAACCGCGGCCAGCGCATTATCCCGGATTACCTGGCCGTTCACGGGACCATTGATGATGATGCCTTCGTCAAGCGCCTCGAAGACGCATTGAAGGAGATTCACGACGTCATCTCGCGTTGAAGAGCAGGGGAACAGATTGATTGCGTCCCCCCCTTCCCATGAAGTGTCTTTCCGCCGGGGCCCGAAGATGGGCCCCGGCGTTTCATTCCAAGACCGTAGAGTATTCCCGTGCAACGTTCCGCTCTGATCGACATGACGGCCGAGCTTCTCGGCAACTTCCGGACGTCTGGCCTGCCTGCAGACCGGGCCCTGTCGCAATTCTTCGCCCAGAAGAAATTCCTGGGTTCCAAGGAGCGGAGATTCGTCGGCGATGTCTTCTATCACGCCATTCGGCACCTTCGCCGAATCGACGAAGCCATCTATGCCGGCCTGGAGCACATCGCGCGACATTTCGAAAAGGAAGTCTCCCGGACGGTCGGCTTCCCGATCACGGTGTCTCCGAATCACTTGGTCTGGGCGAATCCGAAGCAGGATCCGAAACGTCGTCGTCGCACTGCCGACAACTGGATCGATCGCGTTCGCACGACGCTGGCGGCGCATGAAGTCGAGCCCGGTGCGTTGCGTGAAGAGAAGCCGCGTCTGATCGACGCCTGGCCGCTCGAGAAGCCGAACCTTCCGACAGAGTGGATCGACGGAACGATCGATCGCATCGGCGAGTTGTTCGGCAAGTTCGGTCGCGAATCGAAGCCGATCGATCTGGCGCGCAAGCACTCGATCCCGGAGTGGTTGTGGGCTCTGCTTGGCTTCGGACTTCCGACGCGCGAGTACGATGCCGCCGCCGCGGCATTGAACGAGAATGCTCCAACAACGATCCGCATCAATACGCTGAAGACCGACATGGACGCATTCGAAGCCGCTTTGGCCGAGGTGGAACTCACGGCCCGTCGGGGCGAACTGGCGCAGAATGCATTCGTCTTCGATTCGCGCCTCGCGCGCGGTGCATTGCCCGGAACGAAGGATGGTTGGTACGAATTCCAGGATGAAGGCTCGCAGCGTGTCGGCGAACTCATCGCGCCGCAGGCCGGCTCGACCGTCATCGACGCGTGTGCCGGTGCCGGCGGCAAGACATTGCATTTCGCTGCGTTGATGCAAAACCAGGGACGCATTCGCGCCTACGAACCCTCCGAAGGGCGTCGCTCGAATCTTCTTCAGCGCGCCGCAGATGCGGGCGTCAGCATCGTAGAGTTGATCGAAAATGAACCTTCATCTGACGCGCCTGCGCAGGATGAACTGGCGGATCTTGTGCTGTTGGATGTTCCATGTTCGGGAATGGGAACGCTTCGTCGCAGTCCGGAACTCAAGTGGCGCACGCTTCACGATGTGTTGCAGCAGCGCGTGCAATTGCAGTCGAAACTGCTCGCCCAATGGAGCCCGTTCGTCAAAGTCGGCGGACGCCTCGCGTACGTTACGTGCAGTTTGTTGCATGATGAAAACGGTGGACGAGTCGATGACTTCCTGGCCGCGCACCCGAACTTCCAGCGCGTCGATCTCGGCCTTCCGAAAGATCAACGCACGCGCGCCGGCGACATGCAGCTTTATCCGCATCGCCATGGAACGGATGGTTTTTTCCTCTCAGTCCTGACAAGGCGGAGCTGATTCGCATGACGCCGATTCGCGTCAAGAGCTGCTGCATCATGTCGGTCGAAGAGGCTCGCCTCGCGATCGATGCGGGCGCATCGGCGCTTGGACTCGTTTCCGCGATGCCGAGTGGCCCCGGCGTGATCGACGAATCGACAATCTCCGCCATTGCGCGAATGACTCCTCCCGGCGTCACATCGTTCTTGCTGACAAGCCTGACATCCGGTGACGAACTCATTGCGCAGCAACGCCGTTGTTGCGCCGGCGCGCTGCAGCTTTGTCGACGGATCGATCCGGCGCATTATGCCGTGTTGCGTGAGGAATTGCCTGGCATTCGACTCGTGCAGGTTCTGCACGTCGAATCTGAGCAATCCTTGCGCGACGCGGAAGCAATCGCACCGCACGTCGACGCGTTGCTTCTCGACACGGGGACGCCCTCGGCGACCACCCCGGAACTCGGCGGAACCGGTCGCGTTCACGACTGGACGATCAGCGCGCGAATCCGTGAGTCGGTGGACTGTCCCGTGTATCTGGCGGGCGGCCTGAATCAGGAAAACGTGGCCGAGGCCATCTCGATCGTTCGCCCGTTCGGAGTCGACGTATGCAGCGGTGTACGGACCTCCGGCCGGCTTGATCCCGAGAAACTCCGAGCATTTCTCGCCGCGGCGGCTCAATTGGCTTGATCGCCGCGGGCGTTGTTGGCTACGACTTCCCCTCCGCGGAGGCGTGGCCGAGTGGTTGAAGGCAGTCGCCTTGAAAGCGACCGTGCCCGAGAGGGTACCGGGGGTTCGAATCCCTCCGCCTCCGCCATCGATTTCCCTCCTCATCGAGGAGGGCTCTTTTTTTGGCGAGGCCCGATTTTGAAGGCTTTTCCACGCAAACCGAATAATGTGATCATGGGTTATCGGGGAAGATGACTGACCAGAAGGTTCAGATACCGATGGAGGCGTACTATGTTCAAATGCTGCCGCTGCTGTGATTCCAGCCGAACCCTTGGCTGGCTTATCGCCGTTATTGTCGTTCTGCTGTTTGCGTCCGGGTGTTCAAGCAGTGTGACCACTAAGGGTTTCCCCGATCGGCCGATTCCCAATGATGATGGCAAGGTTCCCCTGTCCGTCTGGCAGGACATCGCGCCCGATGAAGACGGCGATTTTCCGCGCCAGGAGAAGGAGATCCTCTGGCTTCTGCCGGATAACCTCTACAACAAAACCAAGGTTTTCAAGTCCGCCGATGAGCTTGAAATCACATCGTTCGGCTACAATGGGCTTGGACTTCCGTTCCTCCTGCTTCCCATCAGAGCAAGCCACACGCAGACGATCTACACACCTGATTCCGCCTCACCCGAGGCGAAGCAGAAGGTGTACTGGTCGCCCTTCTGGGCTGGAGCGAGTCACGAGAATTGGCCGGATGACCGCACAAAGGTTGAGGCCTGCGGCATTCCGCTGTTCTTCGGCAAGATCAAGGGAACAGCCCCAACCGACGTGGACGAGAAGGCCGATTTCGGATTCTGGCAAGTTCTGTGGAGTCTTGGTCCCGCTTACCTGACATTCGATGTGAGGGACACCGACATCATCGATGATGAAGAAGTTCCGGACCAGGTGAAGGGGTACATGGGCGCCCCCCTCGCGCTCGGCGGCATGATCGGGACAGTCCTTTGGTTCGATCTCGGTGTCGACGTCGAGGACAGCGACGACTCCGTTTCGGTCGGCCTTCACGGTCCGCTCTTCGGTTCTCTCGGCTTGATCAACGTGCATGTCTTGGAGCGGGATGAAGGCGACGAGGCCCGCATTCGTTTGCTGCTGTCGGGAATTCTGTGGACGGATCTGGCAGAGCGCGAAGACGGAGCGAAGCACTGGACGGATTCGCGCCACGGTCCACTGTGGGGTATCGTTGGCTGGGGCCGCAAGAACGGCAAAGCGAACGTCCGCCTCCTTTGGGTTCCGATCACATTGCCCTTCCAGGGCGACGGAGATTCGAGCGACTGACAACAAAGCGCCTTGCGCGGCGCGCCATTGGCCTGAGAAAAGGTCTGTTATGGCAACCGCACGCGCATACTTCGATTACGCGGCCACCACGCCGATGGATCCGCGAGTTTCCGAGGGCCTCTGCACCGATCTGGCAGAGGCCCTCAATCCGTCCAGCATTCACCAATCCGGCCAGCGCGCGCGGCGTCTGCTTGAAGATGCGCGAGAGCGGCTTGGCTCTCTCATCGGCGCCAATCCCGGCGATATCATCTTCACATCCGGAGCAACGGAAGCCGCGAACCTCGCGTTGCGCGGATTCGTCGATTCGACGGATCGGCCGCCGCGAGTTGCCTCCTCTGCGATCGAACACTCCTGCGTGCGCGATACCGTGCAGACGCTCGCTGAAGCTGGCCGTGCGGAAGTCATCGAACTGTCGGTGCAATCGGACGGGCGAGTTGACTTACCCGATGCCCCTGTCGACCTGCTGTGCCTGATGCACTCGAACAACGAGACAGGCGTTGTTCAGGATGTTCAAATGGCGCAGCAGTGGCGCAGATCAACCGGCGCAGTCTGGCTGTGCGATGCCTCACAGAGCCTCGGCAAGCTGCCGATCTACTGCGAGGAGCTCGGCGCCGACCTTGTGGTCTTCTCGTCTCACAAAATATATGGACCCCCGGGAGCCGGGTGCCTGGTCGGGCCCCTGGTACATCGGCTCGTCTCCCAATTGACCGGTGGGCCGCATGAGCACGAACGCCGCGCCGGGACCCCGCCGGTGGCGCTGATTCGAGCATTCGTTCACGCAGCCGAACTGGCGGTGGGGGAGCAGCAGGAGCGTGCAGAGAGGCTGCGCGAGCTGGAGACACGCCTGTTGGAGAGACTTTCCGCTCGCGGAGTGGCCTTCCTTCGAAATGGAGAGGGCGAATGTCTGCCGGGGTTTCTGAACCTCTCCTTCGCTGGATTCGAGGGGACCGATCTGACGATCGCGCTCGATCAGCGCGGGATCGACGTTTCGCCCGGATCAGCCTGTTCCACGGGCGTCGTTTCCGTTTCGCCGGTACTGGAAGCAATGTTTCCGCTCGACAGTGAGCGTGCCGCCGCCGGATTACGCATTACAATGGGGCACAAAACCTCGGAAGCTGAAGTGGACCGGCTTGCCGATGCGCTCCGCGACCTTGTTGTGCCGACCTGAGATAGAGGAGTCCGCCACATGAGCGCATCCATAGTCTTCATGGGAATTAACATCGGCTCCCCCCTGTATCTGGCGATCGTCTGGGGGCTTTCTGCGGTTCTTGTGGCCATTGGCTGCCTGATTTTCCGCAAGAACATCCGGGTCAAAGGATTCATGTCCTGGATCGTGCTGCTGGCGCTGGCCGGGGTGGGAGGACTTGTGACGATGCCGCTGATCGACCTGATGAACATCGGGATCTGGTACGCCATTCCCTACTTCGCGATCTCCACCATCATCTCGATCCCCTGGATTCACTTCGGAATCACCAAGATCGCCCCTGATCTGAATATCGACGTCTTTGCGGCCAGTTTGATGTTGGGGCTCCTCGTTGGGATTGCCGTTGTGGTTGCGGGATATTCGGCCGGTGAGGTTCTGGAACTGGGGCCGATCGATCTCTTCAACTGGGGTGGAATTCCGCAGGATTGAAGCGGAATTCCGCCGCTATCCATAGCTTTGTCCTGAACAGGCGTTTTTCTGTTTGCTTTGAACTTGACGCCAGCCCCGTTTTTACCCATCAATTGAATCACAGAAGGAAATGCCAAGAAGTGTGGAAAACTGTTGAGGGAGGGACGCTTCTTGCGTTAGTAAACCCCTAAAAGGGCGTGGTTCTATATGAACCGCGTATTGTCTTGTTTCGGATTGACGGCTATTCGCCGTTGGGCGAGGCTGGGGACGTGAGAGCGTACACAGAAGCAGGACGTTCAATTTCAGTGGTTTCAAACAGGGTCGGATCTCGGCTCTGACTCGAAACATCGACTCAGTTCGAGGAGAAAATGATGACAGGATCGGCTCGCAAGATCACCAAGCTACTGGCCCAGGCGGGCGTCGTAGCTTTGGCCGTCAGCTCGATGGCCTCCGCGCAAAGTTTCTCATTCGGTACGACGTCCATGTCCGGCGCGCCGGGCGAGACCGTCAATATCCCCATCTACCTGGATGCAGCCGGCGACGTGGCGGGCGCCAATTTCACCGTCCGCGTGTCCCAGGCCGACGATGACAAGCTGGATATTCTGGGCTCGACCAGTTCCTCCGGCCTTGCCTCAGGAAACTTCGTTTATGCCAATAACGCCCTGAGCCGTTCGGGCGCCACCGGTGGTGCGATCACCGGCGACGTCGTCGAGCACCGCGGCGTGTTGTATTCCAGCGTCTCTCCGGCGGAGACTTTTAACGCCGCTTCGCAGACACAGATCGCAACAATACAGGCGACCATCGATCCAAGCGCGACCGGTTCGGTCACGCTGGAATTGGTTTCCGCGATCGACAACAACACCGGCCTCCTTGGCATCTCTGACGCCAGCGGCAATTCGGTTGTCCCCGGTGGCCAGACGCGCCCGGGCGGTGCAACCCTGATTCTGGACATCACTTCCAGCGGATTCCCGATCAGCACCGACTTCCAGACGACCGGTGCCGATCCGAACTGGACCTACGAGGCTATTCTTCCCGTCGGTGGCAGCCTGCCGGTTGGTACTGCCGTGGCCGGTGAAGGTGCGAAGATCGAAGGCCAAGTGATGGACTCCTTCGGCTTCTGGTACGGGCACAAGGACAACCCCGCTACCGTCTGGCGTACGCCGAACACCGGCATGATCTACGTCACCGACTTCAAGATGAAGTCCGACGCGACCGGCTTCAATGTCCCCCCCATTCGTATTCGTACGGACTCCGGCGACAGCTTCTACGCCTCCTACGCTCTGTTCCAGGATCTGCCCGGTAACGGTGCCGATGGCGTTCAGGTCGTTCCGGAATCCACCCCGAAGACGATGCGTCTGCTCAACCACGTGCAGGCCACGAACAACAACGGCGTCGGCCCCGACGGCTTCAACGTCGCCGCCGACCTGTTCCTGTTCCTGCTTGGTGCGCCGAATGAAGGCATCTACCTGCAGAACCTGAATGAGAATGTCGTCGATCCGGCCACGCTGACGGGTGAGACGGTCATCTACGATCACACCTTCACCGGTGCGGACGTTGACGTGTTCCAGCACGAGGCCGATAACCTGACGGGCAAGCAGGTCACCTACTCGAACGCCGACGGCCTGGGCATCCAGACCGGCGGTACCTACGAGTCCGGCACGGGCATCTTCTCCTACGGCTCCTGGTTCTCGACATTTGGCCAGCTTTCCAGCCAGGGTCTCGTCGCCAACCAGAGCAAGTGGTACAAGATCGAAGCCACGGTGACCAGCGATGCGACCGCTGCTGCCCGCACACCGGTTATCCGTCTCCGTCTCGCCACCGAGAATCTCGAGTGGATGTATTACTTCACGATGACGGCGGCCGCCGGCGATGCGACCGACGCGGCTTACAATGCCTCCGGCGCAAAGACCTACACGAGTTGGGCAGCCACGCCGCCCGAGGTCGACACCCTGCCGATGGCGATCGCCTTCGAAATGTACGACATCTATGCAAACGTTCCGGACGAGAACCCCACGGTTCGCCTGAAGACCCTCAAGATCACCCAGTACGACTCTCCGTTGGCTCTTCCGTGATCAAACCGAGCCGATCCGGAATGCCTGCGGGCCGGGGATTTCCCCGGCCCGCTCTTTTTTTGTCCCCCGCCGATAGAAGCACCGAATAGGGTTCAAGTGGACTTGCGCCCGGCCGTTCGTTTGGGCACACTTCCTATTCAGGCCTCCGGGCCGCGCACGATTCTCGTTCGCAAGGATGGCGATTATCATGGCTGGCCGCAGGACTCCCCTTGGCAGTTGGCATGAAGCGCACGGAGCGCGATTCATCGAAGAAGGCGGCTGGGAAATCCCCGCTTATTACAGCTCCGTGGAAGCTGAGTACGATGCGCTTGGAGACAGCGCTGGACTGATCGATCTTTGTCACCAGGGACGATTCAAAGTCAGTGGCGAAAAGCGCGAAGAAGCGCTCAATCGCCTCGTGACAATCGATCTCAAACGTCTGCCGCAGAACAGACTCGCACACTGCTTCATGTGCAACGAGCGCGGTGGCATCATCGATGAAGTCGCGATCTACAAGGGCGACCAATTCTTTCTAATTCACAGTCACGGTGGCGCTCGCCAGCAGGTGCATCAGTGGCTGCGCGACGAGATGGAGGAGTTCGACGTCGAAGTCGCCGACTCCAGCGTCACTCAGGGGGCGCTCGATATCCGAGGTCCTCTTGCGCGTTCCATTCTCGATGCATCCGTCCTCGACGGATCACCCCCACCGGAACCGAATACCACCTCTATCGTGCAAATTGGCCAGGCCCGTTGCCTTGTCTTTAACCGGAAGATCGGCAGCAGCCAGTCCTTCGAAGTCTATGCGGGTTCGCTCTACGTCGAGAGCGTGTGGGAGCGCATCTACTCGGTCGGTTCCAAGATGGGTCTTGTGCCTGTCGGTTGGTTGACATTGGACGTTCTTCGTCTCGAAGCCGGCGTGCCGCGCTATGGCCGCGAAATCGACGACGACACGACGCCGATTGAGATCGGCGCCGCGATGCGCGTGGACTTCACAAAGCGCAAGTTCCTTGGAAAGCGCGCGTTGCTCCACAGCACATGCGGCGAGTTCAGCCGGCGTCTCGTGACATTGCGCTTCGACGGCGTGAAGATCCCATCAAAGGGCGACCCCATCGAGGTTGACGGCACACCCGTTGGTTTCGTTACAAGCGGAGCGCGCAGCCCGCGAATCGATCGCGCTATCGGGATGGGATTCGTCGACGCGCTCAAATCCACCGTGGGAACACAGCTTCAGGTGCGGATCGAGGATCAGACACACCTTGCCGTTGTGACTGAGTCCGCCCTTGGACAGGCGACTTAATGACATTACCGAATAAACTTAGTCTCAGCCGCATCTTCATCATTCCGTTCTTCCTGGTCGCGCTGCTTGTTGGCGGTGCGTTCCCCGAGGAGCCTGGCTTCTATGCCTGGTTTCGGCTCGTGGCCTTACTGTTTGTGATCGCCGCGTCGATCACGGATTGGCTGGACGGCTACATTGCAAGGAAGACGGGTGAGGTTTCGACGCTCGGAATCCTATTGGATCCGCTCGCGGACAAGCTCCTCGTCACGTCTGCATTCGTGGCTTTCGTGGAACTTCAGCTCTTTCCCTCGTGGTTGATCATCATCATCCTCTGCCGCGAGTTCCTCGTCACCGGTCTGCGGACTGTCGCCGCGAAGAGAGGCATTGTGATTGCCGCCGATCGTTGGGGCAAACACAAGACCGGGTGGCAGCTTGCGACGATCATCACGACGCTCGTCTTCCTGACGGCGCGCGAGTTTTTGCGGCACTACGGCATGTGGGAGAATCCGCTGGTCAGCAATTGGGCCGCGGACCAGATCTTCCACTGGACCTTGCAGGCACTGCTGATCATTACGGTCATCCTGACCTTGATATCCGGTACGCTTTATCTGGTAAGGAATCGCCAACTGCTCGAGGAGTGATTCAACCGATCGGGAATCGTGCGCTGGCAAGAGTGCTCAAGAGACCCAGCGCCCACACGATCATTCCCCAATCGCGCAGGCGCCGAAACGTCCAACTGATCCAAAGATAGTAGATCAACTGAATGCTGAGAAATGCCACGCCGGCGAATTGCAGATCGGCGTGGATCGTGTTCGTTGCGAGGTCTTCCAGTCGCTCCGGCGAGGCGGTCATTCCGATTGCTGCGTAGATCGCATTCGCGATGGTGACAACAATCAGAATGATCCGCCACGGCCAGAGAAACAACTCCTCGCGCCGCAGCCGCTCGGGGCTCTTCACCGGTTCCGTGGGCAGTGGCGCGGGAGTCGTCATTTCTTATTCGGGCTCACTCACAGTCACATTGCCAAGGCTCTCGAACTCGGATTCGAGCTCATCCGCGGGGCCAACGAGGACCGTCAGCATCTGGTCCGGATGCGTCAGTTCCTGGGCGACGCGCTGAACATCTGCAGCCGTCACGGCATCCAGACGATCCAGGTACGTCTCCAGGTAGTCCGCCGGATAGTCATCCATGTCCAGGTCCATCTGGCGGTTGACGATTTCGTGAACGTTGTCGAACTGGAAGACGAAGGAGTTGCGAAGCGAATCCTTCGCCCGCTGCAGTTCCTCCTCGGTCACCGGAGCTTCGCGCATCGACTCCATGACATCAACCATCACGTCGAAGGCCAGTCGCGCGGTCTCGTTCTTCGTCTGTGTCAGGGCGATGTAGATTCCGCCGCCCTTGCCGTCGAACAATGCGCCACCGACGCTGTAGGCAAGGCCGCGATTGCTGCGCACTTCCTGCATCAGGCGAGAACTGAATCCGCCAAGGCCGAAGATCTCGTTGTATACCTTGATCGTCAGCTCATCCGGATGGTGCAGCGTCACGCCCTGGTGACCCATGCGGAGCGTCGTTTGCGTCAGGTCCTTGTTGATGACCGCAACGCCGGGATTCACGGACTTGATCGGCTCGGGATACTTGAATTCGATCTGATTCGAGCCGTCCCAATTGCCATAGACCTTTTCGAGCTTCTGCATCAACTCGTCGGGATCGAAGTCGCCGGAGAAACCAATGCAGGCGTCTTTCGGGCCGACGTTTTCACGGTGCCACTTCACGATGTCATTGCGGGTGATCGAATCAAGCGATTCCATCGTGGGTTCCCACGCAAACGGATTCTCGGGGCCGTAGAAGCGTTGACGGAATTCATAAGCCGCCAATTCCATCGGATCGTCCGCGCGGCGGCGAATCTCGTCTTTGATGCTCTCCTTGGAGAGCGTGATCATCTCTTCCGGGAACGCCGGATGCATCACGACGTCCGCCATGATATCCAGCACGCGATCGGTGTCACGAGACAGGGCGCCCATATTGATCTTGATCGTGCGGGCGCTGACTCGCGATTCCACGGAAGCGGCCAGGAACTCCAGCTCTTCATCCAGTTCGCTGCGCGGAATATTCGTGGTGCCACCCATGCGCATTGTCTCGCCGACGATGCGGCCGAGGCCCTTCTTGGCCTTGGGATCCGCCAGTTCACCGGCCGGGATCACGAGCGTACCATTGATCAAAGGCAGTTCATCATTCGGCAACAAGTAGACACGCATGCCGTTCGACAGCGTACGAATTTCAGGAGACGGAGGAGAGAACTCCAACGGCGGCGAGACGATATCGCTTGGGCTGCTCGGAATCGAGGAGCACGCAGCCGTCAGCACCGCGGCCAGCATGAGCATTGTAATGCCGGCGTTCTTGATCAGTTTCGTCATCTTCATTGCATTGCCTCCATTCCATCCGCCTGGCCTTCAGCGGTTTCCGACTCGCCTGTGCGGTAAACAACCACGCGGCGCTCCGGAGTCAGATATTCCTTCACAACCTGCTGAATCTCTTCCGGAGTGATGGAACGCAAGAGCTCCAGTTCCTTCTCGATTGCATACGGGTCCTTGTACAGCGTGTAGGAGCTGGCAAGGCGACGGGCCAAGCCGTTGTTCGAACGCAGGCCGCGCAGATTGTAGGCATCGTACTGATTCAACACCTTCTCGATTTCGCGCTCGGTGACGCCTTCTTCGGCGATGCGATCGAGCTCTTCATAAACCGCCTGCTCCACATCGAAAATCGTGTACGGTGGAAGCGGGCTGAAGCCGATGATGAACGCGTTGTCGTACTTCGATCCTGGGCCGATGAACGAGTAGATCTCGCTGGCCATGTGATCTTCCAGGACCAGCTTCTTCATCAGTCGCGAGGACCGCCCGTAGCTGATGATCGAATCCAGCAGCGAGAAGGCGGCGTCTTCGCGCGTCGGGATACCGGGCTTGTTCCATCCGATATACATCTTTGGCTGAGCATCGCTCTGCAGTTCAATTCGCCGCTCACCGTTCTTCACGGGTTCCTTGGTCGGAACGCGGTGGGGCTTTCCGGGGGCATCCCAATCGGCGAAGTACTTCTCTGCCAGCGCGATGACTTCATCCGGATCCACGTCACCCACGATGGCGGCAACGGCGGCCTTCGGTCCGTAGCGTTCTGCGCGGAACTCGCGAGCCATCTCAGTCGTCAGATTGCGAACATCCGTCGGCCATCCGATGATGGGCTGGCCGTAGGGATGCGCGTCGTACAGCACAGAGCTGAAGACTTCAAACATCTTGCCGTCGGGATCGTTGTCGGTGCGCATGCGGCGCTCTTCGACGACGACGTCGCGTTCGCTGTAGAACTCGCGGAGCACCGGGTGCTTGGCGCGTTCGCTCTCCATCCAGAACCACAGCTCCAGCTTGTTGGATGGAAGCGAGATGTAGTAGTTCGTGGCGTCCCAACCCGTCGATGCGTTCAGGCCCGTTCCGCCGGCCTGCGTGTAGATCGCATCGAACTCGTCTTTCACGATGTACTGGCTCTGCTCTTCCTGCAGTTCGGCCAGCCGTGCGCGCAACTCGTCGAGTCGCTCCTGGTTCGGCTCCAGCTTCTGCAGTTCCGCCTGGGCCTCGTCCTCCACGACATCCATCTCGGCCATGATGGCCTTCTCGGCTTCGTAGTCGTTCGTGCCGATTTTCGGCGTTCCCTTGAACGCCATGTGTTCGAACATGTGAGCGATGCCGGTCTGGCCGAGCTGCTCGTCCGAGCCGCCCACGTCGAAGGTGATTACCGTGCTGAACACCGGTGCGCCCTCGCGCGGGTAAATCAGGAACATCATTCCGTTGTCCAGTTGGTGGACAACCAGGTTGTCGGAAATCTTCTGCGCGGGTGCCGCGGCGACCCCCAGCAGCAGAAGCACCCCCATCCAAAGCGGGGCAAATCGTCTGCTTCTCATTCGTGACCTCCAAGGTTCATACGGTAGGAATGGTCTGGCGCGCGGCCAGGCCATATGACAGAGCAACCGTGGTTATACGGCGCTGCCGACGCAACCCTTCATCCAAGATGAGAAATCCTGATTTCGGCGCCGAATCTCTTTCGGCGACACCTGTTCGGGCAATCCTCTGTCATCTATTCCGATCTCCCATTGCCGCAGGTCGGGTAATCGGGCTAGGACGCGGAAAATCCCGACGCGAGGGCCAGGTCCATGCTGGAACGCATCATCAAACTGCTTCACGAGAATGCTCGATTGAGCGAGGAAGAGATCGCCCAGCGTGTGGGGGCCAAGCCCGAGGAAGTCGCCCGCCTGCTGGAAGAGGCCGAATCCGGGGGTCTGATCAAGGGTTATCGCGTCATCACGGCAGATGAGGCCCAGCCCGACGATCGCGTTGTCGGCATGGTCGAAGTCGGCCTCTCGCCCGAGCGCGATCGCGGCTTCGACCGCATTGCAGAGCGCATCGCTCGCTTTCCCGAGGTGCTCTCCTGTACGCTGATGAGCGGGACCTACGATCTGCTCGTGACGGTCAACGGCAGCGATCTCCGCAGCGTCGCCGCCTTCGTCAGCGAGCGCCTCGCCACAATCGAGGGAGTGCGGTCGACGCGGACGCATTTTGTGCTCAAGCGCTATAAGGAAGACGGAGTCCTGCTGTTCAAGGACTCCGTGCCGGAACGCCTTCCGATCTCGCCCTGACAGACAGCTAACTCATTGAAAGCCAGTTTCCTGCGATGACAAACCGACTTGCAAAGACTGTTGTAGATTTGCCGCCTTCCGGTATTCGCCGCTTCTTCGACCTGGTGGCCGCGCGCCCCCAGGTGATTTCGCTCGGTGTCGGCGAGCCCGATTTCGTGACTCCCTGGTCGATTCGAGAGGCCGGCATCTTCTCGCTCGAGAAGGGCGCAACCAGCTACACGGGGAATCGTGGCCTCCCGGAGTGCCTGGACGCGATCGCTGCCTACCTGAGCGGCCGGTTTGGCGCAGAATACTCGCGGGACGAGCTTCTGATCACCGTCGGCGCCAGTCAGGCCATCGACATCGCGCTTCGGGCGATTCTCGACCCCGGCGAGGAAGTCGTCGTGATCGATCCCAGCTATGTATGCTACGAGGCGCTGATTCGCCTGGCCGGCGGTGTGCCTGTTCCCGTGGCCGTGGATCCGAAGCGCGACTACTGCCCCGATCCCGCTGCCATTCGCGCCGCCGTGACGGATCGCACCAAGGCGATCTTTCTCAATTACCCAAACAATCCGTCCGGGGCGACCTATTCCAAGGAACTGCTTGAGCAAATCGCCGCCATCGCGCGCGGCCGGGATTTGCTCGTGATCAGCGATGAGATTTACGCCGAACTCACCTACGAGGGCGAACACGTTTGCTTCCCAACGCTGCCGGGCATGCGAGATCGCACGATTCTCGTCTCCGGCTTCTCGAAGGCCTTTGCCATGACCGGTTGGCGGCTGGGATACATCGCTGCCCCGGCGGAACTCGTCGCGGGTATGCTGAAGATTCACCAGTACGCCATGTTGTGCGCCCCGATCACGGCCCAGATGGCGGCGATTGATGCGCTGGGTCGCGTGAACACCGATGTACGAGAGATGCGCGACAGCTACTCGCGTCGTCGTCGCATCCTTGCCGACGGGCTGAACGAAGCAGGTCTGCCCACCCCCATGCCGCGCGGAGCGTTCTACTGCTTCGCGGATGTGCGCGAGACGGGTCTGGACGACGTGGAGTTCTGCGAGCAGCTGCTCGAGGCCCAGGAAGTCGCCATGGTGCCGGGATCGGCTTTCGGCGCCGGCGGACGCGGATTCGTGCGCGGCAGCTTCGCGACAGCGGAGCCGCTTCTCGTCGAAGCCGGCCGTCGAATCGGGAAATTCACCGCAACGCTGAAGTAGAATCTACTCGTCGAGTTTGTCGTCGGATTTCGCAATGGCCGTCTCGGCCATTTCGAGCGCCCGCGCCAGCACGATGTCTTTCACGCGAAAGTCGCCATCGACTTCGACGTCCGGCGCGATGCCGACGCCTTCCCATGGCGAGCCATCGGGCGTCAGCGTTTGCCAGCGCGGGAGAACGACCATTGTGCCGTTGGGCAATGGCCACGAACGCGGATTGGCGGAGCTTCCTCCGCTTGTTGCACCGATCGAGACGGCTCGCGGTGCCTGGCGCATCATCAACAGGAATGCCTCGTTGCTGCTCAGGCACACAGGGCCCTGCAGCACAAACACCTGACCTTCGTAACGGCGCTCGGGCGGATTTGCGCGCACCCAACGCTCGCGCACGTCGGTCCAGCCCGTTGGCGATTCCGGATCGCGATTGCGGTGACCGGCATAGTGGCTGTCTTCCTGCAGAAACCAACCTGCCATTGCGCGCGCGTCGGTTTCCACACCGCCGCCGTTCCCACGCACATCCACGATTAACGCATCGGTTTCCTCGCACATTTCCTTCATGATGTGCGCGATGATCTCCAACTGCTGGTTGTCGTTGTTCCACGCGTGAACTGCCAGGTAACCCACGCGCCCCTTTGTGGCGCTCCAGACGATATTATTATGCTCCTGGAGATTCGGCAACTGGCGCTTCAGATCCTCGATGTTGCCGTTGTACTCTGCGTGACGGCGATACGTGCTGTAGCGCTTCCCGCCAGGATCGCGCAGGTACAAGTGCGCGTCCTCTGCAGGCGCCAGCAGAATCGACACGCGCAGCAACCATTCCTCGGTGGTGGGGGAGCGTAGAACCCACCCTTCGGCATCATCGAAAACCGATTCCCAATCGGTTCCCGTGCGTTCGTAATATGAGTAGCGTTCACGGAAGAGGCGGCGAAACTCCTGCCACGACTTGTAGTTGTCGCCGCGCGCCATGACCATCTCATCGCCGCACGACGTTGTGAACCGAAGGAGGGTGGGCTCGACTGCCTGACCCTCCGTGGAGCGGAAGCCCTGAGCCGACGGGCAATTGATGTTGATGAAGTACATGCGCTCCGGCTTCAGCTTCACCGGCAGCACGGCCGTTCGGTCGTCGCGATAGGATGGTTGGCCTGCGAGTTCAGGATAGTGCTCCCCGCCGCCGCACCAGGACCAGGAACCAGGAGCCATGGGGCGATCGAACCGCACGACGATTTCGGAAAGAGACGGATCAACTTCGCGCGCTTCCATCGTCGGCGTTGTTGCCACAACGACGGGTTTTGTTGCTTCTGCCCGAGCGGTAATCGGCCCGAGCATCAGAAGCGCGAGCAGCGAGAGCAAACTACGAAGTCCCATTACCATCCCTCCTGCCGTGATTCTCATACGACATCACCGGGGGAGCAATTTGAAAGGGGATCGCTATCCTGTTCTTATCGCAAAGGCGAAACAGGCAGCCGGATTGTGGAACGTGGGTACTCCGTGATTCACCGCGTAAACGGTTCGTCCTGAGTGAAATCCGGGCGGTAGTACTCCGACGAAATCGGTTCCTGCGTCAGGACGTTCTCGAGTCCGAAGCGCTCGCAGGCGCGGAGCGCGCGACCGTATTCGCGCATCGAGATGCGACGTGATAACAGCACATGATTCATCGCCTGATGCGCCGGAAAGTACTGTGCCATCAGCGAGATCGAAACGTGCGGGCTCAGTTCCGTCGCGATCCACTCCAGGCAGTCTTCTGTGCCTGACAACTCGTTCGGCAGGACCAGGTGGCGGATGATCATGCCCCGCCGAGCAGCGCCATCGCCATTCAGCAGAACTTCATCGCCGACCTGGCGGAACATCTCCTTCAGTGCAGCGCGGGCATGCGTCGGATAGTCGCGAATGTGCGAGTACTTCCGCGCCGCATCCGGATCGGCGTACTTCAGATCTGGCAGGTAGATATCCACGATGCCTTCGAGTTGGCGCAGTACATCCAGATGATCATAGGCGTTCGTGTTGTAGACGATCGGGATATGCAGCCCGCCGCGGGCAGCGATCAGCAGCGCGCGTACGATCTGCGGCACGAAGTGCGTCGGGGTAACTAGGTTGATGTTGTGGCAACCGAGGCGCTGCAGCGCGAGCATCCGATCGGCCAGTTGTGGGATCGTGCATTCGTGGCCGCGCGCTTCGGCAACGTCCTGGCTGATCTGGTAGTTCTGACAGAACTCACAGCGTAGATTGCAGAGGCCGAAGAAGATCGTTCCTGAACCGTGTTTGCCGGAGATGGGAGGTTCTTCGCCGAAGTGGGGGCAATAGGAAGAGACGATGGGATTGATGCCGGCGCGACATCCGCCCGTTTCCCCTCCGGGGCGATTGCTGTGGCACTCGCGCGGGCACACGCAGCAATCCGCCAGCATCTCCTCCAACGCCTGTGCTCGGCGTTCCAGTTCACCACTCTCCAGCAGGGCCAAATAGCCCGGCCGCCACCCATCGTCCCGCGCCATATTCAGTCCTCGGACATTGTGCGTTTGTTCGCCGGGGGATGGCCCGCCGCGGCGCGCCATCCCTCGCAGAAATCCATGATGTTTTCCGGACGCCACCGCGCCGGGAAGTCTCGGCATTGCTGCGGCTTGACCGGATTGATTCGACAGGAATTGTCCTGCGCCAGAAAGATGCAGCTCTTTAGGTCATCCGACTGGTCGATCAGGTGCCACTTGTGGGTCGGGCGATCATATTGACAGTAGGTGTCGAGGAAGGACTCTCGGCTGAGGCCGAGGAACTCGGCGATCTCGTCGATGTTCTTCTTGTTCAGCTCGACGTAACCTTCGCCGCGGCAGCAATTGCCGCATTGATGACAAACGAATTCGCCAACTTCGTAGGGCCACTCTTCGGCCCGCTCGCTGGTGCTCATACCACTCATCCCTTGTTGACCGCGGCGCTAACAAGCCCGCTCGCGTGGGAGAAAATGTGCGGAGTCTGCCGACGTCCTGTCAATGCCGGTGGGGGCAAATCCGCTTGCTCGTGTCTCCGCCAAGCGCCCATCATACGCATCAAACGATCAGCCGCCCCAGGAGGGGATCAATGGCCAAGGACCCTGAAGAGCTCAGCGAGGCTCCGACGGAGATGCCGGAGGAGGAACTGCCTTTGTCGCCCGAGCAGATGGCGACTTTGACGCAGTTGAATCCCAGCCAGACATTGTCCTTCGAAGCTCCGCGCACCGAAACCGCCCCGGCGGGATTCGACGCGTTGGCCTCGTTGCCATCGCGTCACACGATCCAGCAGCCGTCCGGCGAATCCAACGCCATGACGGTTTCGAAGAGCGAGATTCCGACATTCGGCGGCAAGGCCACTCCGCCGACAATGGGACCGGGGACCGAAACGGCCGGCGCGGAGGGTGAACTGCCGGAACGGCTCGAAGAACGCAAGCCGCAGCAGGATCGTCCGGACTTCGTGCTGAAGGAAGTCATTGCCCGGGGCGGCCAAGGCGAAATCTGGCGCGCGTGGCAGTCCTCACTCGCGCGCGAAGTTGCGGTGAAGTGTCTTTCCGCCGGCGAGGTTTCCGCTTTCCTGCAGGAAGCGTTCACCAGCGGCGAACTGGACCATCCGAACATCGTTCCCGTCTACGATCTTGGGCGCACGGCGGCTCGCGGCAAAGAGGAACCGCTGCTGGCGATGAAGCTGGTTCGCGGCACGCCGTGGCACCATCTCATCGTCGCCGATCGACGCGCGGCGGACTTCAACCTGGATGCCTACCTGGCTCGGCATATGCGCATCCTGATCGACGTTTGCAATGCCGTTGCCTACGCGCACGCGAAGGGAATCATCCATCGCGATCTCAAGCCGCAGCAGGTCATGATCGGCGACTTTGGCGAAGTCTTTCTGATGGACTGGGGCTTGGCCGTCAGCATCCAGTCGGAAGTCCCGATGCACTCGAGAGAGAACGTGCCGAAGTTCCTGTCTTTGGCGACGGCCACGAATCCGTGTGGCACGCCGGCGTTCATGGCTCCGGAGCAGACATGCGAATCGCCGGATGGGCTCGGATTTCACACCGACGTTTATCTACTCGGCGGCATCCTCTACGCGATCGTAGCCGGAAAGCCTCCCCACACCGCCCCCACGGCACAGGGCGCCTACCTGCAGGCCGTTCACAATCAGATTGAAGAACTACCAAGCTGGTGTCCGCCGGAGTTGTCGACCCTGGCGTTCAAGGCCATGGCCACGAAGCCGGAAGACCGCCCCGCTTCGGCGCGGGATTTTCGACTCGCGATTGAGGAGTATTTGAGCGGTGCAGGTCGGCGGCGCGAGAGTGTGGAGATCACGAACGAAATCGAGAACATCCTCGAAGGCACCGGCGCGTTGATCATCGCTTACGAGCGACTGACGGAACTGGAGCAGCGACTTGTGCGGGCGCTGCAATTGTGGCCCGGCAACGAACGCGCAGAAACAATGCGCCAGCAGGTTCTCGAGCGCCACGCGCACCAGGCATTGTACGCCGGGGATCTTCAGTTGGCACGGACGCTTGCCGGTGCCGTGGAAAACGAGGAGAAGCGCGAGAAGCTGATCAAAGGCGTTGAGGCGGAAGAAGTGCTGCGTCTTCAAAAAGACCGGCAGCGCAAGCTCTTCCTGGTCGCCAGCATCATCCTGATCATCCTGATGAGCGGTTCGCTCGTCGTGGTGTTCGGGTTGCGACAGGCAAACTCGCGCAAAGACCTTGAGCGTCGACTCGCTGCGCAGCGATTGGAAGTTCACCAGGAGCGCGCAAGCAAGCTGGCACAACTAACTGCTTTGCGAGAGCGCGAAGAAACGCTGGCACCACGGCTTGGACGACTAGCGCCATTGCCGGATTCTATCACCCCGAGCGCTTCCACTACGCTCGATGAAGAAGCACTGGCGCCGCTCTTCACGGAACTGAAGGAACTTGAAGCAGAGCATTCTCGCCTGGCGGAAGCCGGTTATTCACTCGGCCCTCCACCATATCAACTAACGCTCGCAGAGGCGAATGTTCTGCTCGCGCGCAGTAAGTCCACGGATGAGATCACGCGCGCCTATGGCCTGTATCGTGACGTGCATGATCAATTGCCGGCGCTTCCCGAGCCACTAATCGGAATGGGCGTTGCCGCGGCACGGGCAGACAATTTGACATCCGCGACGCAATTGCTTGAGCAGGCAGTCGATCGCACGCGCCAACTGCGCGGGGCCGATCATCCGGATACGGCGCGGGCCCTGGCGCTGACGGCTAGTGCTTACCAGAAACTCGATCCCGATGCGGATGCCTATCGCACGTTGTATCGCCAGAGTCTCAACATTCTCGAGCCGCAGTGGGCGGAGTTGTCGCTCACACTTGCCGATCAGTGGGATGCTCTCGGAGAGCCTTATCGAGCGGCGGAGTATTCCACACCCACTTTGCCGCTTTATCAGCGACTCTATGGCGAAGAGTCGCCTGAGGCGGCGCGTGCTTACAAGGAAGTCGGCGATGCGTTGAATGCGGCCGGGCGCGCTGCCGAGGCGATGGCGTACTTCCAACGCTCGCTGCAGTTGCGCGAAGAATTGCTTGGTGAGCAGCATCCTGAAACCGTTGAAGCGTTGGCAAGCGTTGCCCAGCAACTCTTCGGCGAAGGGCGGTACGATCTTGCAGAGGAAGAGTTCCTGCGTCTGCTCGAGCTGGAGACCGAGCTGTATGGTCCCGACTCCACCACCGTTGGTGCGACGAACCACAGCCTGGCACAGTTGTATCGATTCCACCGTCGCCCAGACCTGGCAGAACCGTACGCGCGACGCGCTTACGAGATTGCGCTCAAGAATCACGGCCCGGATCACCCGGAAGTCGCCGATGCGACACACACGTTGGCCATGACGCTGGGTGCGCTTGGGCGATACGACGAGGCAGAACCGTTGGAGTATCGAGCGCTCGCGATTTATCGCGCTACCAAGGGCGAAGATCACCCGGACATCGGCTCCTTGTACCATGACGTCGCCTGGGAGTTCTTCTTCACGCGCGGACGTCTGCCGGAAGCGGAATCCATCTGGCGGCACGCGCTGCACATTCGTCTGAAGCGGCTCGGCCCCGATCATCCCGACACCGCATCGCTTTACAACGCGCTTGCGATTGCAATTCTCGACCAGGGGCGCCTGGCCGAAGCGGAGCCTTTCTATATTCGGTCCATCGAGGCACAACGGACGGCGTACAAGACTGACACTCCGGAAATGCAGGCCGCGTTCTTCAATCTTGGCGAGAACCTCTGGCGCCAGGAACTTCGCAAGGAAGCGACGCCGATCTTCCTCTGGTCGTTGGCGCTTTCGCGTGAGGTCCGCAGTCACGAAGGCGTCTTCAATGGGCGCGTGATCTACTACCTTCTGAGAAACTTGATCGACGAGTCGCTCGCAGGCGATCGCGACAACGGCCGTAACATGCTGATCTTGAGCAAGTGGCTGCAGGATGATGCGTTCAACACTCCTGTTTATCCGCCGCGATACTTGGCGATGGAGTTGACGAGTCGATACCAGGGCATGATCGAGGCGCTGCGAAGCAACGATCTCAATCGGCCGGACCTGGTTGTCGCGCCGATCCTTCGAAGCGAGTTGATTCTGCAAATGACCGATGCTCCCACAACGCATCCGTATCGGCTGCGGCGCGTTGATCCGTATGTCGAGCAATTCGGCCTTCAGGGCAAGGTCACCGCGTTGCCCGAGCCACCATTGGAAGAACTGACCACTGACGAAGGCGATTTCCTCACGACTGCTGTCCTCGCATGGCTGGACACGGTGGCGCCCCTTCCGGATTGGCAGAAGGAATTCCCTGGAAGTGGACTGACACTCGATGACCTGCGCCCGGCGGGGGAGGAACTGCACGAAGCGATGGAGCGCGTGCTTGCAGAACGAAAGGCAAGCTACCCGCCGGAACTCCTGCATCCGCCGGAGTGGATGCAATTGCTGCACGACGCCCGGGCGTTGGCGCTGACACACGCTTACCCCGAAGCACGCGCGATATATCTGCAGGCCATCGCCGCAGCCGAAGCAGCGGGCGCCTCGGCGGAAGATGTCAACGCCGCACAGGACGAACTGGCGGCAGTGCCGTAGACCAGCTTTGAGGATGACCTATGAAGACCTGTCCTTCCTGCTATCGCAAGCACCCTGACGAGGTGGAATTCTGCGACTGCGGCACGGACTTGCGGTCTGTCGCTCAGATGGCGAGTTCGCCCGCACCTTCTCCAGGCGGTGTGTACGGAAAGCGTGGGCCTTGGATGTATGAGTTCGTGCTTCCGCTCTGTCGAATCCTTGTCATGTTGGGAGCGATTGGCTCGACCGGCTACGGAGTGCTCGCCTTCTTGAAAGGCATGTTCGGAAATCACCAAAGGGGCTTTGGCGAGTCGCTCGTCGTCCTGCTCTTCTATCTCGTGATTGCGGTTTTGCTGGCGGGGTTGAATTGCGTCTTCTACGTTGTCCAGGACTACCTGGAGGAACGCTGCTAAGCGCTTACAGCCAATCGTTTTCGCGGTACCAGCGAATCGTCTGGCGCAGTCCTTCGGGCAGCGCCCATTGAGCTTTCCACCCGCATTCGAGCGTCAGCTTTCCACTGTCTGCGATCCACGATCCTGCGGCCAGTTCGCGCATCTTGTCGCGTCCGAACGGAGAGAGCGGCCGACCGGCGATTCGTCCGGCGGTATCGAGAACTGCACCCACTGCCCAACCCGCAGCCAGCGGAATACGAATCTGTCGAATGCGCCGTTCGAGCGCGTCGCCCATCAACTCCATCACGCGCGAGTAGGGCCAGGTCTGCGGATCGTTGACGAAATACGTCTGGTTTGCCGCGGCGGAATCGTTCGCTGTGACCACGAGCGCAGAAACCACGTCGTCGACGTGCGTCATCTGAAGGTCGATATCCGGACCGGCGGACACAGAGATGCCCGTCTTCTTCAGCGGCTTCAGGATCTCGTAGATTTCGTGCTCCCGCGGTCCGTAGATCGCGCCGGGGCGAAGGATCGTCACGGGAAAGGCCTCTCGTGCGCGTGCGGCGAATTGCTCGCCCTTCAGCTTGCTGCGCCCGTAAAGGCTGACCGGCGCGGGGAGATCATCCTCGGTACGCGGCTTGCCTTCGACTGCCGGGCCTGCCGCCGCGAGGCTGCTGAGGTGCAGAAACCGCCCCTTGAAGCCCGCCTCGTGCGCGCCGAGCAGGACATGCTTCGTACCCGAAGCGTTGACCTTCATAAACTCCTGCGGGCGGACCGCTTTCGTCAGTCCCGCCAGGTGGAAGATCGCATCCGCATCGGCCGTCGCACGTCCAATGGCTTTCTCGGACTCAAGCGTGCCCTGAACAAACTCACACCCGATCTTCTCCAGAAAATCCGTCCGGGAGGTCTTTCGGACAAGCGCGCGAACCTCCCACTCTTCGCGGCGCAAGCGCTCGCAGAGATTCTGGCCGACAAAGCCGGTCGCTCCGGTAACAAACGCAATCATGACGACCTCCGCCGCGATGGAAAGACGCATCGCCCAACAGTGGCAAGCGGAAGCGGACGCCTTAGAGCGGAATAGAGGCATCGCAAGAGCCGCGGAAAGTCTTCTCTTGTAACCTCCCGCGCTTGATCCTCTCATCAGGGGTTTCGGAACGATAACATGCCAAGACCACGAATCAGGACCAACCCTCATGGCCGACTTTCAGAAAATCTACGCCACCCAGGCAGACGACTACGACCTCCTCGTTTCGAGGGAGGACTTCCAGGGCAATCTGCTCCGCGCAATTCGAGAGATCGCCGACCCGGCAGGATGCGACGTCGTCGAATTCGGGGCCGGCACCGGCCGCCTGACGCGCCAGATCGTTCCGCTTGCTCGATCGGTTCAGGCATTCGACGCCGCAGATGCCATGCTGGCCGTCGCGCGCGAACGCCTCGCGGGCCTTCCCGAGAACTGGACGCTTGCCGTGGCTGACAATGCTGCTTTGCGCTGCGAGGACAACTGCGCCGATCTCGTCCTGGCGGGTTGGACGTTCGGGCACCTGGCCGGGTGGTATCGCGACGCCTGGGGCGAGAAACTCGCAGCGGTCATGGCGGAGATTCGCCGCGTTCTGCGTCCCGGCGGAGGAGCCGTGATCATCGAGACCCTCGGCACCGGAAATACCGAGCCTGCTCCTCCGGTGCCGTGGCTGGCGGAGTTCTATCAAGCCTTCGAAGAGGAGTACGGCTTCTCTCGTCATGCCATTCGGACCGATTATCGATTCGAGTCCGTCGACGAGGCTGAACGGCTGACGCGATTCTTCTTCGGCGACATCCTGGCCGATCGAGTCCGCGACGAGCAGTTGGCGATTTTGCCCGAGTGTACCGGCATCTGGTTCCGCCGGTTTGGCGAAAAAAACGCGGATTCTAGCCTTGACGAGCCGCAAGGGTCTCCGTAATGACCTTCACACGCTTGCGGCAAGGATGTCGCAGGCCCTCCTGCTGGGGAGTGGTGCAGCTGGTAGCACGCTTGACTCTGGATCAAGATGTCGGGGGTTCGAATCCTCCCTCCCCAGCCAACAAGTTTCTCTTCATAGGATTGGGGTCCCATCGTCTAGCCCGGTCCAGGACGCCGCCCTCTCACGGCGGAAACAGGGGTTCGAATCCCCTTGGGACTACCATCGGAAAGTAAAATCGCCCCCGGCCGAACGGTCGGGGGCGATTGTATTCTCAGGGCGTGAATGATGGCCGCGCTTACTCCACGTCGCGGTATGCGATATGGCATTCGAGACACGAGAACTTCAGTCCCTCCCATGCCTCGCCGATCGCCTGCCTGTCCTTGATTTCGACAGCTTCCTGAAGCGCACGCGCCTTCTGCGCCGCTTGCTCCATGAGCTCTCGCTTGTGTGCGTCCGAATCCCCGCTCAGCAGACCAAGGCGTTCGAGGCTCTGCGCAATGCTCTGTGCTTCCGCCGCGGGGGAGGTCTCCGTGTAGTTCGGAGGCGCATCCCATCCGAAACGCGCCGCCTCGCGCAGCACGGCGAACGACTCGTTCATGTGCTGCATCCACCAGATCGTCGGGGGCATTCCGACCTTCTCGGGAAAGTCCTCCGGCACCCAATCGATTCGAGCCCGATCGATGTAGTAATAAGGCCCGGCAATATCGGCCCACACGGCGGACCTGGAGATGGGATAGCCCGCGCGGCGAAGGAGGAAAAGCGCTCGTTCGGAACTGCGATTTTCCAGCCACCCCGCCGTGATTGCCGCCACGGGCAGCGCGCGGATTTCTCCCGGGGCGGCGTGAATGTAGTAATTGCCCTCCATCCAACTGGCGACTCGGAGCAGATTGTACAGCTCGCCGCTGTTGATGTGCCCGTACCTCATCGGGACGTGGACGTAAGCCATTCCATGCGCTGCCGCCGCATAGAAATCCGGCGGAGCGAAGTCGATGCTGATCAGCGTGCGAACGCCTTCCTTCCGCAGTGCACGCAACGCCTCTTCATTCGGAGGAGCCGATCCGGCGATGACCAGTTCGTTCATCCGCCAGACTTCAGCGATCCCCGGGACGTCCAACTGCAGCGGTGGGCTCGTATCGGTCGCGGCCACCATCAGCCGATCGACCTCGGCCCCCGACGGCACACGAAACAGCGGCAAATGGACCTCGGGGGCCGCCCGTGCCTCTCCCCACACCGCCATGACGGCGACGAGCAGAATGGCCTGTAAGGTGCGCAAAATCAACGAGTTGCGGTCCTCGCGCGGAGGGTCGGTCAAACAACGGACCGCACGGTCCGGGCAGATGTTAGAATCCAATCAGGCCCGAAGCGCAACCCCGACGCGCGAGTTGTGTGGCTTGCTATCAAAGGTTCCGGTGATTTGGAGAGCCATCTACGCCTGGGTTTCGACCTCGGAGAGGCCGGCTTCGGTCTCGATCTCCTGCCAGTATTCCCCGGCTACTTGACCGCCGATTCCTTCATCTCCGCCAAGATGCGAAATCCCATGTGGCTATTCGAGTCGCCTGCGTGCAAGGCCCATGTCGTGTCGCAATTGAGGTGGAGATCATTTGGCAGCCCCCATTCACCCCCTTTGCACTGTCGGATGTCTTGGCCCTTGAATTCCTTCATCCCCATTCGCATCTGATCTTGATCCAGACACCATTCCTGCACATTCCCCAGCATGTTGTAGAATCCCTTTGGATTCGCAGGCTTTGTCCCGACCGGATGAGGACCATCTGGGCTATTGGGTTGATACCATGCCCAGAAAGGCGCTGGCGCCTCCTCGAAATCCGGATATCCGGTACAGTTGCAGGCGCTTTCCCATTCTGAGACAGAAGGAAGCCGAATTCTGACAGGAAGGTCCTTGAAGGAGTCGCAGTAGTCGTTGGCATCGTACCAACTGACGTTCGTTACGGGCAACTCAGACCCCGTGTGCTCCGAAGGGCAATCCGCCATCACCATGAGCCACTGAGCTTGACTAACTTCCGTGACTCCAAGCCACTTCGCGTTCTCACCGGCTTCCGGCGTAGATATCCTACGGAAGTAGATCGCTGATCCTGAAGAATGAATCAGGACTGCTCTCTCTCCGAAATCCTGCCAACTGAACTGCCCAGTTGCTTGCCCTCCTGCGGCAATCGCAGGCGTTGATTGGCGATCGTGAGGCTCGGTGGAAACCGCCTCGTCAGCGTGAGCGATCACGCAGGTAATAAGAAGAAAGGCGACAGTAGTTAATTCTGTGTGCATGCAAGCGCCTCCAGCCAGCCAAGAACTCTTATCACACCGCCATGACGGCGACGCGCGGAATGTCAGCATCGATGCGCATCGTCCCGGGCATCTTATCGATTGCCCGGGACGACTTCGCGTCTATTCGTAGAGCATCCACCCGTTGGGATCGGCTGACGCAACGGCCGCCAGTTCGGCAACGGATACTGATCCGCCGAAGGCTGCGAATAGAAGGCCCGACGGGCTTCTTCGAGCGCTGGGAGGCTGGTACTCAATGACTCCAACGCTATCGAGGCCCTCTTCGAGCAGAGTCCAGGAATCGCCCGCATCGGTGCTCTCGTAGATCCTCGATCCCGTTGTGAAGAAAATGTGGGACGAGTCCGATGGGTCGATCTCGATGTCACGAATGACCTCGTAGACCTGACCTTCCTCCAGCGCCGGGCCGATGTCTTCCCAGGTATCCCCGGCATCGACGGATTTCTCAAGGAACAAGACGTCTGTGGACTTGCTGCGTTGTTGCAGCATCAGCGTCTCATTCCCGGCGACGCCTGCAAACACATTCCTGGAGCCGGCTGTCAGCGTCTCGCGAACCATCAATCCTGCCTTCGACCATGCTGTTACATCTGCAAATCCGACAAGGCGAGCCGTGATGACGCCATCGCCCGAGAGCTGTTGATAGGCATAGTGGAACGCATCCTGGCGGCCGTAGATTTCATGCCCATACGCAGTGATTTCATACTGTCCCGCGGTCTCGATCACTCCACCGGATTTGGTGTGCTCCCCGATGTCCATGTTGCTCCATGGCGCCGCCGTTGCCCATGTGACGTTTTCGAAGGTCGCGGTCGTGGAGACATTGTCGAAATTGGCAGAGACCGCGAGACCGACATAGACATCGCTCGGCAGGTCCATATTCAGGCTCCCGTAATCCTGCCACGTTGAGCCGTCGCTCGACAATCTCGCGGTGAAATCGTTGCCAGACCGTTCGAGCTGGAGCCAGATCGGGAGTTCTCCGGTCAGGCCGGCCCACCAATCACCGCCATCGGTGTACCCCCCGCTTCCATTGCCGGCATAGACCACATTCCCATTGTTTGGATCCACCGCAATGCTGTGGCCATAGAAGTAGTACATCTCGCCCTGGTAGCCGGAGAGAACTTCCCACGTATCTCCCTCATCCATGCTGCGCAAGATGCCGCCGGGATACCCGTAGATCGACTTGCATCCTGCGTACAGAATCCGCGAATTCCCGACCGGACCCCATTCCATCCAACTGATTGTCCCGATTCCGGCGGGAGCAGCAATCGTGTAGGGCGCCGTCCCACTGCTTCCGGAGGTGAGCAGCTTAGCCACTTTGCTGTCCCAATCTGCGCCGGCGAAGATCACACGACCGGGGTCGTTCTCCGAGGCATAGATCGAGTTCAAGTAGGTCGTCTTGTCGCCGGGTCCCGCATTGTAGATGTTACTCCAGGTCTCACCATAGTCCAGGCTCTGATGAATCCAACTGAACCCAGTGCAGAGCATCTCGCCCCCGGTTCCCGGCAGCGCTGTCAGCGTCGTGGCCTCGTATCTGGAATCCGTGACGATCTCCCAGTCGACCGGATCGCCTTGCGACCAGGTGCCCATGTCGGCGCGGAATGCTCCGCGCTGTGTCCCGAGGAAGACCAGATCGGGGTTCTCCGGATGGACATAGACATCGGAGACGTTGATTGCCGAAAGGCCCTCGTTCATAAGTTGCCATGTCATACCCTGATCGGTGCTCTTGCTCACGCCGTTGTCATGGTCCATCGCAGCCAGCAGTGTCCCAGTCGTGGGCATGGCGGCGGCACGAACACGCTGAGCCAATTCCGGCAGGTGCGTACACTGATCATCCCAGGTTTGGCCGCCATCGTAGCTGAGATGCACTGTCGAATTCAGGACATCGGTTCGATCAGAGAAGGCATAGAATCGGCTCGCGACATAGGGATCTGGCAGAAGGTACATGATGGCCCCATAGTGCGTTTCCGTCCAGGAGTCCCCCGAATCCTCTGAAAGATAGATTCCTCCGCCTCCTCCCCAGACGCTTGCCAGCAACCGTGTGGAGTCGCCTGGATCGATCACGACTCGATCCAGCAGCGATTCATGAAGGATGGAATGCAGCGGAGTCTTGGCCCAAGTGTCCCCACCGTCGATTGACTTGAAGACGCCGAAGTTATCGATCGCCCCGACCCCTTCGTAGCTCAACAGAGTACAATACAGAACGTCCGTGTCGTTCGGATCGAGCGCGATTGACGTGGGAGTTCCAACCCCACTTTCTGGCACTGGGCCGACTTCATCCCACGTGGCGCCGCCGTCGGTTGTACGCATGAAGGGGTAGTATGGTTCGCGCCAATCGTAGTGATTCTTGCGATACATGATGTCGGGATCGCTCGGGTGAATTGCGTAGATCGGAGTCGAAAAACCGTGATACTCCCACGTTTGGCCGCCATCGGTGCTGATGTGTCGCCCGACATAGATGGTGTTCGGATCTCCGGGAAGAAAGTGTACCTCCCGAAACGTCCCGCTCCAATCCGTCACACCGACATCCATGACCTTCTGCCAAGTCGCCGCCCCATCCTTGCTCTCGAAGAGGTAGGGCGGCCATTCACCCCCGATTGTGGCGACAAAGTAGATGTGGTTCGGATCGGATGGGTCTACAACGAGGTTATCCCCTCGCACAGTAGCACCCGTGATCTCCAGGTCCTCCCAGGTCATCTGCGCCCATGCGGGCGCGATCGTGACAAATAGAAGAGCGGTCATGCACGACAGGAACTTCATGTCTTTCTCCTCCCACCAAGATACTTGAGACAATATGCAGATGGCAGTCTTCCGCCGAGAGGTCAAGCTAGAAGCCGGTGAGGAGTCATGAGGACAAAGAACGCCCCCCGGGGAAGCGGGGGGCGAGATTGCTTTTCGTTCTGTGTGGCAGGGGGCCTACGCCTGGGTTTCGACCTCGGAGAGGCCGGCTTCAGTCTCGTTCTCTTCCCAGATATCCAGGCCGGGGTCGCGTTCCTGTTCTTCGGCGCGGCGAATCTTGGCTCCCAGAGAAGCGAGCTTCTGCTCGAAGCGCTCGTAGCCGCGTTCGACGTGGTAGATGCGGCGAACCTGGCTTTCGCCCTTAGCGGAAAGGGCCGCCAGCACCAGCGCCGCTCCGGCGCGCAGGTCGGACGCCATCACCGCGGCGCCCTCGTATTGCTTTGCGCCCTCGATCGCCACCATCGAGCCTTCGCGGCGCATGCTGCCGCCCAGGCGGTTGAGCTCTTCGACGTGCATAAAGCGATCGAAGTAGATCGTCTCGCGAACCGTTGACGAGCCGGGGGTCAGCCCGAGCAGGGCCACGAGCGCCGGCTGGACATCCGTCGGAAGGCCCGGATAGGGCTCCGTAACCAAGTGGAGCGGGTTGCCGGGCTCGCCCTCGGTGCGACGGACCCGCATCGACGTTTCCGAGGTGTGCGTGATTTCCGCGCCCCAGTTACGAAGCGCCCACAGCGTGGAGGTCATGTCGGTGCCGTTGATATTCTGCAGCAGGACATCGCCGTCGGTCATCAGCGCGGCAGCAGCGAACGTCGCGGCTTCGATGCGATCGGGCATCACACGCCACTTGACCGGTTCCAGGTGTTCGACGCCGTCGATCGTCAGAGTTTCGGTGCCGACGCCGTCAATCTGGGCGCCCATGGCGGTCAGGAAATTCGCCAACTCGACCACTTCCGGTTCGCGGGCGGCGCCATTGATTACGGTGCGGCCCTCGGCCAGAACGGCGGCCATCAGAACGTTGCAGGTGGCACCGACTGAGGAACCATTCGGGCCCAGCAGCGACATCTCGGCGCCCTTCAGGCCGTTGTGGCGGGCATGGACGTAGCCTTTGCGTTCGACCATCTCAACGCCGAGGGCGCGGAAGCCCTTAAGGTGGAGGTCGATCGGGCGGTTGCCGATGTTGCATCCACCCGGCTTCGAAACCGCGGCCCGCTGGAGCCGGGCGATCGTCGGTCCGAAGGCGTACATGGACGCACGCATCTTCCGCATCATTTCGTACGGGACCCAGTCGGTATCGAACTGGCGCGAATCGATCACGAGGCGACTGTTCTTGAACACCACCTTGGCGTTCAAATGCTCCAACAGCGAGATCATCGATCGGATGTCGCGGAGATCCGGAACATTCTCCAGAACGGTCTGGCCATCCGCCAGCAATGCCGCACACATCAGCGGCAGGCAGGCGTTCTTCGAGCCGCTGACGAAGACTGTGCCGCGAAGCGGCTGTCCTCCTTCGACGACGTACATATCCATTGGGTGAGGTGCTCCTTCGGCCACGAACGAATTGGCGGCAGCCGGGCAATATCGGGCAGGGCCGCCATCCCCGCCGGGCCCTGCGGATGGGCAGGGCTAAGCGCCACTCGATCTGTTTCAGCGGAACACTGTCAAGAAAAGCCAATCGGCAAGAAGCAAGAAAGTGATTCTGTGAGGCCGCGCCCATGCGATCCCAAATCCCAGTCTCAAGACATGTACTGCGAGAGGTTGGGTTTCTCTTTGATGCGGTCGGGGCGGCAGAAGCAGTACTCGAGGTTCCCCGACTCCACTTTGTGGCAGAAGTGCAGCAGCAGATCGATCCGTTCCTTGGCGGCGAGAGCGATGTCAGCATCGAATGCCTTGATGTATTGAGGCTTCATCGAATTGGTCACGAGACGGGGCACGGCGCAGAAGATCCTCTTGATGGCGCCCTCTTCGCCCATCTCACTCCCGGCCTTGGTAATCAGGGATTTGAGGAGCAAGAAGAGGTTCGTGTATAGATTCACAACTGTTGGGGAAAGGAAGGGCTCCGCGAGGAAGACTCGCGCCAGGAAGATCCGGGCATCTTCATGAAAATCCTCCGGCGACGCCTCCCAAGACTCGTTTCCTTGCAGCAGAGCATGCTCCGCAGCTACGGCACAGTACCATGTGAACATGGCATTCATCTCGGCCCGTTTGCCCGAGACGATGCGATCGAACCCCGAGACGATGCGGAGGGCACCGCCATCCTTCTGGGTTCGGAACTCCTTTAGGACGTAGCTGATGGCTGTCGCGAGCGCGAAGAACTCCGGCGGTGCGAAGATCTCGTCGATCTTTTCGCCCGCGTGGTCGCCGTTCGTCTGGTAAATCGGTATCGTGGGTGCCGAGGCCATCGAGTTCTCCTTCTTTCCCCCAATCTGCCAGTACCTTCAGCCTTGGCGGACACTCTTCACCGTCGCAAGAAGAAACGAATCGACCACCCCATTGCCGGCACATGCCGAATTGCGAGATTCCTGTCGCCCCAGGACTGAACGCGGCATCTCATTGAGCCAGCCCATTGTGAGGAGAGGAAAGGGCCATGGCTTGCGAAAACTGCACACTGCGATCGAAGTACGACGACAACCCAGCGTCCATTCTTGCGAGGCTCTGGAAGTGGCATACGAAGTGGTGCCCCGGCTGGAAGAAGTACATCGCTTCGCTGTCGGAAGAGGAACGGCAGAAGGTTCTCGAGAAGTACGCCAAATAACAAGGCGCCCCGTTTCCAGGGCGCCTTTGATTCAGCGTTTGTTCGTTTGCATCAGTACGTGAAGCACGATCCACCGATGAACTCGCGCAGCAGTGAATGACGCGGGACGAAGTCTGGATCGATCTCGCGGAAGTAAGACAGGAATTTCATCAGGCGCGCAGCCTCGCTCATTTCCGGGTCGCTGCGCTTGACGCGCTTGAGGACGGCCTGAGCAAAGGTCTTCAGTGCGGCGATCTCGTACGGAAGTGCCGAGTTGAAGATCACGTCGGCGTTTTCCTGGTACGGGAAGATGTTCTTCTCTTCACCACGGCGCACCGACGGCCAACGCTTCAGTGTCTGCACCGCGTCGTAACCACGATAGTTGAAATCGCGCACCAGTCGACGGATCAACCGCGCGTCGCTGGAAGGGATTCGGTTGTGATCGTCGATGTTCAAGTGCGTCAGAGGGCTTGCGTAGATCTTGAACTTCAAGCCATCCGGAATCGTCGGCAGCAGGTTGTCGTTTAGGCCGTGAATGCCTTCGAGCAAGATCAGTTGATCCTCATCGATTTGCATGGTCTCGCCCGGACCGCTGCGACCTTTCTGGAAGTTGAACTTCGGCAGTTGAACCCTCTCGCCTCGCAGCAATCCGCGAATCGCTTCCTGCAGACGTGCCACGTCGATTGCGTGGAACGACTCAAAATCGTACTCGCCCTTTTCGTCGCGCGGGGTGTCCTCGCGGTTGACGAAGAAGTCGTCAAGGTTCACGACGACCGGGCGTTTTCCGTTCACGCGCAACTGAATCGCCAGACGCTTCATGCTGGTCGTCTTGCCGGAGGACGATGGGCCGGACAGAAGGATGATACGCGGGCGACGTTCGTGCGTCGTGATTCGGTCGGCGATCGCAGCCAGGCGCTTCTCGTGCAGCGCTTCCGCGATCAGGATGTACTCCCGAACGCGCCCGGCATCGATCAGCGCATTCAAGTTCGGAACCGTGCGCCACTCGAGGATTCGCATCCAGCGCTCGTATTCGCTCAGAACGCCGAACATCTTCTCCTGGTGAACGAACGGCGGCGTATCGAGCGGTTTGCTGATCGTCGGAAAACGCAGCACAAAACCGGGTTCGACCGTTTGCAATTCGAACGTCTTCAGATAGCCCGTCGAGGGCGCGAGTTGGCCGTAGAAGTGGTTGATCTCGCTGCCGAGCTGGTACACTGACACCGGGCCGGACGCACTGTACTTCAGCAACTCGACCTTGTCGTGCAGTTCCGCCTCTTCAAAGATCTTGATCGCCTTCTCCAAAGGATACTCGCCGCGCTGGATGGGCTCATCGGCGTCGATGATTTCCTGCATCCGCCTTTCGATCGAGCGCATATCGACTTCGCTGACCTGCACCGGGCCGTCCTTCTGATACTGCTCACAGTACAACTCGCAGTAGTAGCCCTGGTCGAGCGAGTGATTGATATAAATGCGCAGATCCGGGAACAGTTCGGTGACTGCACGGATCAGAACGAAGCTCAAGCTGCGGCGATAGATCAGCATTCCGTCGCGGCTGCCCAGGTGAACGGGCTCGAGCAGACCCGCCTTATCGAGCGGGCGCTCCATCGAATAAACTTTGTTGCGGAAACGCACCGCAACGATCGGGTACGGCGCCTCGACTTTGCCGAGTTTCATCGCTTCACCGGCCGGCGTATTGAGCGGCACGCGAATGGAGTTCCCGCCTGGAAGGGTAATCTTCACCTTCGGGCCGACGGACTTCTTCTGAGAAGCGGCGGCTTTCTTTGAGCCGGCGGCCTTCTTGGCCTTTGCGGCCGGCTTCTTGGTTTTCTTGGTCACTTTTTCTACCATCGATCTTATTTCTCCTTAGACATGCGAAGCGGAGCAGTTTCCGGAGCAGGAGGCCGACTGTCAACTCCAGTCGACGGCTGCCCTCCAGAAAAGAAAGTCATGGTGAACTGGTGATTATGGGGATGTTTGTAAGTAGATTCTTCAGACAGAGCCGAACCGCGTCAGGGGAGCATAGCGCAGGAGGGGCTTGCCAACAATGGTCTCGCCTTTGATCGGGCCGAAATAGATGGAATCCCAACTGTTGTCGCCATTATCGCCGAGAACGAAGTACTCATCCTCGCCCAGCATGTAGCCCTTCACGTAGCTGGGAGGCCACGCCCCACGGCTTTCGAGCTCCGAACGCGATGGCTTTCGATTGATGTACGCCATGTGATTCACAACGACGACCATGTCCCCAGGAACCGCGGCAACGCGTTTCACCATGTTGGGGCCATTGCCATCGGGCGCCTCAATGACAACGATCTGGCCGCGGTCTGGAGTGCAGTCAGTGCACTCGCGTACAATCAGGCGATCGCCAATTTGCAGAGTTGGAATCATCGAGCCGCTGATTACTTCGTCTGCCCGCAGACTCCCCCCAATAAAGAGCCCCCACAGGACCATCAAAGCGAGCAGGATCAGGCTCGTGATCAGCAAGCGCCGACCCGTTACCTTGTTGGGATGTCGCGGCTCTTGCCGTGGTTGCGATACTGCTTCGGCTGTCATCGGGCACGAGACCTCCGGGTATCTCACCAATACCCGGAGAGAATTTCGTGCCATTTCCTATCGAAGGATCCATCCGTTCGGGATCGGCCCATCCTGACAGGGACTCAGTCCGACC